>NC_014664.1:1680000-2030000 GCF_000166055.1 Rhodomicrobium vannielii ATCC 17100
TTTTAAGAGTCCTAATAGTCACTCGACTTGCCGCCCGGTGGGGGCTGCAAGATTTTACAGAGTGACCCGAAACAGGACCGCCGAAGTCTTTAGTCCCCCTAGCGTTTTACCGCCAGGAGCGCCAGAGCTCCGCCGTCCACGTTTCTCTTTCCTCTAATGTCCAACTTGTCAAAGAACCCGAAACCAAAGTCCCGGTCTGAGCCTAAGCTCCAAAATCTCAAACCCCGCAAAAGCAATCGATCCATAAAGACCAATCAAACCCTCGCCAGAGCGGAAACCCCTTCAGCGTCGCCATCTCGGCAGTGCCTCAGAGCAACCTTTATAACCGAACCTCAAATCGTTGTCAAGAACTTTTTTCTCGACCCACTCTTTTTTAGTTCGCCCCGGAAGCTCAAACCTAAGTCAATCAAGAAAGACTAACCGTAGACCCAAGTAATCCCGAAGTAACCGCCGTTCCGAAACCTTCAAAACCGCGGAGCACGCTACCTATCCCGCTAAGCTAACCCCGTCAAGCTGTTTTTTAAAACAAACTCACCAGGAAATTCGCTCGCAACAGCCTCCCAAAGAGCTACCATCGCCAGTCTTGCGACTGGCTCACGGCCACGTCCCTTTCTAAGGAAGCTGTTCCCACCTCTATCGAAAAAGGCCCGATAAGCGGCAGGGGGAATACTATTTAATCGAACCAGCAAGCGATGTCAAGAAGGTCGTTCCTGAAAAATTTGCTGCTCGAACCGAAGCCAGATCACCAATCAATCCGGAGACTGATTATTGCTTCTCTGTTTTCGGGAAAGCTTCCCGCGATTTCTCAATGACTTGGTCAATCGCTGGAGGCCGTTTTCTAGCCACAGGGCCGCCCTCTGTCAACGCTTAAAACGCGCGCTTGTGGAATTCGTGGGAAAACCGGTTTCGGCCCCACAAGGACAGCTTCGCGCAAGCCTCGCAGCTACAATCTCGGCGTCGAGATATATTCCACCACGAATGTGCGATCCCCGACGGTCAAACCGGAAGGCGGCGTCGGCAGTCTCGCCTGCCGAACGGCCATCAAAGCGCCCTGGTCGAGCCAGTTATCGCCGCTGCTTTTCATGAGGCGCAGACCGTCCACACGGCCCGTCTCGCCCACTGCAAAAGTGACGACCACGCTGCCCCATTTGCCATTACCCATGGGCTTCGTGCCCGCCAGCGCCCAGATAACCGCGCGCTCGAACTCGTTCGACTTGCCGCTCGACGACGCGCCGGGGCGGAACGCCTTCACATTGCCCGCTCGCGTGGCTGGCCGCCGCGATGCTTCACGCTGCTCTTTTTTCTGGAAAGCATGGTCGAGCTGCTGTGAGAATCGTCTCGTTGCCGCCGCGGCGAAGCTCTCCGGATCGAACGGCTTCTCCTTCTCGTCCGACTTGGACTCAAGGGGCGATGCAGATGCCGTCTTTTGCTCCTGTGGAAGAGGCTCGGGCTTTTGCTGCTGTTCAGGCGACTGCTGCGCCTCCTGTACGGGCTCTGGCGGCGTTGGTTCTGCCTGCATTTCGGGCTGCGGGGGCGCAGGTGGCGCCGGCTCGGGCGCGACGCTTCCCTGTTGTTTGAACGGATCCGAGCTAAGCCGCTTCAAATCCTCCGCCGTGATGACAGTGACATTCAGCGGTTCGCCGGTCTCCATGCCGAGACGCTGTGTCGCGTCATCGTCAGGGCTGGGTGCCGACAAGGGAATCAGCGGAGCGATCAAAAGAAGATGCAACGCCAGCGCCGCCACGATTGTCGCGATGATTGCGCGCTGTGACCCTCGCAGCGGTGGAAGCGCTGTCCGTTCGGGGACAAGATCGCAAGCGCGCGGCAACGCTCCGGATGGGATCGACGTGCGCGCGAAAAGCGGCGACGAAACAGCCCCCGCGCGATCGGCCGCCCGCGTCGCGCGCTCCGCCACGAGAGAAAAACCTCCCCATCCGCGACCTGTCGGCGCGGCACGTCCGGAATCGGCATCCGGAATGCGAAGGCTGTGAGCGATGTTGGCCAAGGACGTCACGCGCGAAATCTATCCGCTTCGCGGCAGAGTTGAATAGTTTTCTCTCGCCCCCTCAACACCATTTGAGGAGAACGCACTCGCTCGATCGAATATGTCGGGCGAAAGAGCGGCCACGGCGGAGATCATGACAAGAAAAAGCCCCGAAAGTTTCGATTTGCAGCGATTCGTGGACGCTCAAGAGGCCTCCTACGCCCTCGCGGTGGCGGAGTTGCGGCAAGGCCTCAAGCTCACACACTGGATGTGGTACATCTTTCCGCAACTGTGCGGGCTTGGCCGTAGTCCAACGGCTTGGCGCTACGGGATCGCGTCGCTCGATGAGGCGCGCACCTATCTTTCCCACGCTGTGCTCGGGCCGCGCCTCGTCGAATGCACGCAGCTCGTTCTCGACGCAGGCAAGCCCATCAGCGCAGTCTTTCCCGCACCCGATGACATGAAATTCCACTCGTCGGTGACATTGTTCGCGGAGGCTGCGGGCTCCGGCGAGCCGATCTTCGCCGAAGCCATCGAAAATCTCTGTGAGGGAGAGCCAGACGCCGCCACGCTCCGGCTTCTCGATAAAGCTTAAGCCCTCACGGCGCTATAATGTCGCGAGCGATGCGAGGTGCTGGAACAGCCAGGTTTCGCTCAACGCGTCATTGCCCTTCTTGAGGTAAACGCGGATGTCGACGGGCGTTTCCGACGCGGCTGTGTAGTCGAACATCACCCGCCAGCGCTCGCTATCCACCACGGGGTAAACCGCCTCGCGCTCGACGCGCCCCGTCGGAACCGTGATGACGACATCGATATCGCCGCGCCGCCGAAGCTCGGAAAGCTTGCCGCCTTCAAAGTCGACGACATATTTCACGAGGCCGCGCGGGCGCGGACGCCCCGGAATCCCGCCTGCCCCGACGCGCGTCGAGACCACCTTCGCGAGCGGCGATGGGAACGGCTCTTCGAGGCTCCAGTAAAGCTTGTAGCGCACCTCGCGATGCTGTCCGCGCTTGAACGGCTCCTTCGGCGTCCAATAGGCGACGATGTTGTCGTGGATTTCGTCGTCGGTCGGGATTTCGACGAGTTGCACCGCGCCCTCGCCCCAGTCGCCCTGCGGCTCCACCCACACATCGGGCCGCTTGTTGTAGAACGCGCCATCGTCTTCATACTGCGAATAGTTGCGCTCGCGCTGGAGAAGGCCGAATCCCTTCGGGTTGGTGTCGTAGAACGAACTCGTCTGGATCGAGCGCGGATTGTTGATCGGCCGCCAGATGCGTTCATTGCCGCCCGACCAGATGCTGAGGCCGTCGCTGTCGTGAATTTCCGGCCGCCAGTCGACCGCAACCTTTCGATTCGGCTTGCCGTACCAATACATGCTGGTGAGCGGCGCGATGCCGACGCGTTCGATGTCCATGCGCGGGAAAAGATGCGCGCGAACGTCCATGACCGTGCGGCCCGGATGCTCGACATCGAAGCGATAAGCGCCGGTAACGCTCGGCGAATCGAGAAGCGCATTCACGATCACGCCCTTGCGCCCATCCGCCGGTTTCTCCAGCCAGAACTGCGTGAAGCGCGGGAACTCCTCGGGTCGGTTGAGCGCGGTGTCGATGGCGAGGCCGCGCGCGGAAAGGCCGTATTGCCCAGTCTCAGCCGGGCTTCTGAAATAAGAGGCGCCGAGGAACGCGAGCCAGTCCGGCACGCCGGGCGCGGTCATGACGCGGAAACCGGCGAACCCCGTGTCCGGCGGAAGCGCCTTCGCGAATTCGCTCGTGCCATAAGAAAAGAGGTCGGGGCTGTATTTCACTTCGCGCGCGCTCGCCCCGTCGACGACAAAGATGCGCACCGGCTCCTTGAACCATTTGCCGGGGTGGAACAGCTCGATCGGATAGGGGCCGTCGCCCTTCACCCAGATCGCCGAATCGGAACGGAAGCGGATCTGCTGATGCTCGTCGAAATCGAGCCGTTCCAGCGTGTCGCGGTCCTTCACCTGCGCCTTCTCGAACGGCTTTTCGGAGAGCGCCTTCGCGTCGGCGATGAGCTTGTCGAACGAGAAGGGAATTTGCGGCCCGGACAAGACGCCTGTGCCCTCGGCTGCGAAAGCCTTCGACGCGAGCGCCGCGGCAGCCGTGCCCACCAAAAATGCCCGACGATCTATCATCGCGATCTCCGCTTTATATCTCTACCGAACGCGTATTCTCCGGCGAAAAGAAAAACCCGCCGCGATTTTGACCGTGACGTGACGGCCTTGCGCGTACATTGCGGCAATCGCGAACTTATCAACCGCGCGGGCCATCGTTGCCTGAAAAATCGGGGTCGGCGTCCCGCCCCCGACAATGCCGGTTGCAGAAGTCGCCATCCAGCCTAACGCTTCACCACGCCCGCCGTTTGGCCGAAGAGGATTTTCTTGCCCTCCTCCGTCATCACCGAAGTGTTGCTGATAGCCGCGCCCTTCTCATAGGCGCGTTCCGTGGCTGGCCGCGCCCGGATGGCATCGAACCAGCGCTTCAGATGCGGAAAGTCATCGAGGTTCTGCTGCTGCTTCTTGTGCGGCACGATCCACGGATAGCTCGCCATGTCGGCGATGGAATAGTCGCCCGCGATGAACTCACGGTCGGCGAGCCGCCTGTCGAGCACGCCATAAAGCCGGTTCGTCTCCTTCACGTAGCGATCGATCGCGTAGGGGATACGCTCCGGTGCATATTGGACGAAATGATGATTCTGCCCCGCCATCGGTCCAAGCCCGCCCATCTGCCAGAACAGCCATTGCAGCGCGTCGAACCGCCCGCGCAGATCGGCGGCCACGAACCGGCCCGTCTTCTCCGCGAGATAAAGCAGGATCGCACCCGACTCGAACACCGTGACCGGCGCACCGCCATCCTTCGGCTCGCGGTCGATGATCGCGGGCATGCGGTTGTTGGGCGAGAACGCAAGAAACTCGGGCTTGAACTGGTCGCCAGCGCCGATGTTAACCGGCTTTATTTCGTACGGAAGCCCCGTTTCTTCCAGAAACAGAGTAATCTTGTGACCGTTCGGCGTCGGCCAGTAATAAAGCTCGATCATGCGACTTCCTCCTTGTCAGAATGGTTGCGGAGAGCGGCGAGCGCAGGCGCTACCGCCGCTTCAAGAAACGCGCGGTCGGGATAACAGCGCGAAAGCGCGCGCAGCCCCATGTGCACCGCGAGCAGATTCGCGGCGTGGGCATGGGGATTGATGGGCTTCGGGCACTCGCCGCGCTCGATGGCGGTCTGGATGTGCCACACGAAGAAGCTTTTCATCTCCATGAGATAGCCCGCGATCACATTGGCGAGGCCGGGATCGTGCGGCGCAACGTCGAGCGCAGAATTGACGATCAGGCAGCCCTTGCGCTCGCAATCGGCCGTCGCGCGCTCGATCCCGGCCGCGAAGAACGCCTCGATGGCGGCAAGCCCGCTCGTCTGCGCCTCGATGGCGGCCATGCGGGCGCGCGCGCCCGTATTCCAATAATAATAAAGTGCCGCCTCGAACACGCCGCGCTTGTCGCCATAAGCGTTGTAGAGGCTCGCCCCCGTGATGCCCATCGCGCCCGCCAGGTCGCGCACGGAGGTCGCCGCGAAGCCCCTCGCCCAGAAACAGGCGGCGGCGGCTTCAAGCACCTTCTCCTCATCGAATGCGCGCGGTCGGCTCATGTGGCTCATTTACCATTGAATTAGAGCGATCGATCTAAAATATATTGTCGCGCGCGCCGCTTGCAACCACCTCCCGTGCAGAAAACGCGTCACGCAAGGAGAGCCCCGATGCTGAAGTTCTATTTCAACCCCACGCCGAACCCGATGAAGGTGGCGCTGTTTCTGGAGGAAGCCGCGATTCCCTTCGAGGCCGTCCCCATAGACGTGCGGCTCGGTCAGCAGTTCGCGCCGGAATTTCTCGCGCTGAACCCGAACGGCAAGGTGCCGGTCATTGTTGACGGCGGTCATGCCGTGTTCGATTCGACCGCGATCCTGCTTTATCTCGCGGACAAGACGGGCAAGTTCCTGCCGCCGAACAACACCTGGGCAGCGCGCGGCGAAATGCTCTCGTGGCTTGAGTTCGTCGGAACCGGCGTCGGGCCATTCGCCGGGCAGGCCGTCCATTTCCGGCATTACGCGCCGGAAAAGGTGCCCTATGCGGAGCAGCGCTATTTCTTCGAGGCGGAGCGGCACTTCCGCATCCTCGACGACCGGCTGAAGAATCGCCGCCATATGGTGAGCTACGCCTACACCATCGTGGACATGGCCGTGTGGGCCTGGTCGCGGAACGTGGAGCGCGTGCTGGGCGAAGGCGCGTGGGAGAAGTTCCCCTATCTCAAGCGCCATTGCGACGAGATCGAGAAGCGGCCCGCAGCCCAGCGCGCGCTCGCGCTGAAGGACGGCTTCACGTTTGTGACCGAAACGGATGACGAGGCCCGCCGCCACATGTTCAGGCATCTCGGACGCGAGAACGCGGGCGTTTAAAGACAAGGCCAAGCGGCGGCGGGCGCCGTTGCCGCTTGGCTAATGCTCGTCGGACTTCGCCGGTCCCGTATAGCGCGCGAGAACGGCCTCGCGGATGCGCCTGCGGCTTTCCTTGTGATCGAGACTCGCGTCCCGCTCAATGGCTGCTGCTTCCTCCGCAAGCCCCTTGTCCTTGATCGCGGTTCGGAACCACTCGGAATAATGCGCGCCCTGCCGATGAAACTCCCACGTTCGGTCGTCCACGCCGTCGGCCATCTGAAGGAAGATCATCAAATTCTGGGCGCGCAGATTGAGGGCGTTATCCGGCCCGCGAAAGAAGAAGCTCCGATCCTCGCCGAGTTGGCCTTCCGCGTATTTGCGGCTGTGACGCTTCTGCATACGCATCGGCCGGTCCGGGATGACCGGCGATACGTGACCGTCGCGCACGGTGTAAGCCAGCACCTCCTCTTCGGGGTCGAACGCGGGAAAGCTCGCGGGCGGAATTGCGCCGATTGCCCGGCTGAAGCCCGAGATGACGCCCGCCGCGCCTTCGCCTAACGCGAACACGGTTCTAACGCTGTTGAGAATCTCGACCGCGATGGCTTCGGGATGAACCGTGATGAGGATCGCCGCGCGCAGGTCGTTCGGCAGCACGCGCTCAAGCCCTTCGCGGCGCTGCGGCAGAAGGTGATGCGCCTCGTCGATAAGGAGCCAGTGCGGGCGACCGGTCTCGGCGCGCAGCGAAGAAAAATGCGGAAAAAGCTTCGCGAAAAAAGGCGGCCGATCCTCGACCGGTATCGCCTGCGTGTTCACCACGACGTTTGCATCCACCTTGTGCAAAAGCTTCAGAAGCTGCGCGCGATTCGGCGGCTCCTTCACCCCGCCGACCGAAACAGCATGATCGAGGTCGTCGTAATCGCCTTCCGGGTCGAACACGCAAAACTGAAACTCCGCTTCATGCATACGCTCCGTCAACGCCGTCGCGAGCGTGGACTTGCCGATGCCGGAACTCCCCGCGATCAGCGCGCAACCTTCTTCCGGGTCGATGGTGATCGCGCGGCCGTCGCGATCCTGGCCCACGCGAATCGCGCGCTTCGTCCTTGGCGCGATGGCGGAGTCCTCCCGGCAAATCCGATCCACGAGGTCGCGCACACCTTCGCCGCGCGGCTTGTCGAGCACGACATCGGCGGCTTTCTTCACGCTCGGGAGCGCATTCGCCACCGCAACCGCGCATCCGCACATGCGAAGGAACGGGAAATCGTTCTCTGCATCGCCGACTGCCATGACGTTGTGCGGCGACAATTCGAGATCGTCGAGCGCGCTTTTGAGCCCCGTCGCCTTGTTCACGCCCGAGGGCAGCACCATCACCGCCCCCTTGTTGAAACTGATCTGAAGGCCGAGCCCCTGCTCGCGAATGATTTCGAGGACGGCTTTTTCGTTCGGCTCCCACGTCGCGACGATGCAATCGCCGACCGACAGCGGCTCGATTTGCCGCGCCTTCAGCGCCGCGACGAAAGCGGGTGACGGGGCTTGGCAAACAAGCGTCTTCTGCTTCGTCGCCGGATCGTAGACCACCGCGCCATTCTCTGCCACGACGCGGTCAAACACGCCATATTTGGGAAAAGTGTCCGCGAGTTCGCCGAGTTGGCGGCCCGTTACAAGGATGAGCCGACGCCCGCTCTCCTTGAGGTTCCGCAGAGCTTCAAAGGTCGCATCGTCCACGACGCCGTTTTGGGCAATGGTGCCGTCGAAATCGGCAGCAAGAGCGAGAAAATACACAAAGTCCTCCAACGACAACCGTGTCATCGAAGGAAACCTGTGGGGCGAAGGTTACGTTCCGCCGCCGCCCGTCATGCGAGAAGCGCGAACTCCTGCGCCATGTCGAGCGAACCGGGCCTCGTTGCCGCCACCAACTGCTTTTCGACGAGATGTTCGAGTGTCGCGAACACCGAAAGCGCGGCGGCGGGCACGAGCGCTGGCTCAAGACCGTTGTAGATGCGCGGCACCATGTCGCCGATGCGCGTGGCGCCCGCCCGCAACGCCTCCAGCACTTCAAGTTCGCGCCAGCGCCGGTGGAAGATCAGCGCCTTCACGAAGCGCTGCGGCTCATGCACCGGGCCGCCATGCGCGGGGAAATAAACCGCGTCGTTGCGGCCGATCAGCATATCGAGCGACCGCAGATAATCGCCCATGTTCCCTTCGGGCGGGGCGACGACGCTCGTGTTCCAGCCCATCACCGTATCGCCCGAGAAAAGGATGTCGCCGTCCGCGAGGCGAAAGCAGAGATGATCCGGCGCGTGTCCCGGCGTATGCACGGCGTGGAGTTCAAAGCTCGCGTCGCGCACCGTATCGCCGTGGTGGAGCGGCACATCGAAGGCGACGGGAATCACGAAGTCGCCGCCGGACGGGCCGCGCTTGCCGATGACAGGATCGTCGATCTTGCGCGCCATTCCGTAAGTCGGCGCTCCGGTCCGCTTCTTCAGTGCCGCCGCCGCGCCGCTATGATCTGCGTGGCAGTGCGTGAGTATAATGTGGGCCACCCGCTCGCCGGTCTGGCGCAACGCGTCCAGCAGAAGGTCGACCTGCGCACCGCCCGCCGGTCCGGGATCGATCGCCGCCACATCGCCCTCGCCAACCACATACAGATTCGTGCCCTTGAACGTGAACGGCCCCGGGTTCTCGCACACGATGCGCCGCACGCCCGGCGCAATCTGCTCCAGCTTGCCGTATTCAAATGGCATCTCCCGCGAAAAGGACGGCGTCTTGTGGTTGGGATTCGTCAAGGAAACCTCTAAAATAACGTATCGTTGCGAAGAGCTTTGGGCGCGGGGCGCTTTTGTCAATGCAAAACCCCGCGCGGCAGAGCGCAAGGAGTCTCCGATGACCGACATCTTTTCCGCCGTCGACGGCTATATCGAGGGCCTGTTCGCGAAGGAGGACGACGCGCTCGCCGCGGCCGTCGCGGACATGGAGGCGGCGGCGATGCCGGGAATCAGCGTCTCGCCGGTTCTCGGGCGCTTGCTGTTCGTTCTCGCGAAGGCTGTGCGCGCGCGGCGCATTCTGGAAATCGGCACGCTCGGCGGCTACAGCGCGATCTGGCTCGGCCGCGCGCTTCCTGAGGACGGCCGGATGATTTCTCTCGAAGTCGATCCGCGCCATGGCACCGTCGCGCGCAAGAACCTCGCCCGCGCTGGCCTTTCCGAAAAGGTGGAGGTGCACGAGGGCGCGGCGCTCGACATCCTGCCCCGACTCATCGCCTCAGACGAGCCGCCCTTCGACTTCATTTTCATCGACGCCGACAAGGAACCGTATCTCGACTATTTCGAGCTGTCGTTGCGGCTTTCGAAGCCGGGAACGATGATCGTCGCGGATAATGTGATCCGCCATGGCGCGGTGATCGATCCGGCGCGCGCGGAAAATCCAGCCGTGGCGGGCGTAAAGCGCCTTTCCGACGCGCTCGCCGCTCATCCTGCCGTCGACGCAACCATCATCCAGACGGTGGGTGTGAAGTCTCACGACGGCCTCGCACTTGCGGTTGTGCGGGAGGGCCGATGAAATTCATTTGCCGCACCGCAACGCGGTGGTTGACTTCGCTTTGTAGCGTAGCTTAGAAACGACCTGAAATTTTATACGCGCTTATTATTCCTAACGTGATCGGGCTTCTATGAATCCCTCCGGCGACGGCGATCAGGGCGACCGAAAAAGTTCGCCCGAGACAAGCGAAAGCTTGCGAGAGCGGCTGAGGGAGCTGGAACGAAAGCTCGATCCGGAAGGCAATAAGCGCGAAGGCATGTCCGACGAGGAACTGGAAAAGCGCAGTTCCATGCTCGGGAGAGCGTTCAAGATCTCCACCGAAATGGTGGCAGGTGTGTTCGTGGGGGGCTTTATCGGCTGGGCCTTGGATCAGTGGCTTGACACCCGCTTCTTTATAGTGGTGTTCCTGTTTCTCGGCATCGCTGCCGGGTTTCTGAATGTGATCCGCGAGGCCCAGAGGATGGGTGACAAGTAGAAACGGCTGAGTCTTTCGGCTCGGCGGGGATTGCTATGATCGATTGGTTTATCAGTGCGGCGCATGCCGCCACGCAAGATGGCGGCCATCATGGCGGTGGGGGCTTCGACCCCATGCACCAGTTCGTCATCAACCGCTACACGCCGATTGAGCTGTTCGGCTACGACGCGTCGTTCACCAACGCGTCGCTATGGATGGTGATTGCGACGACGCTGGTGACGGCGGTCCTCGTTTTCAGCACCGCAGGCGCCAAGCTCGTGCCGGGCCGCCTGCAATCGCTCGGCGAAATTTCGTATGAGTTCGTGGCGAACATGGTCCGCCAGAACGCCGGAACGTCGGGAATGCCTTATTTCCCGATCATCTTCACGCTGTTCATGTTCATCCTTTCGCTGAACCTGCTCGGCATGATCCCGATCCCGGGTCTTGGGCAGTTCACGGTGACGAGCCACATCATCGTCACGTTCGCGCTCGCGGCCTTCGTGTTCCTCGGCGTGACTCTCATCGGTATCTTCAAGCACGGCTTCGGCTTCCTGAAGTTGTTCGTGCCGTCCGGTGTGCCGATCGCGCTTCTGCCGCTGATTTCGGTCATCGAGATCATCTCCTACTTCACCCGCCCCATCAGCCTCTCGGTTCGTCTTTTTGCGAACATGATGGCGGGCCACACCATGCTTGCGGTCTTCGGCAGCTTCGTGGTGGGACTTGGCGTGAATGTCGGCTTGGCCGCCGGTGGCGTGCCTCTCATCTTCATGGTCCTTCTCATGGGCCTCGAAATTCTGATTGCGTTCCTGCAGGCCTACGTCTTCGCGGTGCTGTCCTGCATCTACCTCAGCGACTCACTTCATGCGGGCTCGCACTGATTAACTCCCAGCCACTCAACCGAACGATCGAATAGGAGATTTCGTTATGGATCCAGCAGCAGCCAAGCTCATCGGCGCGGGCCTCGCCTGCTCGGCCCTGATCGGCGCCGGTATCGGCATCGGCAGCATCTTCGGCAACTTCCTGCAGGGCGCGCTGCGCAATCCGTCTGCCGCTCCGGGCCAGTTCCCGAACCTTCTCCTCGGCTTTGCGCTGGCCGAAGCGACGGGTCTGTTCGGCCTCGTGGTCGCGCTTATCCTTCTGTTCGTGTTCTAATTAACGAAGAACTGGCGGCGCCAGGAGCCCTTTCCGAACGGATTGCGTCGCAGTCTGGTCGGTTAAAGGGGTTTCTGCTTCAAGTTAAGAGACGAATTCACCGGTCAGGTTGCCACAACCTGATCGGATTCTGTTCTAGCGGCGCCATATCCTAGCGCACAGGCGGTTTTTTCCATGCCACAACTGCAACCCGGCGATTTCGCTCCCCAGTTGATCTGGCTGGCGATTATCTTCACGCTTTTCTATATCGCGCTTTCCCGCCTTGCGTTACCGCGCATCGCGAGAGTCCTCGCCGACCGCAAGGCGAAACTCGGAGGCGATCTCTCGGCCGCCCGCGAAGCGCAGGCTGCGGCAGATCAGCAAGCTCAAATATACGAGTCGGAACTTGCCAACGCCAAGGCGAAGGGCAATGGCACGATCCGGAATGCCCGAGAAAAGCTCGAAGCGGAACTCAACGACAAACGGCGGGTGCTCGAAGCCGAGCTTGCAGCCAAGGCCGCCGAGACAGAGAACAAGGTCAAGGCCGTTCTCGAAAAAGCTTCCGGCCAGATGGAAGCCATGACCGCAGATGTCGTCGCCGACATCGTCAAGGAATTGGCGGGCATCGACGTCACTGAAAACGAGGTTCGAGAGGCGATTCGCCAAGGATCTAAGGAGTGACTAGCATGTTGATGGATCCTGAAGTCTGGGTTGCTATCGCCTTTGTTCTCTTCATTTGTCTCATCCTGTATTACAACATTCCGGGTATGGCTTTGAAGGCGCTCGACCAGCGCTCCGACGCCATCGGGCGGGAACTTGAAGAGGCGCGGAAGCTTCGCGCCGAAGCCGAGACGTTGCTCGCGGATTACAAGCAGCGCGCGGCAAACGCTGAAATCGAAGCTGGGGAAATCATCGCGCAGGCGGAGCGGGAGGCGGCAGCGTACGCCACCGAAGCCAGGGCTTCGTTCGACGAGTTGATTACGCGCCGCCTGTCCGTTGCCGAGCAGAAGATCAAGCTCGAAGAGGAGAAGGCTCGCAAGCAGATCCGCGCGAAGGCCGCAGAGCTTGCGGTTTCGGCCGCAGAGCAGCTTCTCCAGCATAAGGTCACGGGCAAGATCGCCGAGAACACGATCACGGCTAGCCTCGATCGCATCAAGAAGCGCCTTCATTAAACAGGCTCCGGTCCGTTGACGGTTTGAAACGCCCGCCATCGCGTAACGGCGGGCGTTTTTCGTTTTAGCAGCCCGAAGTCCTATTTCACGCCTCGGCAGCGTTGAATTCCTTGCCGGTCCGGTGCGTGCGCGCCGCCAGCCTCGGGAGCACGATGCGCATCCTGCCCGCGCCTTAGAGTGATCCGCTTTTGATTGAATCAAAAGCGCACTTTACCTATTTATTTTGACGCGCGTCTTGTCGGAACCGCCGGCCCAGGAACGCACACCGCCGATCGGCTGGTAACCGGACCCTCCGAGCTGCTACCCCTCGCTTGTCCCGTTTCTGCGGCATTTCCTGTCGTGGAGGGTTATCGGCCGCAACAACTTGGGCGCGACAACCTGGGGCTGACCAACGGTGCGCATCAGGTTGCGCAAAGCGGCCTGTTCGCCCGCAATCTTGCCTGGCTTTTACCCAACGGTAGAGCGTCGGGGCCAGATATATCCTGTTCCCGATAGGCTACAGCCCGAGGCACCTGATGCTGTTCAGCACCAGTTGTCGCAAGTTGTCAAAAAGTGTTTGAAAACTTATCGCTCGGCGCTTTACGAAACGGAGCCGTTCGCGCATACTTCGCAGCAATCGGGCAAATGATCGGAACCCGTGGAACTGCGCGTTTAATAGAATACCGCATTAGCGGGACAGATACGCATGACTTCCCCCGATACCGCTTGCTCGCATAAGTTAAAACACGGTCCGAGACCTTGTTTTTTTCGTTGGGGAAGAGGAGTGTCATCCCATGCGCCAGACCGGAACGGTCAAATTCTTTAATCAGGCGAAGGGCTTTGGTTTCATCACGCCGGACGAAGGCGGCAAGGATGTGTTCGTTCACATCTCTGCAGTCGAGCGCTCGGGCGTCGGCATGCTTGATGAAGGCATGCGGGTGACCTACGAAACCCAGCCGGATCCCAAGGGCAAGGGCCCGAAGGCTGTGAACCTCGAACGCGCCGACTAGCCGATCTGCCAAATCGCCCGGCGAGACTGAAAAACCTCACCGTGTCGCTTGCGTCGGAGAGCAAATCTCCTTAACTGCGAGCTATGCGATTTCTTGATCAGGCAAAAGTTTACATTCGCTCTGGAGACGGAGGCAGTGGCTGCCTCTCTTTCCGGCGCGAGAAATTCATCGAGTTCGGTGGCCCCGACGGTGGCGACGGCGGGCGCGGCGGCAGTATCTATGTCGAATGCGTCACCAACCTCAACACCCTCATCGATTTCCGCTACCAGCAGCACTTCAAGGCCGGAAACGGCCGACCGGGTGAGGGCGCCAACCGACACGGCGCGAGCGGCTCCGATACCGTTCTGCGCGTGCCACCCGGTACGCAGGTCTTCGGGGAAGATAATGAAACGCTGATCGCCGATCTCACGACGCCCGGGCAGCGCGCTCTGATCGCGGCGGGTGGTAATGGCGGCTTCGGCAACGCGCATTTCAAATCGTCGACCAACCGCGCGCCCCGGCGGATCAACCCCGGACAACAGGGCGCGGAGCTGACGATCTGGCTCAGGCTGAAGCTCATCGCCGACGCGGGCATCGTCGGGCTGCCGAACGCCGGAAAATCCACGTTTCTCGCAGCCGTAAGCGCAGCGAAGCCCAAAATCGCGGATTATCCCTTCACCACGCTTCATCCCAACCTCGGCGTCGTCAAGGTGGGCGATACGGACTTTGTGCTCGCCGACATTCCCGGTCTGATCGAGGGCGCGCATGAGGGCGCTGGCATCGGCGACCGCTTCCTTGGACACGTGGAGCGCTGTCGCGTCATCCTGCACCTCGTCGACGTGACCGAGCCCGATGTCGCGGCCGCCTATCGCACGATACGCGGCGAGTTGAAGGCCTATGGCGCGGGCCTCGGACGCAAGCGTGAGATCGTGGCGCTGTCGAAATGCGATGCCGTCACGCCAGAGGTTGCCGCCGAGAAGGCCGCCGCGCTCAAGGCCGTCGCGCGCAAAAATCCGCTGCTCATATCTGGTGTGTCGGGGGCGGGCGTGAGGGACGCGCTGCTGCGCCTGGCAAAAGTCATCCGCGAGCCCACGCGCGACGAGAAGCCGGCTCCGGTCGCTTGGCAACCGGAGCTATAGAGCGCGCGTATTTGGCGACGTTTCGCAAGCGCGAGCGTCGCTTGGCTGCGGGCGCTGCCTCTCCCCGCGTCCTCGCAGCTTAACGAACGCTTGCTGCGTTGGCATATTGTGAATCACCGCGTTCACTGGATAGCCCTCAGGCTCCACGCACTCGCTGCTCAAAACGCCGGGCGCTCGGCTACCGCCCGAGCAGAAACTTGCGCATGAAATCGGCCGCGCGACCATAGGGGGGATGCAGCAGGCTCGCGGCGTTGAAGCGGTTTTGCAGAAACACGCTCTTCGCGTGGCTGAAGGTGCGGAAACCGGCATCGCCGTGATACGCGCCCATGCCGGACGCGCCGACGCCGCCGAACGGCAGGTTCTCCGCCGCAACATGCAGCAGCGTTTCGTTGACCGCCGCCCCGCCCGAGGTCGTCCGCGCAAGCACACGGTCGCGACCCGCCGTGCCCGCTCCGAAATAATACAGCGCAAGCGGACGCGGACGTGCATTCACGAACGCGATGGCGTCGTCGAGCGTGTCATAAGACAGGATCGGCAGCACCGGCCCGAAGATTTCCTCGCGCATCACGGTGAGGTCGGTGGGCGGCTCGATGACAAGCGTCGGAGCGAATTTTCGCGCTTCCGGCACGAGCTGCTCGGACGCCGGATTAATCTGCACGACGCGCACGCCGCGCTCGCGCGCCTCGTCCACGAGCCGCCAGATGCGGGCGTAATGGCGTGCGTTTATGATGCTCGTGTAGTCGGGATTGTCGCGAAGCTTGGGATATAGCGCGCGGATAGCGGCTTCGAGCCCCGCGGCGAAATCGGCGAGCATCGGCTTCGGCACCAGCGCGTAATCGGGCGCGATGCAGGTCTGTCCGGCGTTCAACAGCTTGCCGAACGCGATGCTCCGGCAGGCGGCGGCGAGATCCGCATCCGCGCCAATGATGCAGGGCGACTTGCCGCCCAGTTCGAGCGTGACGGGCGTCAGGTTGTCGGCGGCCGCGCGCATGACGCGGCGGCCGATTTCGGTTGAGCCGGTGTAGAAGAGGTGATCGAAGGGCAACGACGAAAACGCCGCGCCGACCTCCGCGCCGCCAAGCACCGTCGCGACCTTCTCCTCCGGGAAAAGCTTCGCGAGGAACCCGGCCAGAAACTCCGACGTGCGCGGCGTCAGCTCGGACGGCTTCAGCATGACGCGATTGCCTGCGGCCAGGGCTGCGACGAGCGGCGCGATGGCGAGCTGGAACGGATAGTTCCAGGGGCTGATGATGCCCACCACGCCGAGCGGCTGATACAGGATGCGCCCGCGCGCTGGCAGAAGCTCGATGCCGACGCCGACGCTCTTCGGCTTCATCCAGCCGGGCAGCCGCTTCACGGTGTTGCGCGCGCCTGCGACCACCGGCCAGACGTCGGCAACAATCGTCTCGTGCTTCGAGCGCGAGCCGAAATCGGCGGAGATCGCGGTTGCGATGGCGTCAGCGTTTTCCTTGATTGCCGCGATGAGGCGCTTGAGGTCGTCGCGGCGCTCGTCGAGGCCAGGCGCGCCGTCGCGAAGAAAGGCCGCGCGCTGAAGGTCGAGGACCGCATCAAGGCGGGACTGCGGTTTGACGTCCAAAGCCTCAAGAGTGGTCATACTGCCGTCCTCCCCCGTTGCCCGCTTCGATGTACCGATATGCGGGAGTTTTCGAGAAGATAAGACGAACGGGGCTGCCCGAGAAGAGACCCCGCGCCTTTCTGACAGTTTTGTCACCCGCCAGGGCGCGCAGGCAACGGTTTCAACTCAGTTGGACGAGTAATCGAATGGCACAAGCAGGGTGCGCGGCCCCTTCGCGATGTCGTTCGGCATCGGCGGAAACGGTGCCGCGCGCTTCAGCGACGCCATGGCCGTTTCGTCGAGGTCGTTTGCGCCCGAGCTTTTCACCACGCGCTGCGAGAGAAGCTCGCCTGTCGGCGCGATGGTCAGTTCGAGCATGACGCGGCCCTTTTCCCTGTTCTTCGGCCGCGACGCGCTGCGCATGAGCGCTTGATGAACCTTGTGATTATAAGCGGCGAGAAGCTGGGCGACCCGTGCCTGATAGGCGCGCGTCGACGCGCGGGCTTCATCCTGTGCCACGCTCGAAGGCGCGGGCATCGACGGCTGCTCCTGCGGCTTCTCCGGCTGTTCCTCTTCCTTCTTCGGCAGCGTGACCTCGGCCTCCTCCGGCGGAACCTCGATCTCTTCGGCCTCTTGCACCGGCTCGGGCTCTGGCGGCGGGGATTGCTCGCTCCCGGCGGAGGCCGCGCTCTGCTCGACGTTCGCCGTGTCGGGGCCGATACTCTGCACCTCGTCGAGCGAGATGGTCGCGACGATCGTCAGGTCATCGACGCCCGAGCCGGACTGGATCGCGTCCGAGTCGAAATCGGCGGCGCCGGACATCAGCAGCGCGAATGGCGCGGCGTGAAGGACGAGCGCCGCAAGCGCGGAGGCGAGGCGGATGCGGGTCAATGGAATGGCGGTCATGGGAGGCATCACTGCGCGGGCGAAGGCTGACCGTGCGCGGCGTGGGAGCCTCCCGCTTCCTTCTGCACGACCAAGCCCGCAGGCGCGCTTTCGGCAGACGCTTCTGACAACAGCGAGATGCGCTTGTAGCCGGACGCGTCGAGGCGGCCCAGAAGCTCCATCACCTCGCCGTAAGGGATCGTCTTGTCGGCGCGCAGGAACACAAAGCCGTCGCCCTCGGCCGCATGGATCGAGGACAGGCGCGGAACCAGCGAACCGGCGTTCACTTCCTCGTCGCGGATATAAAGGCGGCGCTCGGCGGTGAGCGACACGATCACCGGCTTCTCAGGCTTGGCGATCTTCTGCGCTGAAGTCTTCGGCAATTGCACCGGCACGCCCGCCATGAGCAGCGGCGCCGTCACCATGAAGATGACCAGCAGCACGAGCATCACGTCCACCATCGGCGTGACGTTGATGTCGGCCATGATCTTCGTTTGCGGGCGCGACGACCCATCTCCGGGGATCAGACCTGCCATTCAATCCTCGCAACCACGCGTCGCATTACCATATCAGCGTCTCGCCTGCGCCAGAACCGGCTCGCGCGGCGTTTCACCCTGCCCTGCTCCGTAAACCTTGAGCTTTGCGTAGCGCGTGGAAGCGGCGGCAAAGCGCTCGGCGACGCGGCCAAGCATCACATTGATCTGATTGTAGAAGATGACGGCAGGTATGGCGGCAACAAGGCCGACGGCTGTCGCGAACAGCGCTTCCGCGATGCCCGGCGCAACCACGGCGAGGCTCGTATCCTTTGCCGCCGCGATGCCAGCGAAGCTTCGCATGATGCCCCACACGGTGCCGAACAGGCCGACGAAAGGCGCCGTCGAGCCGACAGTCGCGAGGAACGGAAGCCCGGCCTGAAGGCGCTGCAACTGCGCCGCCGCTTCGCCATGCAGGCTTTTTTCGAGCCGCGCGCTGAACTCGGAAGGCCGTTCGCCGGAAGACCGTGGCTCCTCGTCGACGATCTGGCGCATGCGCGCGACGAGCCAAGAAGACGGCGCGCCGTCCGCCGGGTTCGCGCTCTCAAGCGCCGCGACCTCTTTGGAGAAGGCGATAAGGCGTGCAAACTTTTCGATCGCGATCGTCCAGCAGGCGATGGACGCGACGACGAGGATGGCCATCACGCCTTTGACGACCGGATCGGCATTTGCTAACAGGTCGCCAATCGCGAGGTGATCCATGCTGCTCTCTCTGGGAAGTGGCGTTCGGATCGCAGGCCACCAAGGCGGCAAGCGTTACCTGAAGCTATGCCCCATGAGGAATGACTTCGCAACCATGGCTTCCGCGAAAACACGCCGGCATTGTCCACGTTGACGCAGGCTAACCCTCTCGCCAGCCGCCCAGCACCGCTACAAACGGGGTTTGGCCCAACGCTTGCATTCACTATGTCGCCAATCACGTTCTTGATTTGTTAGTGTTAAACGTGAGTTAATGGCGGTGTTTCGCGTAATCCTGCGGGGGCAGGGGAAGTAAGTAGGTTGAAATGAGACGAGCTTTGCTGATGAGCGTCTTGGCACTTTGCCTCGGAAACGCAGTCGCAACGCAGGCAGGAGTGCTCTTGCAGGTCGATGGTCGGCCGATACGCTGGTCGCCCGAAGGCCCCGGCAAGAAGACCGTCATTACCTATGCGCTTCTATCCGCACCCTACACCGTGCAAAGCAATCGCAGCATCCTGAGCCCGAGCAACTGCGCACATATGCGCTCTTTCGCCGACATCGTGGCGATCTCGCCGGGCGTGACAGAGGAAGCCGCGAAGACCGAGTTGCGCGAGGCCCTGCGTACCTGGGAAAGCGTAGCCAACATCACGTTCGAGGAAGTTTCCGATCCGAGCCGGGCGCAGATCGTCATCGGCGCTGCAAACGATCCGGGAGGGCGCGCCTTCGCCAATCTCAGCTATCGCAGCGGAAAAGGCATCCCGACGCCGGTGACAATGGCGCTCGGCAAGCCTGGCGTGCCCGCCCCGGCCGAACGCGCACCGATAGTCGATGACGGCGACAGTGTTGCGATCGACCAGGCTTATGTCTGCCTCAATCCGAAGTCGCCGTGGAAGGTCGGCTTCGACGGCAATCTCAATGTGTACGACCTCCGGCACACCTTTACGCACGAGGTGGGCCACGCCATCGGCCTCGATCACCCGGACGCGACGGGGGCCATCATGGGCTACCGCTACGATGAGCGGGTGCGGACATTGCAGCAGTCGGATATCACGGGCGTACAACGCCTTTATGGGGTGGCGACCGAGCGCTGAGGTGGTGGCGGGCGAATGTGCCGGGAAAGGATTGAGGAGGCGGCCTCTGCCGCCTTCAGTCTTTTCCAGCAGCGGCATCCCCTTACGCCCCGTCTGGAGACACGCAGACCTTTCACGCAAACCGGTTGCAGCCTGCGACGTCACATGTCCCAAGAGCGACACATCTCTTTCGCCGTGTGGCATTGCTCACATTATGACGCATACGGCCAAGTGGAAACGTATTCTCTCCAAGGTTAAGCCGAGCTTGGCCAATATTTTATCCGTCCACGGCACAATAAGCGGAGCCATAGCCGGTTTCCTGTTAACTTCTCACAATAACCATTGCCTCAGGCTTCGCTGATTCGAAATAAGTTCCGAGCGAATGCCCCGAATTGGGACAATAATCTTTTCCGGACCGCTCCATGGAACCTACCCGGCTTCAACGCCTTCTCCTTCCCACGCGATACAACAAGAGATCGCATGTTCCAGATGGAGTCTACGTCATGGCTGACAAACAGTCGCAGGACAAAAATCCCGGCAACTTCAAGAATGACCCGCAGCGCGCCTCCGAAGCAGGAAAAAAGGGCGGCGATCAGTCCCACAGTGGACAGTCTCAGGGCGGTCAGGGGAGCAAGTCCTCGCAGGGCGGTACGCACGAGCAGCATGTGAAGGCTGGCCAGCAGAGCCACAAGAACAAGTAATTTCCCTGAAAGAAGCGGTGGGTAAGATCCGCCGCTTTTTTGTCTTAATGAGTAATATTTTCGTATAAATGTATTCATTGAGCGGAGATCACGCCCATTCCTGTCAAATAGTCTCTTTTTTGCGGATCAATACAGATAGCGCTGCGTTCCTATCAATGGGCAATGCATCCCGCCAAGGAGGAAGCTTTTGATCAACAACGAAAACATCATCCCCACCCTCGCTTTCGTGACGCTCGGCATCGTGCTCGTGTTCGTTGCAGTGCATTTCGCGCGCTTCAGGCAGAGGCGGCGCGAACGCCAGAACACACCGCTCGTCCGCAGGAGCGAAAACTCGCGGGAAAACGAGCGCGTGTATGACAGTCGGTAAGGAGCGGCGGGCGGCCTGATGGCCGTCCGCCAACAGCGAGGTACGATCATGCCAAAGGACTCCGCCGATCAGAAGGAAGTCGTCGAGCGCGTGATGCATGAATACAAGCACGGCGAGCTCGAATCGGGCAGCGGTAAGCCCGTCAAATCGCGCAAGCAGGCGGTTGCGATCGCGCTGAACGAGGCCGGTGCATCGAACCAGAACAGCCCGCAGAAAAATCGCGAAAACCTTCGCCATACAAAAAAGAAGGAGCGCGAAGGTGCCACCGCCAAACAGCAGAAGGAAGGGCACTCCTGAGTTCGCCGCAAGCAGGGGCGCCCGGGAACACCCTAACCTGATGCCTCGTCGAGCGCTTGCCGGAGCGCCTCGATATTCGCCACCACGACAGGCCGCTCCGCCGGCTTGTCGATCCCAGCGGGCACATCAAGGCGCATTCGCTTGTTGAAATAGTAAAGCAGCGCGTGTCGGATCGGGATCTCGGCCTGCCCGTTCGTCATCCCGTAATCGAGGGCGATCGTCTCCCGCTGGCTCGGCGCAAGCTCGGGGTTTGGAACGAGAACCGCCGTGAACATTGTGTGCCAAAGGCTATCGTCCGCTGCGTCCGCGCCCGCCGCTCCCTCGCCGCGTACCTCTCGGCAACGCGACAACAGGAAATCCTTGAACTTTTCATCCAGGTGACAGAAGGCCCGAACGTGCCAGCGCATCCCGTCATGCGCAAAGGCGTGGGGTGTGATGCGACGCCAAATGGGTTGATCCGCGCGCCTCGATGTCATGGATTGGTAGAGGATTTCGATGGAGCGCCGGTCCCTGATGACACCGACAAGCCGCTTCAGCACGGATGACTCGATGCGCCGCCTCGGCACCGGCACAACGCCTGCTTCCGGCGCGCGCACGATCCACGTCTCATCGAAGCCGATGAGACCGTCGGCCACGCACCAAAGCTGATCGAGATAGCGATCCGCGTCCGGCTTCATGAAGCGCGGCGCGAAGTCGGCCGTGGGCACATAGCGCTTCTCGCTCGCGTCGTAACGCAAATTCAGCGGTGCCAGACGCTGGTAAAGGGCGAGATCGTTGGAGGCCTGGGGCACGGAAACGCCGAATTGCCCGGTGATGTCGCCCCGGCGAATGCCACCTTCCCAGAAGGCGCGAAACTCAATGAACTCCAGACGTTGCTCTGTGCCCCAGCGCAGGCGTTCGTCCGTCGTGTCCAAAATTCGCTCTCCCTACGGATCAAGTTTCTTGACGGGTCGTAAAATTATACGCATAATTGACTATAATCTCGTTCTCCTTGTCTTTCAACGGGGTAGACAGAGATTTCAGTGAAGGGTGGGGCTGTCATGGTTGGAAAGATCGACATTATTGCGGCCACCGGAGCTTTGCTCATTGATATTGGGGACGGCCGGTTGACGCTCGTCTATTCGCAGGAAGTCTCCGGTCGCGACCTTCGCCGGGACGGTGGAAAGGAAGCGAGAGCAGAACTGCGCCGCCATCTGGAAAAATCGGGCCATGATTGCCTCGAAACCGTCTGCATTACTCAACGGGCCGCCTGCAAACACTTCGGCGAGGTCTTCTGGCTCGAACATTCCGTCGCCTATCAGGCGGTGAGCCGCATCCGTATCGGCGAACTGCGCGTGCCTGCCTCGCTTCTGATGGAGGAAGATGCGCGAGACGGGGACGAACTCGTGCGCCGCGAAGCGCTGTTCCGTCTTCGGCGGGGCGAAGGGGTGCTCGTCTTCTGCGGCGTGGCGAACGTCCGGGCATGGATGAATCGCCACGACATCGATTTCGAAAGCCACCAGCATCTGTTTGTCGAGTCCGAAAGCCGCCGTCACGTCGCGGGCGTTCGGACCGCGGCCACGCAGTAGAAACTGGCTTCCTCCACTTGTGGAGCCGTCCATCGATCGCTTTGAACGTCGCACCTTGCGCAGATTCCGGCATGGTGCAATGATCGGCGCGCTCTCTTTCCAGCCCCGACGCGGCAAGGGTTTTGCGCGAGACGATTCTCAAGGATTTCATCGGCTCGCTCGCCGAAAAAATGGGCGAGCCTATTGATGCGCGATTTGCCGCAATCACCGCATTCCTGTCAGGTTTGGGCATTATCAGGAACGTGCTCCAGATTCACCTCCTCGCGTGAGGGCGGAGACCTCGAAGACATGATCGCAAGAGCGATCGAGGCCATGTTGACCACGCCAGTATCTCAGGCACCGCAAACGCCGGCTCACCAAGCCACGGCGTGCGAGTGACCGTAAACCGCACATCAGAAAGCGGAACAGGCAAAAGTTCAGGGGAGAACGCGCAAGGAACGTGTTCAAACTCGAAAAGGAATTGCCATGACCGCTATCGTCGATCTTAATGGAAAACGCGGCCTTGTTATCGGCATCGCGAACGAAAACAGTATCGCGGCCGGATGTGCTGCGGCGTTTCATCAGGCCGGGGCCGAACTTGCGGTCACATACCTCAACGACAAGGCGTTGCGGTTCGTCAGCCCTGTCGCGGAAGCGGTCAGAGCGAGGATCATGCTGCCCTGCGACGTCCGTGTTCCCGGCGAACTTGAGGCTGTATTCGAGACGATCGCCAAGCAATGGGGGCAGCTCGATTTCGTGCTGCATTCCATCGCTTTCGCGCCGCGCGAGGACTTGCAGACGAGCATCGTGAATTGCACCGCGGAGGGCTTCGCGCTCGCGATGGATATCTCGTGCCACTCCTTCATCCGCGTGGCGAAGCTGGCCATGCCGCTGATGACTGACGGCGGCTCGCTTCTCACGGTCACGTTCTATGGATCGGAGCGCGTGGTGCAGCACTATAACCTGATGGGGCCGGTGAAGGCCGCGCTCGAATCGACCGTGCGCTATATCGCGGCCGATCTCGCCGACAAGCGCATCCGCGCGAACGCCATCTCGGCCGGTCCGGTCAAGACGCGCGCGGCTTCGGGCATCGGGCGCTTCGACGAGCTTCTCGACGAAGTTCGCGATCGCACGCCCGGTCATCACCTCGTCGGCATCGACGATATCGGTCGCGTAGCAGCTTTCCTTGCGAGCGATGCGGGCTCATCGACCAACGGTTCCGTAGTGTTCGCCGATAACGGCTTCCACACCGTGGCCTGACGCGAGTTGCGCCGAGGGGCGGTCGCGGGCTTGCGCTCGCGACTGCCCCGGAGCCTCGCACAACGCTTCGGCGCGAGCGATCCCCAATCCGCGCGCCGTTGAAAGGTTAAGAGAAACATGGACACGATCACGACCGCCCTCGTGCTCGCGCTCGCCGTCGTACTGAGCGGATGGGTTTCGCGCGCGCTTCCTGTCGCGTTGCCGCTGCCGCTCGTTCAGATCGCGCTCGGCGCCGCCATCGCCAATGTCGCGGATCTCGGCGTCGAACTGAAGCCGGACATCTTCTTCCTCCTGTTCCTGCCGCCGCTTCTCTTTCTCGATGGCTGGCGCATCCCGAAGGAGGGCCTGTTCCGCGACGCGAACGCCATCCTCGAACTCTCCTTCGGCCTCGTAATTTTTACGGTGCTCGGCGTCGGGTTGTTCGTGCATTGGCTGATCCCGTCGATGCCGCTCGCCGTGGCCTTCGCGCTCGCGGCCGTGGTGTCACCGACTGACCCGATCGCTGTGTCCGCCATCGCCCAACGCGTGCCCGTGCCGCAGCGGTTGATGCACATTCTTGAAGGCGAGTCGCTCCTGAACGACGCTTCGGGCCTCGTCTGCATGCAATTTGCCGTCGCGGCGGCGCTGACGGGGACGTTCTCGCTGATCGACGCGGCGGGCACATTCGTCTGGCTCGCGGCGGGCGGCATCGCCATTGGCACCGGCGTGACATGGGCCGTAACGCGGATGAAGAACTGGTTCGCTCGCACCTTCGGCGAAGATCCCGGCACGCAGATCCTCATCAGCCTTCTCATTCCATTCGGCGCTTATCTCCTGGCGGAGCACCTCCACTGCTCGGGCATCCTGGCCGCGGTGGCTGCCGGCATAACCATGAGCTATGCGGAGCAGACCGGGCAAGCCATGGCTCTCACGCGCGTGAGCCGCGCCGCTGTCTGGGACACTGTGCAGTTCGCGGTGAAGGGCGTGATCTTCGTGCTTCTCGGCGAGCAATTGCCGACGATCGGAGCGGGGGCGGCGCAGGTCGTGCGCGATACAGGGCATATCGACCCGGCGTGGCTCATAGTGTACGTCATGGCGATCAGCGCCGCGCTGATCGCACTGCGGCTCGTCTGGGTGTGGGTGTCGCTGCGCTTCACGCTTTTTCGCGCGGCGCTTCGGGGCGAAGTCATGCGGAAGCCGGGCTGGCGTATCGTCGCCGTCACCGCGCTCGCGGGTGTGCGGGGTGCGATCACGCTTGCGGGCGTGCTGACGCTCCCACTCGTGATGGAAGACGGATTGACGCCATTCCCGGCGCGCGACCTCGCGATCTACCTCGCGGCGGGCGTGATTATCGTCTCGCTTATCGTGGCAAGCATCGCCTTGCCGTTTCTTCTCGGCAAACTTCAGCTTCCGCCTGAGCCCGCGCAAGAAGAAGAAGAGGACAAGGCCCGAAGTCTTGTCGCCGAGGCGGCATTGAAAGCAGTCGAGACGCATAAGCGCACGGGCGGAGACGATATCGAAGACGCGGCTCTCTATGCCGATGTTGCGGCGAATATCGGAGACTTCTACCGCCAGCGTATCCGCGACAAGACCGCCGACGGCGAAGGCCGTGAAACCGTGCGCCGCGCCTATGAGATCGAGCGCGAGCTTCGTCTGGCCGCGATCCGGGCCGAGCGTGTGGAGATTCTCCGCCTGCGGCGCTCGCGGCAAATTTCGGAGGAAGTGGCGCGCAAGCTCGTCCGCGAACTCGATTTCATCGAAGCGCGCCTGATGTCGGCCTGACGTGAGGCACAAAAAAATGGCCACCGCCGGTGGCCATTCATTTTCTATTCGCGCGCTCGCGCGAGGACAGCCGCAAATGTCGTTACTTCGCGGCGGCCGTATCCCGGCCCACCTTCTCCAGAATGCCCGACGCATGCGTCATGACATGGAAGATCATGTTCTGCTCGATGACGCCCTGAAACAGGTGCGCCGAGGGCCCCTGCGCGAAGACGGCCACGTCGTCGCCCGCGTGCGATTCCGCGTCGAGCGGGATCAGCGCCTGCTGGCGGAAGTCGAGGGCGGTGGTATCCACGCCGTTGAGATCGGCGCGCGCCTCGTTCGCCTTGGCGCCCGGCCCGTTCAGATAGCCGAGCGTGGTGTAGGGCTTGCCGTCGAGGCCGTAGCCCGCGAGGCCGAGGATCGGGTTGCCGCGCTTCGGATAGCCCGAGATGGAGAAGACGTGGCTGTGGTCCGCCGTCAGGATAATCAGCGTTTCCTCGGGATCGACCTTGGCGTAAGCGGCCTTCACCGCCTCGTCGAGCGCCAGCGTATCGAGGAGCGCGAGACCGGCCTTGCCGTCGTGATGAGCGTGGTCGATGCGGCCACCCTCCACCATCAGCACGAAGCCATCCTTGTTCTTCGACAGAAAGTCGATGGCCTTGGTGGTCATCTCCGCGAGTGAGGGCTCGCCCGCCTTGTCCTTCGCGCGTTCCGCCTCGTATTGCATGTGGCTGCGCTCGAAAAGGCCGAGCACATGGCCGGTTTTGGCCGGATCGATTGCGTCGAACTGCTCCTTGTTCCAGACATAGGCCGCGTCGTTGTATTTGCGCTGCCACTCATCGACGAGATTGCGGCCATCGGCGCGCGTGCCCGTCTTGCCTTCGGTTTCAGGGTCGGCGACTTCCTTCGGCAGGAAATACGATCGGCCGCCGCCGAGAATCACCTCGAAGCCGTTGCCTGCGGGCCATTCGACGAGTTGCGTGGCGATGTCCTTGCAGCCCGCCGCTTTCGCGGGGCCGGGAAGGTTCGTATCGACTTCCCAGTCGCGGCCCGCCGTCTTGGCGTATGCTGCCGCGGGCGTCGCATGCGTGATGCGCGCCGTCGAAACGATGCCGGTCGAAAGCCCGGCCTTTTCGGCCAGTTCGAAGATCGTCGTGACCTCGGTGCCCTTCTGGCTCGCGCAATTGCCAACCGTCACGTGCTGATCGACGCCGATGGTGCCATTGACCGACTTTACGCCGGACACCAACGCGGTCGCAGTCGGCGCGGAATCCGCCACCTGGCTGTCATGCGTATAAGTCTTCGACAGCGCCACATAGGGAAGAAGGGTCTCGAACGCGAGCGAGTTGCTTTCGCCATCCACGCCGCGCCGCTGCCCGTCCATGATGCGGGCGGCCGTCACCGTCGGAATCGACATGCCGTCGCCGATGAACAGGATGATGTTCTTCGCCTTCTTCGTATTCGGCTGGCGTGCGAGGATTTTTTCGAGATCAGCCTTCGCCGCAAGGAAATAGCTGTCCTGCGCCTGCTTGATGCCCTGCGCCTGGGCGGGTGCGCATAGCGCTGCCACGCCCGCGAGTCCCAAGGCCACCGCGAGGGTTCGTGATGTCATTTCGTGCTCCCGTAATGAGCCGCCGGCCGGTCGGCGAGCCCCAGCTTCCGTTATTACGATAGCCTTGTCACAGATATATGTCGGTGCCCGACAGAAGGGGCAAAGCAAAAGGCGAAGCCTACGTTTGCTATATTAGGCATGCTTTATTTGCATGGCCTAGCCTCAGTCGCGCACAGAGTTGTTCCTCCCTCTTTCGTGGGTATTTGCCAAATTTTCGCTTTGTTTTCAACGTTAAGCCGAAAGTCTTAGCCCCAATGTCTTAGCTCCGTCGCATGGGAGCTATGCTAAATCTGCGATGTATTCGCGCACCGGAAACGCCTCCGGCAAACGCCATTTGTCCGGTTTTTCGAAACAGACGCATATCCAGATTGGGAGGGTTTAGTGACAGACATCGCAGCAGGCAGAGCCTACACACCAGCGGGCGCAATCAGCCCCGCTGAGCAGCGGAAGGTGGTCTTTGCATCTTCGCTCGGCACCGTATTCGAGTGGTACGACTTCTACCTTTACGGTTCGCTCGCGGCCATCATCGGCTCGCACTTCTTCTCCGGCCTGACCGAGTCCGGTCAGTTCATCTTCGCGCTGCTCGCCTTCGCTGCGGGCTTCTTCGTGCGCCCCTTCGGCGCCATCGTGTTCGGCCGCCTCGGCGACCTCGTCGGCCGTAAATACACCTTCCTTATCACCATCCTCATCATGGGCCTGTCGACCTTCCTCGTCGGCGTGCTGCCCGGCTACAATACGATCGGCGTCGCGGCGCCCGTCATCCTGATCGTGTTGCGCCTGCTGCAAGGCCTCGCGCTCGGCGGCGAGTATGGCGGCGCTGCGATCTACGTGGCGGAGCATGCGGAACCCAACAAGCGCGGTTACCGCACGAGCTGGATCCAGACTACGGCAACGCTCGGCCTGTTCCTTTCGCTGATCGTCATCCTTCTTTGCCGCTATTTCTCCCCCGGTGACACGGCCGCCGAAAAGGCTGCCTCGTTCGCGGCCGAATACGGCTTCTGGCGCATTCCCTTCCTCGTTTCCATCGTGCTGCTCGGCGTCTCGGTCTGGATCCGCATGACCCTGAACGAGTCGCCCGTCTTCAAGGCGATGAAGGAAGAGGGCCGCACTTCCAAGGCACCGCTCTCGGAAGCGTTCGGCAACTGGAGCAACGGCCGCCTCGTTCTGCTCGCGCTGTTCGGTCTCACCGCCGGTCAGGCCGTCGTGTGGTACACGGGCCAGTTCTACGCGCTGTTCTTCCTGACGCAGACGCTCAAGGTCGACCCCTATTGGTCGAACATCATGATCGCGATTGCGCTCCTCATCGGCACGCCGTTCTTCGTCATCTTCGGCTGGCTCTCGGACAAGATCGGCCGCAAGCCCATCATCATGGTCGGCCTGCTGCTTGCGATCCTCACCTACTACCCGACCGGCCTTCTGAAGCCGCTCGGCCTCGGCTCCTACGCCTATCCCGGCGTGTTCGAACTCCTGACGCATGCAGGCAACCCGCAGCTTGCCAAGGCCATCGACACGTCTCCGGTTTCGGTCTTCGCCGACCCGAGCCAGTGCCGTCTCCAGTTCGACCCCGTGGGCAAGTCGAAGTTCACCTCGCCTTGCGACGTTGCGAAGTCTTCGCTCGTGAAGGCCGGCGTACCTTACATCAACGAGACGGGTGCGGCTGGTACAGCCACGATCAAGATCGGCGAGACAGTGGTGCAGTCGTATGATGCGGCGGCCCCCGACGCCAAGGTTCAGGGCGAACGCTTCAAGAAAGAACTCGCCGAAGCGCTCAAGACTGCGGGCTATCCGGCGAAGTCTGCGCTCGAAGGCGTGAGCTGGCCGGTGGTCGCGCTTCTCGTCTACCTCGTCTTCCTCGTGACGATGGTGTACGGCCCGATCGCGGCGATGCTTGTCGAACTCTTCCCGACCCGCATCCGCTACACCGCGATGTCCCTGCCCTATCACATCGGCAACGGCTGGTTCGGCGGCTTCCTTCCGATCACCGCCTTCGCCATCGTGGCCTCGACCGGCAACATCTACGCTGGCCTGATGTACCCGGTGATCGTGGCGATCATGACCCTCGTCCTCGGCGTGCTCTTCCTGCGCGAGACGAAGGGCCGCGACATCGTCAACTAAGACAACTCCGCCCTCGGGTCTCGGCCCGGGGGCTTACCGCTCAATGGAAAAGCCCGCGTTTTCACGTGGGCTTTTTTGCGTTTCCGGTAAGGCCCCGCAAGGCATCCGCTGTCATTTGTCGATCAATTCCCGCGCTCCCGTGAGCCATCGCGCGCGAAACGCGTTTCACCGCAATCGCGCACAACGCGCCAAAAATCGAGAACGACAGGAGAGGAAACGATGAAACGAGTGCTCACGGCAGCCGCGATGACCGTCTGTTTCAGCGGCGCCGCGTGGGCCGCTTGCAGCGGCGGCTCGCTCCCGGACGGAAAGGGCGGGTGTTACTACCCGCCCTTCGCATCCGCCGACTGGTACAAGAAGCAAAAGATCCGCGAAGCCCGCATGCGCCGTCTTTGCGCGATGGGGCGGAAATGGGCCTGTCCCGGACCGGGGCCGGTGGTGAGATAGGGCCGGGTCGAACGCGCCAGCCGCGAAGCTCGGCGCGACCGAGGCCGGGCCTTACTTCGCCTCCCGGCTTTCGCCCGCGCCGACCACAGCCACCGCCGTCATATTGACGAGTCCGCGCACGGAAGCGGACGGCGTCACGATGTGGGCAGGCATAGCCGCGCCGAGCAGGATCGGCCCGATGGAGATGGCCGAGCCCAGCACCTTGATCGCGTTATAGGCGATGTTGGCGGCGTCGAGCGACGGCATGATGAGCACGTTCGCCTCGCCTTCGAGCTTCGAATAGGGGAACAGCTCGCGCCGCACGCCTTCCGACAGCGCCATATCGGAATGCATCTCGCCCTCGGCCTCGACGCCCGGCTCGCGCTCCCAGAACAATTGCAGCGCCTCGCGCATCTTCTTCGCGCTGGGCGTATTGCCGCTGCCGAAGTTTGAATGCGAGAGGAAGGCGAGTTTCGGCGTCAGACCGAAGCGGGCCACCTGCCGCGCCGAAAGCACGGCGGCTTCGGCCACCTCCTCTGCGGTCGGGTCGTAGTTCACCTGCGTGTCGGCGACGAAGAACGTGCCCGACTCGAGCACGAGCGCATTCAGCGCGGCGAAATTCTTCACGCCCGCGCGCAAGCCGATGATGTCGGAAATGTCCTTCAGGTGCCGGTCGAAGCGCCCGGTCGTGCCGCAGATCATCGCGTCCGCCTCGCCGCGCTTCAGCAGCATCGCGGCGATCACGGTGTTCTGCCGACGCGCCGCGACGCGCGCATCAGAGCGGGTGATGCCCTTGCGGTCGGTAAGGCGGTGATAGTCGGCGGCGAGGTCGTCGACGGTCGCATCTTCGGTCGGGTCGAACACCTGGAAATCGACGCCGGGCTTCATCGGCAACGCCAGATCGCGCAGGCGCTCTTCCATGAATTTGCGGCTGCCGACGAGGATCGGCTGAGCGATGCCTTCCGAGAGCACCTGATACGCCGCCTGAAGCACCTTCACGCGGTCGCCTTCCGCGAAGATGACACGCTTCGGCGCGCGTTTCGCGGCCTCGAACACGGGCTTCATGACGAGGCCGGAGCGGAACACGAAGCGCACGAGCTTTTCGCGATAGGCGGCGAAATCCGCGATGGGCCGCGTCGCAACGCCGGACTCCATCGCGGCGCGGGCGACGGCGGGCGCAAGCCGCGTGATGAGGCGCGGGTCGAACGGCTTCGGGATGATGTAATCAGGCCCGAAATGGAAGCTCTCCGCGCCGTAGGCCGTCAGCACGATGTCGTGCGCCTCGGCCTGCGCAAGATCGGCGATGGCCATGGCGCAGGCTTTTTTCATTGTCTCGTTGATCTCGGTCGCGCCCGCATCGAGTGCGCCCCGGAACAGGAAGGGGAAGCACAGCACGTTGTTGACCTGGTTCGGAAAGTCCGAACGGCCCGTGGCGATGATCGCGTCCGGGCGAACCGCCTTCACCTCGTCCGGCATGATCTCGGGCGTCGGGTTCGCGAGCGCCATGATGATGGGCCGTTCCGCCATGGTCTTCACCATGTCGGCGGAGACGACGCGCGGCGCGGACAGTCCGAGGAAGATATCCGCGCCCACCAGCGTCTCGGCGAGCTTGCGGAATTCCGTCGGCTGCGCATAGCGCGCGAGGTAGGGATTCATCTCCTCGGTGCGGCCCTCATAGACCACGCCCACGCGGTCGGACACGAAGATGTTTTCGCGCCTGAGGCCGAGGCTGACGAGCAGGTTGAGGCAGGCGAGCGCCGCCGCACCGCCGCCGCAGCACGCGAGGCGCACGCTGCCGATGTCCTTGCCGACGAGTTTCAGCCCGTTAAGGATCGCCGCGGCGACCACGATGGCGGTGCCGTGCTGATCGTCATGCATGACCGGGATGTTCATGCGCTCACGGAGCTTCTGCTCGATCTCGAAGCACTCGGGCGCCTTGATGTCTTCAAGGTTGATCGCGCCGAAGGTCGGCTCAAGCGCCGCCACCGCATCCACGAACCGGTCGGGGTCTTTCGCATCGACTTCGATGTCGAACACGTCGATGCCCGCGAACTTCTTGAACAGCACCGCCTTGCCTTCCATCACGGGCTTGGAGGCGAGCGGGCCGATATTGCCGAGGCCGAGCACGGCGGTGCCGTTGGTGATGACGCCGATCAGGTTGGCGCGCGCGGTGAGGCGCGCCGCCGCCGCCGGGTCGGCCACGATCTCGTCGCAGGCGAACGCCACGCCCGGCGAGTAGGCGAGCGACAGGTCTCGCTGGGTAGACAGCGGCTTCGTCGGCGTGACGGCGAGTTTTCCCGGCGGGTCGCTCTCGTGATATTCGATCGCGCTCTGCTTGAAATCCTTCGCCATCGGGGCCGTTCTCCTGCGGGTGTTTGTCACCCCCACAGCTAGGCCATTCGCGGCGGCTGTTCAATGCACGCTTGCGCTACGCCGACGCGCGACTATCAGCCATGCGGAGGATGGGCGAAACGCGCGTCACACCTTCGGCACGAAGATGAGCCGCTCGACGGGTTCGCCCTCGCAGAGATGCGACACGCAGATCTCGTCGATGTCCTCGACCGTCTTCGGCGCGTACCAGATGCCCTCGGGATAGACGACGACCACCGGTCCCGCCTGACAGAAGCCGAGACAGCCCGTCACCGTGACGGCGAGTTCCGGGTCTTGCAACGCCTGTATCTTCGCGGAAAGGCGCTCGATCAGCGGCATCGCGCCGGAGGCCGCACAACTGCCGCGCGGATGCATCGGCGGCCGCTGCTGCGCGCAGATGAAGACGTGGCGCTTGAACACCAGCGGCAGGTCGAAAGGTCTGCCTTCCGGGGTGGCTGTGAGGGCTTCGGTCATTCGCTTCTCCTGTGCGTAGGCCGCGCGCGGCAGAAGGCAGAGAGCAAGGTTCGTACCGAAAGCGTCGCCGGGTGCTAAACGGCGGATCGCGGGAGATGCGCGCTTCCTGCGGCCGAGCGCGAAGGCTGGAACTGGACTAATTAAACAAAGCGAATGTTCCGTTCCGGCCAAAATGACGCATGCTGAGCGCGCTCGTCCCGACGTTGCCGGCACGAATAAGGCGGCGCGCGTTCGCACACCGCCTGAAACCGCTGCGCTCGCGCGTCGCCTATTCGGAAACGATCATGATTTCCGGCGGACCAGCGTCGTCGTCCTCGGCAAGTTCGACGCCCGCGATACACACGTCGCCGTCGATGATCGCGACGGGTATGCTTTCGAGGCTCTGAAACTTGCAGTCGCCTTCGACGCAAAGCCCCGTATTCGGCTCGAACCTCGCGTCATGCTGCATGCAGTGCAGATGGCGCCGCCCGTCCGACACGTAATTCTCGGACTCTTCGTAAAGCGGCTTCTTCTCGTGCGGGCAGGCATTCACGTAGGCGTAAAACTTCCGAGCCTCGTCGCGCACGATCAGAATGGGGAACGGCTCATCCTTGCCATCCGCGCCTACCTTAGCAAGGGTGAACGGCTGCACCCAGCCGGGCGCAATGTTCGCCTCGCAAACGGCGTAGACGATGGTTTCTTTCGTATCGGTCATCTGATGTCCCTGTGCTGGGTTCACGCCCTGATCTTTCGCCATGTCATGCAAGGAGCATGCCCCGTTGAGCCGACTTTAGAGACATTCCGAAACGGATACCAGCGCATCTTCCCTACGGTGGCATGTCGCTCTAACCGTTGCCTCGCGCGCGGTCGCCGGACATAGTGCGCCCTGCGACGCTCGGCCTTGTGAGACGGACGGAGAGCCCATGAGGATATTTTTCGCATTTTTTATTTGTATGGCTGCGTCTTCGCACGCGCGCGCCGAAGAAGTTCGGCAACCTCTCGACGCCTGCCTCGACAAGGCCATGTCGACGGCGGCCACGGTGGATTGCATCGGCCGCGACTTTGAGCGGAACGATGCCGAGTTGAACCGGATTTACAAGACGCTCCTCGAAAAGAACTCCAGCGAGGACGACGCGCAAGAAATCCGCGGGCGGCTCATTGAATCTCAACGCGCGTGGCTCAAGTTCCGCGATACGAATTGCAATTGGCGGGGAAGCGTAATGCTGGGTGGCACGGGTGAGAAAGTCATCGTTTCGGGATGCGTAAACCAGATGACGATAGACCGGGTCAAGGAACTGAAGGCCGACTGATGCGAGACATCCCCCTGCCGGACGGCCGCGACGCGGTGAGCGCATACCAGCGGCCGCCGTTGACCGCCACGTTGGGCCTGATCGGCGCCATCCTCGCCGTGTATCTGTGCGAGGCCGTGTTTCGCATCGACGGAAGCGGCACCCTCTTCGATCCCGGCATCTCGACGCTCGTCGCACTTGGCGCGCTCGACAAGAGCCTCGTCGTGGAGGGCGGCCAATGGTGGCGGCTGTTCTCCGCGCCGCTGCTGCATGGCGGCGTGCCGCATCTTGCGTTGAACAGCCTCGCGCTTCTGTTCGCGGGCGCGGCGCTGGAACGCGTGGTCGGCCCCATCTGGTTCGCGGCGATCTTCGTCGTTGGTGCGCTCGGCGGCGGGCTGGCGTCGCTCGCCATCAACGCGGCGGACCTCATTTCGGTCGGCGCGTCGGGCGCGATCATGGGCCTTTTCGCGGCGGCGCTCGTCATCGCCTATCGCTTTCCGATGCAATCCCGCCAGCGGCGGCTGATGCTGTCGGGTTCGCTCGGCGTGCTCATTCCGTCGCTTATCCCGCTGTTCGACGGGCTGTTCGGGCAACGCATCGACTTCGCGGCGCATATCGGCGGCGCAATCGCCGGCGGCATCGTCGGGGGCACCCTGCTCGGCCTGTGGCATCCAGATACCGAGGCGCCGCCGCACCGCAAGACGGCTATCGCGATCGCGGTCCTCGGCCTGTGTGGCGCGATCTTCGCCGCGTCGCAGGTCGTCGCGACCTACAGTTCGCAGACGCTTGCGGTTCACGTCATCCCCGACGCGCGGTTGCCCAAGGGCATGGACGAGATCCGGGCGCGCTCGGCGGAGCTTCTCGCGGAGTTCCCGCGCGATCCGCGCTCGCACATTTACCGTGCCGTGACGCTGCAAGGCGACAACGACAACGCCGGTGCGGAACGCGAATGGCGTGCGGCGCTCGCCGAACGCGAGATGCTGCGCGCGTTCTTCAAGCCCGAGCTGGAGCACCTGATCCGGGTGAACCTTGCGCTGCTTTTGAAGGAGAGCGGGCGCAGGGCGGAGGCCGCGGCGATGGCGCAGCCCGTCTGCGCCTTCAAGGGCGAACGTCAGATCTTGCTGGAAAATGCGGGGCTTTGCCGGCGTTGAAGGAGAAGGCCGCGCGATGGCCCGGCGGAGGAAACGTCAGCGCGCGATACTGGCCCAGCCGTTGACGGGGTTCACGTCCACGGCCACCTCGACCTCATGCTCGCCGCCGCCCAGCAGCACGCCGCTGACCGGGCTTACGTCCTGAAAGTCGCGCCCGAAGGCGATGGCGATATGCTCCTCGCCGGGGATCATGTTGTTCGTCGGGTCGAAATCCACCCAGCCGATTTCGGGCGACCACACCGAAATCCACGCGTGGCTCGCATCCGCGCCGATGAGCTTCGGCTGTCCCGCTGGCGGGTAGGTCAGCAGATAGCCGCTCACATAGCGGGCGGCGAGACCCATCGTCCTGAGACACGCAATTTCGAGATGCGCGAAGTCCTGGCACACGCCGCGCCGGATGCGGAGCACCTCCTCGACCGAAGTCGCGGCATCGGTCGCCCCACTCTCATATTTGAAATCGCGGTTGATGCGCGCCGTGAGATCTTGCACGGCTTCGAGCATCGGGCGGCCCTCCACAAAGCTCGCCCGCGCGAATTTGTGGATGTCGCGCGACGGCCGTATGAAGCGCGACGGGCATGAATATTGGATCGCCTCGAACGTTTCCGGGCCGAGATTGGCGCGAAGCGTCGCGGCGACGTCGTTCCAGCTTGCCGTGCGGCTCGTGTCGATCTGCATCGGCGCGAACACCTCGACCTGCGCGCGCGAATGAATCAGCAACTCGCGATGATCCTGCTCAATGGCGATCAGCGAGACGGGGTTGCCGAAATCGTCGACCATTTCCGCCTTGGAGGCGGGCGCCGGATCGATGATGAGGCTGTGCCGTGAAACCGTCTGGCGGTAGTGGGAGCGAGGCGTCAGGTGCAAGACATGGTGGGACTGCGAAACCGGTGCCGAATAGCGATACGTCGTTCGATGGCTGATCTCGAAATTCATGAATGGCTACCGAAGCGGGTGTAGACGCGCCGAAGCTCTTCTTCGGTCAGGTTGAAGTAACGGCGCGTAATCGCTTCGGAGAGCTTCGGCAAGCCCGAAAGCAGGGCGCCCAGCAACTCCTGAAGCTCCACGCGATTGCCGGACGCGTCGGCATGCTCAAGGCTGGCGACCTTCGCGAGGCGCACCTTCGTCAGAAGCTCCAGAATGAGCCGTTGCTCCTCGTTGTGCGGGGCGTGCGGCGAAGCCTGCGGCAGCGCCTGAAGATGGTCCGTGATCGCGCAGAGCTGGAAGCCGATACCACGCGGGTTCGCCTCGTCCACCATGAGGAGGTCGAGCACGAGCGAGAGGATCGGCGCAAACAGATAGCGCTGGCGGAAGGTGATGGTGCTGTCCGCCACGTTCAGCACGAAGAAGAGGCGCGCCGTCTCGTCGTCCTCGCGCTTTACCTCGCCGAACAGAGCGAGCAGAAGTTCAGCCAGATTATACGCGCGTTCGAGCCGCCTACCGATGTCCGTGAAGCGCCAACCATAGTTCCGCGTCATGTTCTCGGCGGTCAGGCCGTTGAGCGACGCCATGGTGACGATGCCCGCATTGAGCCGGTCGAGCAGCTTCACCGAGTCGGAGAGGTCGTTCGCTTGCGGAGACGCAATGTTCGAGAAGCGGAGCAGCGTCTGCCAAACCTCTAGCGAGAGGCGCTCGCGCACGATGCTGCCCACGCGAAGCATGTTGCTTTCGAGGCCGGGCAAGCTGTGCGAGCGGCCGGGCGCGGTCATCAGCAGGCGCACCGATTGCTCGATGGCGCGCGGGTCGTGGCCGATCCCCGGCGCCGAAGCGGGCTGATCCTTCGACAGGATGAGTTCGAGCGCGCGCCGTCCGCCAGCGCCGATGGGCACCGTGCCGGAATCCTCCGAGCGGCTCAACGCGCCGCGCATGAGACGCATCACCCAATCCGCTCGCTCGCAATACCGGCCGAGCCAATAAAGGTTATCCGCAATGCGGCTTCTAAGGCCGATGCCAGCGCGAAGCACGCGCGCAACCTCGGCGGCGGGCCGCATCAGCGAGATATGCGGCGGCATCACCTCCTCGTCGGAGGCGATCCACACATCCCGCGAATGGCCGTCGCGCGCCGACATGGCGACGCCCGGCGTCCCGTCGAGCGACATCGCGAGGCCGCCCGGCATGACACGATAATCGCCGTCGATGCCCGCCACGAACAAGCGCATCGCAAAGCGGCGCGAGGTCAGCCCGTCGGCGGTCCACGACGGTGCATAGGCGCTGTCGGAGCGCTCCTCGGCGACGTAGTCCTGCCCGTTCACATCGAGTTCGAAGCGAAGCGCGTCGAGCGCCTTGGGCGTCAGCGTTTCGAGCATGATGCCGACTTCCGCGCGGCCCGGTCGGCCGGTGCCCTCATGCGCGTGGCGGATCACGAAGCGCTCGGGATGAGCGAACACATAGACCCGCGATTCCATGTCGCCGAGCCAGCGCCGATGTGTGTCGTGGAGGACGAGATCCTGACCGAGAAGCGTGCGGCTGACGTCCTGCAGGAGCGGACCGAGGCCGCGATTCTCCACAATGGACGAGCCGAGGAAGTTCATCATAAGGCGCGGATTGCGCCTGAGCGCTTGCACGAGGCCAACCGGACCGGCAAAGCCGTTCGGGTCGAGTTCGAGCGGATCGCAATGAGAACCTTCCACGCAGCGGATCATGAGATCGATGGGCTTCAGCCCTTCCAGCGTCTTCATGTAGACGCGGCTGCCGATCACGCGCAGGTCGCCGCCTTCCACGAGCTGGAAGCCGAGATAGCGCGAGAGATAGGCGTGGCTGAAATAGTCGTCGTGCTGGGGACCGGGCGTGAGCAGCGTGATGAGCGGATCGTCGCGCTCGATGCGCTGCAAAAGCTCGCTCTGGATATGCTGGAAATGGGACGCGAGCCGAACGGCCCTGCAGCTTCGGAACACGTCGCCCATGAGCTGGCCATGCAGCAGCCGGTTCGCGAGCGCGAAGCCCACGCCCGCCGGCGTCTCGGCATGCACGTCGATGATGCGCCACTCGCCGCTCGCATCACGGATGAGATCGGCGGCGAAGAAATTGATGAGGTGGCCCGTATTCTTCGGCTCACGGCAGGCGCGCAGGAACGCGGGATCGCTGAACACGAGGCGTGGAGGCACACGGCCCGAGCGAAGCAGCGTTTGCGGCCCGTAGAAATCTTTCACCATCATGTCGCAGAGCTGCACGCGCTGGATCATGCCGCGTTCCAGCATCGCCCATTCGGCGGCCGAAATCATGATGGGGATGAGATCGATGGACCAGGGTTGTCGGCTGCCGGGCTCGGCGAAGAGATCGTGCGCTATGCCGTTCTCGGCGACGAGGCGGCGAAGCCTTTCCTGACGCTGGGCCTGTTCTTCGGGAGGAACTGCGCCGAACGCCTCGGAGAAGGCCTGCCATTGCGGCCGGATCCTTCCATCGGCGTCGATGGCTTCATCGTGTCCGACCGTGGGCGGCGTGTAGGCTGCAAGCAAGTCCTGCGGCATAATGGGATTTTGCACCGTGCTGCTCATGGCCGGCACTTAAGCTTCCCCCGGCAATGCCGGAGGACACCATCCGTTTCGGTCGATCATTTCGCCCCCAAGCGGCCGTGGAATGCTTCCAATTTCACGCAACTGTAACATTCCTTCCAGGGCTTCGCCAGCGTGGCGGTTGAAAACGCTAATATCGCCGCGCCCTTCGCAAAAAAAGACTGTTGCAAGCTGCGACAAGGCAGCGCGAGGTGCTCGTACATGTCGTCGGACAGCACCCACACCTGCGGACTCGGACGCTCAGAAGGCCGCCGTTGCGGTCGCGCGCCTCTCCGCTTAGGAAGCGCGGCGAAGCATCATCGTTCGAAAGCGGGAAGCGAACAAGTTCCATTAGCCGGAATGGACCATCCGACCACCGGCGCACTCAATCGGGTGATCGAACGCGAGGTGGCCGAACAAAGGGTGCGACGCGAACCGCCAAAAGGCGCTTGAAAGATGGAGCCGCCTCTAGAACAGCTTCAGGCCCGGAGGCAACGGCAGGCCCGCCGTCAGTTCCTGCATCTTCTCTGCCATGACATGCTCAGACTTCTGTTTGGCGTCGTTGTGCGCGGCGACGATCAGATCTTCCAGAATTTCGCTCTCTTCCGGCTTGATGAGGCTCGGATCGACGGACAGGCCCGCCATCACACCCTTGCCGGTGAGCCGCACCTTGACGAGCCCGCCGCCCGAGGTGCCTTCCACCTGCATGGTTTCAAGCTCGGTCTGAAGCTCGGCCATCTTCGTTTGCAGTTCTTGCGCCTGCTTCATCATCGACATGATGTTTTTCATTCAAAGCCTCTTCTTGGTTCGGCTCCGACCCTCGGCCGAAGCCCGGAACCCGTTTTCGCTCTTCGACCGATCCGCGCGGACGATCTGCCCTGACGCTCTCAATCGAGCTTTCGCACATCCGTTATCTCGGCATCAGGGAAGTGATGGAGAATGCTCTTCACCGCAGGATGCTTGCGAATCTCTTCCTTGGCCTGCGCCTTTTCGTCCCTCATGCGCGCGCCGAGCGGAGGAAGCCCGCGCTCCTCCGACAGCGAAACGATCCAGCGCTCGCCCGTCCAGGCTTGCAGTTTCTTCGCAAGCTCTGGCGCGAGTGATTGAGGCGCGCCTTCGAGCAGGCGAAGTTCCAGAAAGCCCGGCCCGAATTTCACGAGTTCGACCCGTTCTTCAAGGGCTTTTTGCAGCATGATGTCGCGGGCCGCCCTGACTTTTTCAACGATCTCCTCGAAGGACGCGAAGCTGCGCGCGGCTTCTCTTGGTGCTTCGGCCGCGACGGCTTCGCTTCCGCGCGACGAGAGGACGCGGGAACGGGCCGGCTCGAACCCGCCGCTCGTTGCCGAAGCGCCCGCAGCCGAATCGCGGGCCGGAGCGCTGGAGGCCGAATCACGGACTGGAGCGCGTTCGCCGCTGCGCTTCAACTCGCCGATGACATCGGCCGGAGACGGCAACTGCGCCGTATAGCACATGCGGAAGACGAGCATCTCGGCGGCGGCCAAGGGGCGCGGCGCGCGCGCGGCCTCGTCGATACCCTTGAGAAGCATCTGCCAGGCCATGGCGAGGCGTGGAACCGGAAGCGACGCGGCGAGACGGTCGGCGCGGGCGCGATCGTCGGCGGACAAATCGTGCGGGTAGGCGCCGGGCAAAACCTTGAGCCGCGACAGCGCATGCACCGCGTCGGCCACGTCGGAAATGATAAGCGTCGGGTCCGCACCGCGTTCGTTCAGCGCACCGAGTGCGGTGAGCGCGCCCGCCGCGTCGCCGTCGAAGATGCGTTCCAGCAGGTCGAAGATCGCGTCGCGGCCCGAAAGACCCAGCATGTCGAGCACGGAGGCGGCAGTGAGGCGGCCCTCCGCCATGGTCAGCGCCTGATCGAGCAGCGACAATCCGTCGCGCACCGAGCCTTCCGCCGCACGCGCAATGAGCGCCAGCGCCGAATCGTCGGCGGCGTAGCCTTCCTTTTCGAGGATGCGCGCGAAGTGGGCGGACAAGACTTCCGGCTCGACGCGGCGCAGGTCGAAGCGCTGGCAGCGCGACAGGATCGTGACGGGGACTTTGCGGATTTCCGTCGTCGCGAAGATGAACTTCACATGCGGCGGTGGCTCTTCAAGCGTCTTGAGCAGGCCGTTGAAGGCCGACTTCGACAGCATGTGCACTTCGTCGATGATGAAGACGCGATAGCGCGCGGCAGCGGGCTTGTAGCGCACCGCCTCTATGATCTCGCGGATGTCGTCGATGCCGGTGTTGGAGGCCGCGTCCATTTCGAGCACGTCCACATGACGGCTATCCATGATGGCCTGGCAATGGCGGCCGAGTTCGGCGATGTCGAGCGACGGGCGGTCTGGCAGGCCGTCGCGCTCGTAATTCAGCGCGCGGGCGAGAATGCGGGCGGTGGTGGTCTTGCCGACGCCGCGCACGCCCGTGAGCATGTAGGCTTGTGCGATACGGTCCATCGCGAACGCATTTCGAAGCGTGCGAACGAGGATATCCTGGCCGATGAGATCGTCGAGCGTCTGCGGGCGGTATTTTCGCGCGAGAACGAGATAGGACTGCGCTTTTCCCGAAACTTCGGAGGTGGGGAGCGCCGGGGCGTTATCGCTATTGCTCATGTCCCAGATCCGGCAGGCGGACCGTCATGCGCCCGTTTACATGGTGCCGCGAAAGCGGCGTCGAAGGCTCGTGCCGCCAAAGGCGGAACAAGCTGGTGCCGCGACGGGGCATCAAACGCTTCTGCCGCGAAACGGCTACGAAAGCTGTTGCCGCGCAAGGCGGCAGTGAGAGGCTGGACAGCAACCCGCATCGGATTCGTTAGGGCTGCTTCCTTCCGGACCTGACCCGGTTGGCGAGCGATACGCCTGCGCCAACCTCCCGCCCCTTATATCGCCGTTTCGCGCGTTTCTGGCAAGAGGGCTTTGCGTTACGCTTTGGCCGCCAGCTTCTTTTCGCATTTGCAGCCCGGCCCGCATGGCGGCTTCTTCGTGCATTTCTGCTTTTTTCGCCGACCGGGGCGCTTTTCGTCGGTGCGGTTGACGCTCTTCCAGTGGGCTTTCAGCCGAGCATGAAACCCCTTCGGCTTCTCCGAGAAGAGGTGTTCGCCGCGTTCCTTTGCATCGGCGAGCAGCGACGCCTGCTTTTCCTCGATAAAAAGGAGCAGCGTATTCACGTCGGCGGGCGTGCGAAACACTGCGCGGTTTTGCTCGATCATCTCGCGCAGCACGGCGAGGTCGTGATGGAGCCCGAGCGCATCCGACAGCGTCTTCGCGAGTTTCGCGCGCGCCTTCGCTTCCTTGGGCCACGCCGTTCGGAGCAGCAGCGTCTGCCGCCAGTGGCGCTGCACTTGCTTGCGCCACTCGTGCAGATCCTCGGCGTGTTCGGAGGCGAGCGCCTTTTTCATCTCACGCCGGCCGCGCTTGTAGGTTCGCGCGGAGGCGGCCAGCAAATCCTTCGCGGATGCGTCGCCGAAATCGAACTGCGAAAGACACGCCTTCGCCTTGGCGACCTCAGCGATGGCGTTTCCTATGTTTTCGGAAACCGCCCGCTCCAGCACGTGCTCGTGCCGCGCCTGCAGCCATGACGACAGATCAGAAAAAAGCCGTTCATGGGAAGCGTCGGCGAACTCTTCGCGCAGTGTCTCCGCCGCACCTACGGCCACCTGCGCGTCGCGACTCGCGGAAAGCAGCTTCCCCGCACCCGACAGAAGCTTCTGCGAGCTTCGGGCCGCGTCTCCCTTATCCACCGATTTCACAAGATCGAGGAGCGCGCGGGTCCGCTTGAAATGCCGCCTTGCCGCGTGGATAGCGGTTTCGTCATGATCGGCAGTCATGAGCCGCTCAAGCGCGGCGTCCAGTTGCTCGCAGCCAACGGCCGGAACCGACTGACTCAATAGGTCGAACAGGTTTAGCCGATAATTCACTTGAGTATGCTCGTCACAACGGGATGACTCACAAGGTCGGGTGTTGCCGCCGCCTCGTCAAGCGTCGAGATTGCACCTAGGCCGCCTTGAGCACGGGCTCGCGAATTGCCGCCGGTTCGCTTTCGCGATCCCCTTGAAGCCAGCGCAGGATCTCGATTTGTCCGTCTGCGTGCTCGGCTATGGCTGTGCAGTTTTCTGTCCAGTCTCCGCAATTCAGATAGCGGACGCCATTGATCAGGCGGTCGGCCGGATGATGGATATGGCCGCACACGACACCGTCATAACCGCGACGTTTTGCCTCAGCAGCAAGCGCTGTCTCGAACTCGTCAATAAAGACCGCCGCCGCCTTCACCCGCGTCTTCACGTAGACGGAAAGCGACCAGTGCCCGAAGCCGAGCTTGCGCCGCGCCCAGTTAAGCGGCCCGTCGCACCAGAGCACGAATTCGTAGGAGCGGTCGCCGAGGAAGCGAAGCCACTTCGCGTAACGCACCACCACGTCGAACTCGTCGCCATGGAGCACGAACAGCTTGCGACCGTTGGCCGTCGTGTGGACGCAGTCGCGCGTGATCTCGATGCCGTTGAAGGTCATGCCGCAATAGGCGCGCAGTGCTTCGTCGTGATTGCCGGGCACATATACGATGCGCGTGCCCGAGTGCATGCGTTCCAGAAGGATTTGCAGAATTTCGTCGTTGCCGCCGGGCCAGATCACGCCGCGTTTCAACCGCCAGAAGTCGATGATGTCGCCCACGAGGTAGATCGTCTCGGCGTCGTGGGTTCTCAGGAACTCGACCAGCGCGTGCGTTTTCGCCGCACGCGTGCCGAGATGCAGGTCCGAAAGGAAGAGCGCGCGATAACGCCTTTTGCCGAACCGGATCACCGGCACGTTCCGAAAGAAGCCATGCATAAGCGTGTCCCTCATCCCCTTGGCTTACGCTAGACAAGAAAAGGGAAACGCATTGCAACCGTGTGACAGCCGGGCGTTTTCGATTGCGCACACTACAACGTGACCGCGTACGGACGAGAACGCCGCAGGTGCCTCCGCGCCCGGTCCCGAGTGACGCCATCCGCGCGAACGCCCTTGCATCTTCGTGCGCGCGCCGTAATTTTGGACAAGCGCAAAGCCGACCTGGAGACTGCATGTCCGCCGCCGAACCCGATCCGAACGAAGAATTCTACCGGGGCCTCAGAAAGCCCAGCATCGCCGCCGAGATTCTTTCGGAAGCGCTTCCCTACATGCAGCGCTACGATCAGGCGACGGTTGTCATCAAATATGGCGGCCACGCGATGGGCGACGCCAAGCTCGCGGAGAGTTTCGCGCGCGACATCGTCATGCTCGAACAGGCGAGTGTGAAGCCGGTGGTGGTGCATGGCGGCGGCCCGCAGATCGCGAAGCTGCTGAACCGGCTCGGCATCAAGAGCGAGTTTTCCGGCGGTCTTCGCGTGACCGACGCCGCCACCGTCGAGGTGGTGGAGATGGTGCTCGCGGGCTCCATCAACAAAGGCATTGTGGCGGAGATCAACGCCCTAGGCGGCCATGCCTGCGGCATCTCCGGCAAGGACGGCAATCTGATGATTGCGAAGAAGCTGACGCGCACCGAGATCGACCCCGATTCGGCGATCGAGCGTGTGGTAGACCTTGGCTTCGTGGGCGACCCGGAGGAGGTGAACCCGCGCATCGTGCAGGTGCTCGCTGAAAACGAGATCATCCCCGTGGTTGCCCCGCTCGGCCTCGCGCGCGACGGCACGACCTACAACATCAACGCCGACACGTTTGCGAGCGCGCTTGCGGGCGCGCTGAAGGCGAAGCGCCTGCTTCTTCTCACCGACGTGGCGGGCGTGCTCGACCAGAACAAGAAGCTCATTCACCGCCTCACCGTGAGCCAGGCGCGCGCGATGATCGCGGACGGCACCATCACCGGCGGCATGATCCCGAAGGTGGAAGGCTGCATCAGCGTCATCAAGCAGGGCGTGGAGGGCGTCGTGATCCTCGACGGGCGCGTGCCGCATGCCGTTCTGCTGGAGCTGTTCACCGAGCACGGTGTCGGCACGCTTATCGAGCGCGATTAGGATACGGCCGGGGCATCCCGGCCTTTTCTTTTCGACGAGGGGGATCAGCCAAGGCTTGACGCGTAGCCGGATCGAAGCAGGCGCACCATATTTGGCGTGCGGCCGCGCAACGCCGTGCGAAACCGAAAGTAAAATTTTGTCCGACGAGTCACCGATGCGAGCGAGAGCAAGCGCTCACCCCTCCGAATCCCTTCCGGTCCCGGAGGCGGAAGACGCCGACGCGGCCGCCGCAACGCTCGTGGAAGCCGCGGCCGAAGCGGCGCAGCTCGCGCAAGCCTTCGCCGATACGCGGCTGTGGATCTTCGACCTCGACAACACGCTCTATCCGGCCGAATGCAACCTCTTCGCGCAGATCGATCAGCGCATGTCGGGCTTCATCCAGAAGCTGCTCGGCCTCGACCACGCGGCGGCGCGGAAGGTGCAGAAGGATCTCTACTATCACTACGGCACCACGCTTGCCGGGCTGATGGCCGAATATGGCGTGAAGCCGGAAGAGTTCATGGACTACGTCCACGACATCGACCTGGCGCCGGTCTCGCCCATGCCGGAGCTTGACGCCGCCATCGCGCGCCTCGAAGGCCGCAAGTTCATCTTCACCAACGGCTCGACGCGCCATGCCGAGCGCGTCGCGGCGAAGCTCGGCGTGCTCGACCGTTTCGACGGTATTTTCGACATCGCGGCGGGAAATTATGTGCCGAAGCCGAAGCCCGAAAGCTTCAGCGCCTTCATGCGCTATTGCGAGGGCGGCGACTGCAAGGCCGCGATGTTCGAAGATCTGCCGCACAACCTCGAAGCGGCGCATGCGCTCGGCATCAAGACCGTGCTCGTCCGCTCGGACTACCTCGACCACCCGTCGCAGCACGCGCTCGCCGCCGCGACGGCGCTGCCGCCCTACATCCACTACGAGACGGACGACCTTACGCGCTTCCTCGACAGCATCGCGGCGAAATAGCCACGTTGCCCCTATGCTCCGATGCGCGTGACGCCGCCCATGTAGGGCAAGAGCGCGTCAGGCACGCGGATCGAGCCATCCGCCTCCTGATAGTTTTCGATCACGGCGATGAGCGCGCGGCCAACCGCGAGGCCGGAGCCGTTCAGCGTGTGGACGAACTGCAAGTCCTTCGCGGCCGAGGGCCGGAAGCGCGCCTGCATGCGCCGCGCCTGGAAGTCGCCGCAGTTCGACACGCTTGAAATCTCGCGATAAGCGCCCTGTCCCGGCAGCCAAACTTCGATGTCGTGCGTCTTGCGCGCGCCGAAACCCGTGTCGCCCGCGCACAGCACGACGACGCGATACGGCAGGCCGAGCCGCTTCAGGATTTCTTCGGCGCAACTCGTCATGCGCTCATGCTCGGCGGCCGAGGCGTCGGGCGTCGTGATCGACACCATCTCGACCTTGTAGAACTGGTGCTGGCGGATCATGCCGCGCGTGTCGCGGCCCGCCGCGCCCGCTTCCGCGCGGAAGCACGGCGTCAGCGCGGTGAAGCGCAGCGGCAGATCGGCTTCGGGGAGGATGCTCTCGCGCACGAGGTTTGTGAGTGGAACTTCGGCGGTCGGGATGAGCCAGTACAATTCAAAAGCTTCTTGTCGCCCCGTTTTTTCGTTCCGCCGGACATCAACTTCGTCCGCAAATGCCCCAACTGCATCTCCTAAGGAAGTCGTTCCGGCGGTTTTATATAGGTCATCCTCGAATTTCGGAAGTTGAGCAGTGCCGTATAAAGCCCGATCTCTAACCAGCAACGGCGGGTTCACCTCGGTGTAGCCGTGCTCGCTCGTCTGCACGTCGAGCATGAACTGGCCGAGCGCGCGTTCAAGCCTCGCAAGCTTCCCCTTCAGCACCGTGAAGCGCGCGCCGGAAATCTTCGCCGCCGCCTCGAAATCCATAAGGCCGAGCGCCTCGCCCAACTCGAAATGCTGCTTCGGCGCGAAGTCCTCGGCGGCGAAATCGCGGGGTGTGCCGACGCGGCGAAGCTCGACATTCTCGCTCTCGTCCTTGCCGTCCGGCACCTCCGGCGCGGGCAGCAGCATGTTCGGGATGCCCGCGAGCAGCGCGGTGATCGCCGCGTCAAGCTCGCGCTCCTTCGCCTCGCCCGCCGCAATCGCGCCCTTGAGGTCCGCCACCTCGGCCATCAGCGCCTCGGCCTTCGCAGGATCGCCGCCCTTGCCCTTCGCCTTGCCGATCTCCTTCGATGCCGCATTGCGCCGCGCCTGCAAATCCTGCAACGCCTTCTTGTGCGCGCGAAGCTCCTCGTCGAGCGCCAGCACTTTGGACGACAGCGGCTCCGTGCCCCGGCGTGCGAGGCCCTGATCGAAGTCGGCGGGGTTCTCACGAATCCATTTGAGGTCGAGCACGGAAGGTCTCCCAAAGAAGCATGGCCGGGAATGCCCCGGCCATCGAACAAGTTGCGTCAGCTATAGAAGGCTCGCGCGCGGGCGTAAAGACGGTGCGCCGTCGTTCCACCGGCGAAGCGGTCGCGCTGCGGTTAGTTCCCGCCGCCGTCGCCACGATGTGCGTTCGGCACGCGCCGCGTCGCATAATCCGGAAGCAGCACGATGGAACTCGTCGTCTCACGCGCTTCAAGGGCTCGGTGCGCTTCGGCAGCTTCCGACAGGCGATAGACCTTGCCGGCATTGATCTTTACGTGGCGCATTTGCACCATGTCGATGACATCGTTCGCGGCTTCAAGCAGCGCGGCGCGCGTGGCGATATAGGTGTTTAGCGTGGGCCGCGTGGCGTAGAGCGATCCCTTCTGCGACAGAAGCCCCAGTTCGAACGGCGGCACCGGGCCGGATGCATTGCCGAAGCTCACGAACAGGCCGCGCGGGCGCAGGCAGTCGAGCGACCCCGTGAAGGTGTCCTTGCCGACGGAATCGTAGACCACGTCCACGCCGCGCCCGCCGGTGATTTCCTTCACGCGCTCGACGAAATTCTCGGTGCGATAATTGATGACATGCGTGCATCCATGCACCCGGGCGAGTTGCGCCTTCTCGTCCGACCCTGCCGTGCCGATGATCGTTGCGCCGATATGGTGCGCCCACTGGCTGGCGATGAGGCCGACGCCGCCCGCCGCCGCGTGCCACAGGAGCACGGTGTCCTTCGTGACCGGGTAAGTCTCCTTCAGGAGATATCGGACCGTCATGCCTTGCAGCATCATGGCCGCCGCCGTCTCATAGGGAAATTGGCTCGGGATCTTCACCAGCCGGTCCGCCGGGATGAGGCGTTCCTCGGCATAACCGCCGAGCGCCCCGGCATAGGCCACGTGGTCGCCCACCGCGAGATCCGTCACGCCCTCGCCGAGCGCAACGACCTCGCCCGCGCCTTCGCTGCCCGGGATGAACGGAAAGGACGGCTGCGGGTAGAGCCCGGTGCGGTGATACACGTCGATGTAATTGACGCCCACTGCGTGCTGGCGAATCTTGACCTGGCCCGGCCCCGGCGCGCCGACCTCGACCTCTTCCCACTGGAGGACTTCGGGGCCGCCATAGGCGTGGATGCGGATAGCGTGGGTCGGACGCGGCATGCCTCACCTCTCGTGCAAAAGCGCGCCGGACAATCCCAGCGTGCCTTATGGCCTGTTTGTCGCAGTTATGCGGTATTTTTACTCAAAAGTCGACCGAAGTCCAAGGATGCCGCCGCTTATTGCGCTGGCTCCGAAACGCCGCGTTTCAGAACGACGAAGCGCGGCCTGAGCCGCGCCCCTCAGACCTCCTCTGGCACCTGAAGCTTTTGCCGCAGCAGCGCATTGACCGCGTCGGGATTCGCCTTGCCGCCCGTCGCGCGCATCACCTGGCCGACAAACCAGCTCAGCGTCTTCGGCTTCGTCTGCACCTGCTCGACCTGCTTCGGGTTCGCGGCGATGATCTCGTCCACTACCTTCTCGATGGCGCCGGTGTCCGTCACCTGCTTCAGCCCGCGTTCCTCGACGATTGCGCCCGGCGTGCCGCCCTTGTCGAGCATGATCTCGAAGACTTCCTTGGCGATGCGGCCCGAAATCACGTCGGACGAAATAAGGTCGATGAGCTCACCAAGCTGCGCCGCCGAAATCGGGCTCTCGGTGATGTCCTTGCCCGTCTTGTTCAGCGCGGCGAAGAAATCGCCCATCATCCAGTTCGCGGCGAGTTTCGGGTCGCGGCCCCTGGCAACGGTTTCGTAGAAGTCGGCCGAGGCGCGGTCCAGGATGAGCACGCCCGCATCGTATGCCGAAAGCGCGTATTCGCTCATGAAGCGCGCGCGCTTTTCGTCCGGCAATTCCGGCAATACTTTCTTCAAATCCTCGACGAACGCCTCGGATACTTCGAGCGGGAGCAGGTCCGGGTCGGGGAAATAGCGGTAATCGTGCGCCTCTTCCTTCGAACGCATGGGGCGCGTCTTGCCCGACTTCGCGTCGAACAGCCGCGTCTCCTGCTTGATCGTGCCGCCGTCTTCGATCACGTCGATCTGGCGGCGCGCCTCATATTCGATGGCCTGACCGATGAAGCGGATCGAGTTCACGTTCTTGATCTCGCAGCGCGTGCCGAGTGGCGCACCGAGCTTCCTCACGGACACGTTCACGTCCGCGCGCAAGCTGCCCTCTTCCATGTTGCCGTCGCACGTGCCGAGATAGCGCAGGATCGTGCGAAGCTTGGTGATGTAGGCCTTCGCCTCCTCCGACGAGCGGATGTCCGGCTTCGACACGATTTCCATCAACGCGACGCCGGAGCGGTTCAGGTCCACGTAGGAATGGTCGGGATCCTGATCGTGCAGGCTCTTGCCCGCGTCCTGCTCAAGGTGCAGGCGCTCGATGCCGACATCGAAGGAATATTCCTTGAGATCGACCGTGACGATGCCCTCGCCCACGATGGGAAACTTGAACTGCGAAATCTGATAGCCCTGCGGCAGGTCGGGGTAAAAGTAGTTCTTGCGGTCGAAAACCGAACGGCGATTGATCTGCGCCTTGAGCCCGAGGCCGGTGCGGATCGCCTGCTTTACGCATTCCACGTTGATGACGGGCAGCATGCCCGGCATGGCCGCGTCCACGAGGCTCACATGGCTGTTGGGCTCGCCGCCGAAAGCCGCCGAAGCGCCGGAAAAAAGCTTCGCGTTGGAGAGCACCTGCGCGTGCACCTCCATGCCCACGATCACTTCCCAGGGGCCGGTTGCGCCGTCGATGAGGTTTTCTTTTCTCGTGTCTGCCATGGGTTTCGTCCGAAGTCCGGTTTAGATGAAGCGGGTTCGCCCTGTCGCGCGCTAGAAGCGCGGCGGATAGCGAAGCCCGATGACAAGCGTTCTCGGCGCGGCGAGCGCAAAGCGCGCCTTGTAGAACCCGATCCGCGCCGCGACGGGGTTCACGTCTTCAGGAAGCGTCTGGCTGAAGCCGCGTCCCTCGATGGGCCGTTTGAAAAGGCCGGTGTCAAAAATGCCATTGCTGTTTTCGTCGTGGAACACGAACACCGCGTAGTCGCCCTCCGGTACATGCGGGAAGGTGTAGGACACGGTCAGGTTTTGCAGGCTGCCGATCGAGCGGATGCATACCGGGAAATTCGCGAAGTCGCAGGGCGGATCGCCGGGGCGCTCGTCGCGGAACTGGATCTTGGTATGGTCCGGATACTTCGACGAGTCGGTCGCGTCCGCCCAAAGCGCGAGGACCACGCGCCCCTTGTAGCTGCGCAACCCCGAAATATCGACGCGCAGATCCGCGAAATCGTCCGCGAGCGCGGGTGCCGCTCCGGCCAAAGCCGCGAGCGCGATACCGAGATGCACGCCAATGCGCCTTGCTGCAACGCCTGCGTGCAAGGCTTCTGGAATGGCCGTCGAACCGCGCGCGCGCCACTTGCCCCGATCCCGCTGCGGAACAGCGAAAGGCAACGGCAAGCTTCGGAGTATGCGGTCAGGGCGAGCCATGCGTCAGTCCTTCGGCTCTCCGCGTTTCGCGAGTTTCTCTTCCTCGTACTGAATAAACCAACCGATCATCTGACGCCAGAGCGCAACGGCCAGTTCCGGCGGCAGGTCGCGTTCCTTCGCGCGTGCCTCGACCCTGTCGATGACCTGCCGGATGCGCCACGGCACGGTCGCCTCATGCGTGTTCTTCTTCAGTTGCCACGCACGGTCCACATAGGAAAAACGCTCGGCGACAAGGTCGAGAATCGCGTCGTCCACGCGGTCGATTTCCACGCGAACCTGATCCATGTTCTCGCAATCGGCGGCTTTACGGGGCGTCGTCATTTTTTCTTCTTCGCTTTCTTCTCTGGCGCGGTGTCGGCGGCTTCGGCCTTGTTTTTCGCGTTGCCGGAGGGCGTCGCAGCCTCGGCTGCCCACCAAGCGCCGGGGATCGGCATGCGGCCCACCGCATCCTCGATCACCTGACCGGCGCGCAGCACCGTCGCTTCGTCGAACGGCTTCCCGATGAGCTGGAGGCCGAGCGGCAATCCTTCGGCGGAGAGGCCGCCCGGAACCGAAAGGCCCGGAAGGCCCGCCATGTTCACGGTCACGGTGAAGATGTCGTTCAGATACATCTCGACCGGATCTGCGTCCTTCTTCGAGCCGAGTCCGAAGGCAGGCGTCGGCGTAGTTGGCGTCAGCACCACGTCCACCGTTTCGAAGGCGTCGTCGAAGTCGCGCTTGATGAGCGAGCGCACCTTCTGCGCCTTCAGATAATAGGCGTCGTAATAACCAGCGGAAAGCACATAGGTGCCGATGAGGATGCGCCGCTTTACTTCCGCGCCGAAGCCGTGGCTCCGCGTCTCCTCGTACATGTCCACGATGTCGCGGCCATCGGCGCGAAGCCCGTAGCGCACGCCGTCATAGCGCGCGAGGTTGGACGACGCCTCGGCGGGCGCGACGATGTAATACGCGGGCAGCGCCGCCTTGGTGTGCGGCAGGCTGATATCCACGATCTCGGCGCCTGCCTGACGGTAGATGTCGATGCCCTTTTCCCAGAGCGCCTCGATCTCCTTCGACATGCCGTCGACGCGGTATTCCTTCGGGACGCCGATCTTGAGGCCCTTGAACTTCTGCGTCAGCGCCTTTTCAAGGTCGGGCAGCGGACGGTCGACGCTGGTCGAATCCTTCAGATCGTAGCTCGCCATCGCCTGAAGCATCAGCGCCGCGTCCTTGATGGAGCGCGTGATCGGCCCAGCCTGATCGAGCGAGGAAGCGAACGCCACCATGCCGTAGCGCGAGCAGCGGCCATAGGTGGGCTTGATGCCAACGGTGCCGGTGAAGGCTGCGGGCTGGCGAATGGAGCCGCCCGTGTCGGAGGCCGTCGCCCCGAGGCAAAGCCCGGCCGCGACCGCTGACGACGATCCGCCTGACGATCCGCCCGGCACGAGGTTCTCGTCCGAGTCCTTCGCGCGCCACGGATTCACGGTCTGGCCGTAATAGCTCGTCTCGGTGGATGAGCCCATGGCGAACTCATCCATGTTGAGCTTGCCGAGCATCACGGCGCCCGCATCCCATAAATTCTGCGTGACCGTTGATTCATACGGCGGCTCGAAATTGCCGAGGATGTGCGAACCGGCCGTCGTGCGGACGCCATCGGTGCAGAACAGATCCTTGATGCCGAGCGGAATGCCTTCGAGCGCGCGCGCATCCTTTGCGTTCGCGGCGAGGCGCTCGTCGCTCTTCTTCGCCTGTTCCAGCGCCTTGTCGGCGGTGACGACGAGATAAGCCTTCAGCGCGTCGTTGCCCGCCTCGATCGCGGAAAGACAGGCTTCGGTGAGTTCGGTGGCGGTGATTTCCTTGGCGCGGAGCTTGTCGCGCGCGTCGGAAAGTGTCAGCTCGTTCAACGACATGGTTTTCGACATGGGGCTATTCGATGACCTTCGGCACGAGGAAAAAGCCGTCTTCGGACTTCGGCGCGTTCTTGAGCACGTCGGCGGGTTTGTTGCCGTCCGTAACCACGTCCTCGCGCATATGGAGCTTCGCTCCGCCGACGCTCGTCAGCGGTTCGACACCGTCCGTCGGGATCGCGTTCAGTTCTTCCACCCACGAGAGGATGCCGTTCAGTTCGCGTTGAAGGCTCTTCGCCTCTTCCGCGGTCACTTTGACACGGGCGAGATGCGCGATCCGCCGCACCGTCGCTTCATCGATTTCAGATTTTGTCATTTGGGATTTTGCCGACGATTAGGCTGAAAATAGTCAAGGTTTTTGTACGCCGGTTCAGCTTCGCTCCGCAACAGTCTATTGCCAGACTAAATTCTGGAATGGCACATTTGCAAACCGAAATCGTAAAAGTTGTCGGAACGCTTCACAATCCTTATAACACGGCTTGGGAAATGGGACTGTAGGGCGCAAGCGCATGCTCGCGCGAAGGAGCTTGATGATGTCATCGCCGCGTTGGACGCCGGAAAGCTGGAGGTCAAAGCCTGTCGAGCAGGTTCCGGTGTATCCCGACGAAGCAGAACTTGTCGCGGTCGAGAAGGAGCTTGCCAGCTTCCCGCCGCTCGTATTTGCAGGCGAGGCGCGCGGACTGCAAAAGGGCCTTGCCGAAGTGGCGCACGGGCGCGGCTTCCTGCTTCAGGGCGGCGACTGCGCGGAGAGCTTCTCCGAGCATGGCGCGGATTCCATCCGCGACTTCTTCCGCGTGTTCCTGCAAATGGCCGTGGTGCTGACCTATGCCGGCAGCCGCCCGGTGGTGAAGGTCGGCCGCATCGCGGGCCAGTTCGCGAAGCCTCGTTCCGCGCCGACCGAGAAGCACGGCGACGTAGAACTGCCGAGCTATCGCGGCGACATCATCAACGACATCGCGTTCTCGCCGGAGTCGCGAACCCCCGATCCGCGCCGACTGCTCAAGGCCTATCGCCAGTCGGCGGCAACGCTGAACCTGCTGCGCGCCTTTGCGCAAGGAGGTTACGCCGATCTCGAACGCGTGCATCAGTGGACGCTCGGCTTCGTGAAGGACAGCCCTGCCGGTGAGCGCTACGAGGAGCTTGCGAACCGCATCTCCGACACGCTGCACTTCATGCGCGCCTGCGGTGTCACGTCGGACAATTCCGAGCGGCTGCGGACGACCGATTTCTACACGAGCCATGAAGCGCTGCTTCTCGGCTACGAAGAGGCGTTCGCGCGGGTCGATTCGACCAGCGGCAACTGGTATGCCACGTCCGGCCACTTCCTGTGGATCGGCGACCGCACGCGCCAGCTCGACCACGCGCATGTCGAGTTCCTGCGCGGCATCCGGAACCCGATCGGCGTCAAGATCGGCCCGAGCATGAAGCCGGACGAACTCATCGACCTGATCGACATCCTGAACCCGACGAACGAGCCGGGCCGCCTCACCCTCATCGGCCGTTTCGGTGCGGACAAAGTGGGCAAATATCTGCCGGAGCTCATCCGCGCGGTGAAGAGCGAGGGCAAGATCGTGATCTGGTCCTGCGATCCGATGCACGGCAACACGATCAAGTCTGCGAGCGGCTACAAGACGCGACCGTTCAATCAGGTTCTCGCCGAGGTCGAAACCTTCTTCGACATCTGCCAGGCGGAGGGCGTCTATCCGGGCGGCCTGCATGTGGAGATGACCGGCAAGGACGTGACCGAGTGCACGGGCGGCGCGCATTCGATCTCGGACGCCGATTTGTCGAACCGCTACCACACCTATTGCGATCCGCGCCTCAACGCCGATCAGGCGCTGGAACTGGCGTTCCTCGTCGCGGAGCGCCTGCGCCGTGACCGCACGCTCCATGAGACGAAGGCGGTGTTTTTCGCCGCGGAGTAGTTGCACGGCACAGATGCAAAAAGCCGCCCAATGGGCGGCTTTTTTGTGGCTCACAGAGAGACGAACGGGCCATAAGCCTAACGGTTCTTCTCCAGCCACTCGGCGATGGCGCGGCTCGTAAGCTCATCCTCGCGCTTGCCGCCGAGCGCCGCGCCGTCGCGCACCGGCACAATGGAAGTTGCGAGCCCCGTCGCGTCGTCGATCTCGATGAACGCACCGCAGATCGTGGCGGGGCCGAGCGCCGGCGTGAACCGCCCCGAGGGGATGCGCGTCAGGAAGCGATGCACCGGCTCTTCCTTGTCCATGCCGATGATGGAATTGTAGTCGCCGCACATGCCCGCGTCGGTGAGATAAGCCGTGCCGCCGGGAAGCACGCGCGCGTCGGCCGTCGGCACATGGGTATGCGTGCCGATGACCGCAGTCACGCGCCCGTCGAAAGCAGCGCCGAGCGCCTGTTTCTCCGATGTCGCTTCCGCGTGGAAATCGATGAAGATCGCGTCCGCTCCGCGCTTCAGCGGACAGGCCGTTATCTCGCGCTCGACCATCTTGAACGGGTCTTCGAGCGCGTCCATGAACACGCGGCCCATCACATTCAGCACGAGCACATCGGCGCCGTTCGTCGCGCGGAAGAGCCCCGCGCCGAGCCCGGGTGTGCCAGAGGGAAAGTTCAGCGGACGAAGCATGCGCGGCTGGCGGCCGATGAAGACGAGCGCCTCCCGCTGGTCCCACACATGGTTGCCGGTAGTGACGACGTCCGCGCCCGCATCCAGCAGATCCTGGCATATCACCTCGGTGATGCCGAAGCCGCCCGCCGCGTTCTCGCCGTTGACGATGACGAAATCCGCCGCAAGCCGCGCGCGAAGATCGGGCAACGCCTCGCAAACGGCATTGCGGCCCGCGCGGCCAAGCACGTCGCCAAGGAAAAGAAGGCGCATCAGGAAGCCTCGCGGGTGAGGAGGCGTGTCGGTGTCAGCACCATGTCGAGCGGCTGATCCAGCGGTTCGGCGGGAATGGCGGGAAACTCCTGTTCATCGAATGCGACGCCAACCGCCAGCACGCGCCGTTCAGCGCGCATCGTGCTCAGCGCCACGTCGTAAAAGCCTGCGCCGTAGCCGAGGCGATTGCCGCGCGCGTCGAAGGCGAGAAGCGGTACGAAGAGGACAGACGGATGCAGTTCCTCGGCCGTTTCGGGCGGTTCCAGCATTCCGAGCTTTCGGCGTTCCAGGGGTGCGCCGGCCGTCCAGGCGTGAAAGGTAAGCCGCCGCTCCGGGTGCGAGCGCGGCAGCGCGACAGGATAGCGCTTCGCCTGAAGGGCGGCGAGGAGCGGCACCACGTCGAGTTCGTAACGGAAAGGATGATAACCGGCGATTATTTGCTCGCCATCGAGGTTTGCGGCAAGGCGCAACCCGGCCTCGGCGACGGCTTTAGCCGCGCTTTCGCCCGCCCGCGTCCACGCCTCGGAGCGGCGCGCGGAGGCCTCTTCACGGAGCCGGACTTTGAGCCCAGATACCGCGTCGAGGTCGTGAGTCGCTTCTGTCAGCACGAAAACCGGTCTTGAATAATGGAGCCGCGAAGGCCGTCGGGGCATTTCGATCCCCTGGGTCCCTGGCTAGCAGGTGGGTGCCGAGTATCCGAGGCCAGGGCCTCAGTCAGGGTCAGCTCCCTTAAGGATCTTATAGGGCCCGGGTATTCAGTGAGCCCCTAACGCACCCCGCAGCTATCAAGATATAAATGACGCAGCGGAAAATGCTAGCCCCGGCGTCGGTCAAAAGCTAAAAAACGGAGCGTATTTGCGCAATTCGCGTGGCGCGCGCTTTTAATGACGCGTTGGACGCTCCACGCTTCTGCTGGCGATCAGCGCATCCGCGTTCGTTTGGATGCGTGTCTGTCCTGTTCCGGCTCAACGTCCGCAATTCGAGAAGGATCCGCAATGACGAGCATCAATTATATGGCTGCCATCGGCCGCATCATGATGGCGCTGATATTTATTGCCTATGGGTTTTTCCATCTGCTGACGAAGGACGAAACGATTGCGCGGTTTGCGTCCATCAACATGATCGAGCCGACGATCGTCTATTACGTCGCGACATCGATTGAAATCTTCGGCGGCATCTTCCTTGCGTTGGGCCTCGGCACCCGCTACGCCGCGCTCATCCTTGCCTTCTACACGCTCGCGGCCGCGATCGGGTTCCACAGCAACCTCGGCGACTCCAACCAGCTCCAGCACTTCATGAAGAACGTCGCACTCGCGGGCGGTCTCATTCAGGTGTTCGCCTTCGGTTCCGGCGGGTTGGCGCTGACGCATCGGCGCCCGAGATAGGGGCGCGGCCGCCGCGAAGACGTTACGAGCCGTTCGAGATCCGCGGCAACGGTTCAACCCTTGCAGCCGCGGCTTCGAGCGCCCTCGACAGGTCGCGCTGCATCGCCTGCGCGCCGCCTTCGATGACGTGATAGGCTCGGCCGTCCACCAACTGACGCGCGCGCTGCAATTCGGCCTGCGCGTCGGAAAGCTGATCGGCCAGCACCAGCGCCGCCATGAGAAAAAGGCGGTCGTCCTGCGTGGCTTTCGCGTTGCCTTTGAGCTTCGAGATCAGCGAATCGATTTCTCCGGCCAACTCCTGAACGCGGGGTTCTTCCCCGTCACGGCAGGCCAACCTGAAGCTTCGACCGTTCACGACAACTGAGACCTGGGCCATCGACGCCCTCCTTCGTTACATCACGCTCAAAAGCCCGACTTTGCCGCATCGGCCCTGGAGCATTTGCGGTTAAGGAACACATGCCGGCGAGGGTTAACGCATCGTACCTGATCAGCGTTCATTATGAGCTAAAGGTCGTGAACAATCCGTAAATGCGATTTAACCATCTGATTGCGCAGCGTCGTGCGGCCGAACCATTGCATCGGAATATCCGATCCATCTTGCACCAGACTTGAAGCGGTGGCGACGCCAGGTTAACGCTCCGCGAGCTCCGGCGATTGACCGCGCGGAAGTGTTCGTCTAATTCTTCCGCCATGAACGAGGATCGTTTCACGCCCGACATCAAACCGCGTTAAAGCTTTTTCCGCGTACCATCCAATCGCGAAAAGCTCTCGGCTCGCCGGTCACGTATTCTCTCAACTCGTTCGAAAGCTTCAGCCCGATGAAAGCCCTTGCCCGCGCTCAAGCCGCCCGCCTCGGCTGCGCCTATTTCTTTCTCGTCAACGGCCTCGCCTATGGCAGCGTCGTCGCGCGCATGCCCGCGCTCAAGATGCAGACGGGCGTGAACGACGCGCAACTCGGTCAGGCGATCTTCTGCCTCGGCATCGGCGGACTGTGCGCCTTTCCGGTCGCGGGCGTCCTTCAGGCGCGCATCGGCTCGAAGATGCTCGTCGGAGTTGGAACCGCTCTCATGCTCGCGACATGGCCGCTGATCGGGCTCGCCGGCGAATGGTGGCAACTCGCCGCCTCGTTCTTCGTGCTCGGATACGCTTGCGGCACGCTGGAGGTGGGCGGCGGCGTGCAGGCCGTCATGGTGGAGCGCGCGCTAGGCCGCCCGGCGATGTCCGGCTTCTTCGCGCTGTTCAGCACGGGAGGCCTTGCGGGCGCGCTCATTTCCGCCGCCGCGAGTGACATCCCGCCTGCCGCTCAGTATGCGGCGCTCGCGGCCGTTTTCCTCGCGCTGCTGCCCTTCGCCATGCGCCCTCTCCTTGCCGACGCCGAAACCGAAAGCGGGGAGAAAGGCGGCCTCAGGCTACCGCCGCTGCCGATCCTCGGTCTCGCGCTTCTCTGCCTGTGCGCGTTCCTCTCGGAAGGCGCGATCTCCGACTGGGGCGCGCTCCTTATGAAGGCCGCCCATGGAAGCACCGACTCCGTCGCCGCCCTCGCCTTCGCAGCGTTCTCGGCGACGATGATCGTCGGGAGACTCGCGGGCGATGGCCTGCGCGCCCGCTATGAAATGACTGCGCTCGTGCGCACCCTCGCGGCCGTCGCTACCGTCGGCATGGCTGTGGCGTTGCTCGCACCCCATCCCGCCCTTGCCATCGGCGGGTTCGCGCTCGCGGGGCTGGGGCTGTCGGTGATCGCACCGGCGCTTTTCAGCGCGGCGGGCAATCATCCGGGCGTCGATCCGGGCATCGCGGTGGCTTCGATCTCGACGCTCGGCTATGGCGGGCTGCTGCTCGGGCCGTCGGTGATCGGCTTCCTCGCGCATGGCATCGGGATACCGGCGGCGATGCTCCTTATCGTGGCGATGTGCGCGGCGATTGCTGTCTTCGCGGGTGGGTTGAAGCGGAGCGTGCCATCCGCCTACGGCGCTCGCCCCGCCGAATGAAAAAGCCGGGTCGACGCCCGGCCTTTCCAAACTCACGCCGCCTGCTTCAACGTCTCCATATCGATGACGAAGCGATACTTGACGTCGCTCTTCAGCATGCGATCGAAGGCGGCGTCGATGTCTTGCATCGAGATCATCTCGATGTCGGCGACGATGCCGTGATCGGCGCAAAAATCGAGCATCTCCTGCGTCTCGCGAATGCCGCCGATGAGCGAGCCAGCAATGGCGCGGCGGCTGAAAATCAGGTTCGCCACGTTCGGCGAAGGGTGCGGCTCGGACGGCACGCCGACGAGCGTCATGGTGCCATCGCGCTTCAACAGCGACGTGAACGCATCGAGGTTGTGCGACGCGGCGACGGTGTTGAGGATGAAATCGAACGTGCCCGCGTGCGCCGCCATCTCGGCCGCGTCCTTTGAGACGACCACCTCGTCGGCGCCGAGCGCCAGCGCCGCCTCGCGCTTCGAGGGCGACGTTGTGAAGGCCACGACATGCGCGCCCATCGCGTGCGCGAGCTTGATGCCCATGTGGCCGAGGCCGCCAATACCGACGATGCCGACCTTTTCGCCCGGCATGATGCCCCAGTGGCGCAACGGCGAATAGGTGGTGATGCCCGCGCAAAGCAGCGGCGCCACGGCGGCGAGGTCGGCTTCCTTGTGGCGGATCTTCAGCACGAAGCTGTCCTTGACCACGATGGACCCTGAATAGCCCCCGAAAGTGTTTTCGCCACCACCCTTCATAGCGCCGTTATAGGTCTGGATGAAGCCGTGCTCGCCTTCGCAATACTGCTCCTCGCCCTCCTCGCAGGAAGGACACTCGCCGCAACTATCGACCATGCAGCCGACGCCGACGATGTCGCCCGGCTTGAAGGCGGTCACTTCATCGCCGACAGCGGTCACTCGACCGACGATCTCGTGGCCCGGCACCATCGGGAAGCGCATGCCCGGCCACTCGCCGCGCGCGGCGTGCAGGTCGGAATGGCAGACGCCGCAATAGAGGATGTCGATCGCGACGTCGTCCGCGCCGGGTTCGCGGCGGTCGAGGGAAAACGGCGCGAGAGGCGAGGACGAGGCGTGCGCCGCATAAGCTTTGGTTTGCATTGGACTATCTCCGTTCAGAGGCAAACACCGATGCAGGCAATTTAGTGCGCGTTGCGGCTCTCGCCTATCACATGCAGGTGTATTCGAGATCTTCCAGTTGCGCGAGAAGCTCGTCGTCTTCGATCAACTCCTTGAGCGTCGGCAGGTAGTTATGCAGCACGCGCAAATCGTCGTAGCCCTTCGCATTGAATTCGGCGCGCTTCTGCTGGAAGTAGGCCCAGAACGGATTTTCCGCCGCCTGAATATAGGGCTGCAACGCGTCCATCATCTGCCCGGCGCGCGCATTGCAATCGATGTTCTTGAAACTCACGTAGCGGTCGATCTGCTCTGACATCTGGTCCTGTTTCCTGCCTGATACTGCGCGCGAAGCGTTGCGGCAGAACACCGATCCTGCCTGAAAAAAGTGCGCCGAACCCGCCAAGCGGACAGCGGGCGCGCCACCGGCCACAATCCAGGTAATCCCATCGAAGGGCATCGGCTTCTTATCTTACAACAACCGAAATCGAAAGAATGTCGTGCACACGACATTTCGCGGCCTTTTCTCCGACGGCTCCGTCGCCCGGCGTGCAGGACAGCTACACCGAAACGCGGGGTTGATTGCTCGCACTCTCGCATTACACTATAGGTTGTATAGAGGTTTGTAATGCGTACCCTTGCCATCTTGTCCGTCCTGCAAAGTATGACGACAGGCGCCTATATCGCGTCGTGCGTGGAAGCGCGCGTGTCAGCGGTCGAGTGGGTCTTCGCGATCAGCCTTGCGATCATGAGCGCGGTCTTCGCCTGCTACGTGGCCGTCGAGCGCGACCGGCGCTGAACGAGCGTTGCGGCGTGCCCTCCCCTGCCCGTTGAGCGCGGCCGGACCGCTGACGAACCGGCTGCCTTTCAGATAGAATCGGAGCGGAAGATGCGCGTCGCGCGTGATGCCGATGCGCGTGCTCATCCCGATGTCGCCGCCCGCCGCGCCGTCCGAGCCGAGCCACAGCGGACCGCGCGCGCAAAGATCGGCGCCGTCGTGGCTGCGGTCGATGGCCAGCGCGCTGGCGAGCCGCCCCGGCCCCCGCAGGAGATCGCGCGTCGGCACCTCGCCCCGATGGCGCATCATCGCGTCAAGCCCCGTGACCGGCTCCGCCGCCCGAATGAGCACCGCCTCGCCGATGCCAATGGCCGCGTTCGTCACGTTCAGCATCCAGCACACGCCATAGGCGCGATACACATAGGCGTGGCCCGGCGGACCGAACATCGTACGATTGCGCGGCGTCGGCCCACGAAAGGCATGGCACGCGGCGTCATCGGCAAGGTAAGCCTCGGTTTCGACGATGCGCGCCACGGCGAACCCGTCGGGAAGCGCGCGCAGCACGAGCTTGCCGATGAGAAAGCGTGCGAGGTCCGCCGTGCTTGCGGGAAGCTCGTCGCGGGAAAGCGGGCGTGCGAACTCATGCATGCCGCCACCATAGAAAAGTGCGCAGTGGCCGCCAAGCCTTCCGCGCTTCGGGCCTCGACCGACTTCATGGCCAATGGCGTGACGCGATCGCTCGCACGATGTTGCGCAAGTCAGGGCCGACGCCTATGACAAAGGCTCGGTTTGGCGTCACGGAGGAACACATGACGGGCACGGCACAGCAGGGGCTTTATTTCGAGGATCTGTCGGTCGGGCAGGAGGGCAGCCTCACCAGCACGGTGAAGGACGAGCACATCACCGGTTTCGCCGAGATTTCCGGCGACACGAACCCCGTCCATCTCGACGAGGCGTTCGCCGCGACGACGCCATTCAAGCAGCGCATCGCACACGGCATGCTGTCGGCGGCCTATATCTCCGCCGTGTTCGGCACGAAACTGCCCGGCCCCGGCTGCATTTACATCTCGCAGACGCTGAATTTCAAAGGCCCCGTCCATATCGGTGACGAAGTTGTCACCACGGTGCGGGTTACGGACTTGATCACGGAAAAGAGACGGGCAATCTTCCACTGTGAGTGCAAAGTGGGTGGGAAAACGGTTGTCGTCGGCGAGGCCGTTATCATGGTTCCGTCGCGCGAACCGAAGCAGAAGTAGCGCAACCCCTTCTCGCGAAGAACGCGTTAACAGGACTGAACCTTTTCGCGGGGCATGACTTCGCGAAAAGCTCTGAGTGAGGTGGAATGGACGTTGTCCACGGGTGGCATGAAGTTCCGGACTCCGCGAAAGGTGCATCGCTCGCGATCGGCACCTTCGACGGGGTCCATCGCGGCCACCGCGCCGTGCTCCACGCCGCGCAGGAGAAGGCTCAGGACGGCCGTCTGCCGATGGGGGCGATGGTCTTCGAGCCGTACCCGCGCAAATTCTTTCAACCGCAGAAGACGCTGTTCCGGCTGACGACGCTTCAGCGCAAGCTCGACCTGCTGGCCGCCTATGGCTGCGGCTTCACGGCGGTGATCCCGTTCGACGCGGACCTTGCGGGGCTCCCGGCGGATGCTTTCGTCGAGCAAATCCTCGTCGACGCCTTCGCCATCAAGCACGCAAGCGTTGGCTACAACTTTTTCTTCGGCAAGGGCCGCAGCGGCAACCCGGACGTGCTTGCCGCGCTCGGGCGACAACATGGATTTGGGGTGACGGTCGTGTCGGCACAGGGTTACGCAGGCGACGTGTTTTCATCGACGCGCATCCGGGAATTGCTCGCGGAGGGCGATGTTGCGGCGGCGGCCGAAATGCTCGGCTCATGGTGGCGCATCGCCGGACCGGTCGAGGGCGGAGCCGGGCGCGGCAAGGTGCTGGGCTACCCGACAGCGAATATTCGCCTCGAAGACGGCGTGTCGCTGAAGCACGGCATTTACGCGGTCAACGCCTATGTGGACGGCCGCAAGGTGCAGGGCGCATCCTATCTCGGCACGCGGCCGACTTTCGACGCCGGACAGCCGCTGCTTGAAACCTTCCTCTTCGATTTCGACGGCGATCTCTACGGCAAGACCATCGAAATCGAGTTCATCGCCTACATCCGCGACGACGCCAAGTTCAAATCGGCCGAGGCGCTGGCGCAGCAGATGGCCACCGACGTGGCGAAGGCGAAGGAAATCCTCGGCCGCGCGGGCGGATCATCGCCGTCGGCGGAGGGGAGCGACGGCGCTTGAGCCGGGCGCTGCGACGTGGTTCGTCGGCGCATCCATCCTGAACGCCGCATCTCCCAATCCTGCTAAAAGCCACCCAAGTTGAACGCCGCGCCCGCCAGCGCTGCGATCACTGCGCGGGGATGGCGCGTGCAGCCTTGCGGTCGGCGCCGGTCTTACCCTTTTTCAGCGCCGGATGATTGTCCGGCAGGAACACCGTGACCGTGGTGCCAGCGCCGGGCGTCGAGCGCAGATCGATACGCCCCTTGTGCAGTTCGACGATGCTCTTCACGAGCGTCAGGCCCAGCCCCGCGCCGCGATGCCGCGAACCCTTGCTGCGGCTCTCGAAGCGATCGAATACCGTCGCCTGCTCTTCCTCCGGGATGCCGAGTCCGGTGTCCTGAACGCTGATCGCCACGCCGTTCTTCTCCCGGCGGCAGGCGAGCGTGATCGTGCCGTCTTCCGGCGAGAAGCCGATGGCGTTCGAAAGCAGGTTATAGAGCACCTGGATGAGCCGGTTCGCGTCCGCCATCACGGTGCCCGCGCCGCTTGCGATGTGAACGTCCAAATTCACGTTCGCGCGGCTGAGGCGTTCACGCACACCGAGTTCGGCCGCCTCGATGAGGCTCTCAATCTCCACCGGCGCAAGTTTCAGGTCGAGCGCGCCCGCGTCGAGCGCGGCGAGGTCGATGATGTCGTTGATGATGTTGAGCAGCACCTCGCTCGACGTCTTGATGTGGTCGAGATATTCGCGCTGCTTGTTGTTGAGCGCGCCGAAAGCGGGCTCGGCCAGCATGTCGGTGAAGCCGATGATCGTGGTGAGCGGCGTGCGCAATTCATAGGACACGTGGCTGAGGAACGCCGTCTTCAGCCGGTCGGACGCTTCGAGCGCCTCGTTCCTTTCGAGCAGCACCTCTTCGAAGCGCTTTCTGTCGGTCACGTCGGCGAAGGTGACGAGCGTGCCTCCGTCCGGCAGCGGCGTCACCACATAGGCGAGATGTGCGCCATCGCTTTTCGCAACCGTGCCGCTGAAGGTGTCGCGCGCTTCAGGCATGCCCGTGATCGACTCGCGCAGCGTGTGCCAGAAATCCGGGTCGGGCGCCAGCATGTCGCTTGCCTTGCGGATGTCCTCGAAATGCGGCTGATCGCCGAGCATATCCTCGGGCAGCGCCCAGATGGACTGGTACGACGGGTTGTAGAGGTCGAGCCGGCCGTCCGCACCGAACACGGCGATGCCTTCGTTCAGATGGTCGAGCGTCTCGCGCTGGCCCTCGATGAGCGTATGGAACTGGCGTTCGAGCGCAAGCTTCTCGGTCACGTCATCGAACAGGAAAGTAAGGCCACCATCGTCGCGGCAATCCTTCACCACATGAACGGTGCGTCCATCGGGGAGATGCCAGAATTCGTCGAGCGTGCGGTTGCGGTCGAAGGCGATGATCTTGCCGTCGCGCCATTTGCGGTAATCGGGCTGCTCTGGCAAGAGGCGGCGCTGGCGAAGCTGGTCGAAAAACTCCGACGCGGCGGGCTTCGCGGCGAGCCACGCGATTTCCAGCTCCCAGATCTTGGCGAAGGCGTCGTTGCAGTAGAAAAGCGAGCGATCCACGCCGAACACGGCCACACCCGTCGACACCTTGTCGAGCGTCCGGGCATTTGCCGCGATCTGCCGCTCCAGCTCGTCGCGCTGCGTCTTCAGCATCGAGACGTCCAGCGCCGCGCCGCCGCTGCCCCGCTCGATCGGAGCCGTTATCGCCTCGTAGGTCTGCACGCAGCCGTTTACGATCGTCTGAAGCTTGATGCGACCCGGCTTCCTGGACTGGCTCATGCGGTGCAGATCGGTCCGCTGCCGAGTCTCGAACAGCTCGATCTGCTTGTCGATGGCTTCCTCGCGGCTCTTCGCGTCGATGGCAGTAACATACGCCGTGTTGACCCATGTCAGCGCGCCCTTCGCGTCGCGCAGCCAGACGGGTGTTTGCAGCGCATCGAGAATGCCTTCGCGGTCCTGAATGGCCTGCTTGAGCCGCTTGTTGTCTCCGATGAGCCGGACGAGTTCCTTGTTGACCGGCGAGAAGGCCCGGATGCGCAGCACGGTGTCGGCGCCGGAGACCGCGCCTGCTATCTCGATCACATGGCCTTCAAGCGTGCTGGCGTTAGAAACGAAGCCCTCGCCGCGCGATTGCAGTCGCGCCAGATTTTCCGCCGTAAGGCTCGCGTCGTCGGGATGCAGCCACGAGCCGAACCGCAGCAACTGCGCAAGCTTCGACGGAACACCGATAGTCCCCTGCATGGTATGCAACGCAAGCCGGGCGTGGTTGTCGCTCCAGATCACGAACACCTGCGGTTCGAGCGCGGCGAGGGCACGAAAATTGCCTTCGATGGTGAAAAGCGCGTCGAGCCTCCCGTTCTGGCGGAGAAGTTGTTTCGCGCGGTAACGCGACTGCTCCCGGAACACGAAGGCGAGGACGCCGAATGCGACAGCAACGCCGCCGATGAGGGCGACAATCAGGAGAAGATCGGCGCTTCCGAACGGACACGTCGCGGGAACCGCATCGCTTGCGGCCTTCGCGGTACCGTGAAACAGCGCAAGCCAACACGAGGCAACCGCGGCTGCCCCCGCTGCCCGCCGGTACCATACCCGGAAATTTCGCATCGTTTTCTCCCGCGGGGACGGACTGGCAATTCGCACATATGCCGAGTCGAGTGTTAGTTTATCGTTAATTTTTTGTTGGCGAGGTGTAGAAAGCGCCACGCGCACAATCATACGTGGAAATCCTGTCGTGGAACATTCAGATACACGAAATCGCTTACGTTACGCCGCAGGTTGTAATATGCAATAGACCAAGGGCAGACTGTCTATCCGGGCGCCCTATACCGCAAGCAAGACAATCCACTCGCCAGGTTAGATGTGAAAGAGCGCAGGCCGAACCCCTCGCAGATGGAACGGGGACGACATGATTCTCTAGAAATCAATCTTCGTTCACTGGACATTTTCGTTCTTGTCGCGGAATGCGGCGGCATTAGTCAGGCCGCGCGCCGGGCGCAGCTTACGCAATCGGCAGTAAGCCAAATCATCGCCAATCTCGAACAGTCTATCGGCGTGCAGCTTTTCGACCGTCAAGTGCGGCCCATCGCGCTGACGCCATCCGGCGCCGTCCTTCTGGATAAGGCTCGGGGCGTGCTCCTCGCGGCGAGAGAGGCCATTCAGGCGGCACGTGCGCCCGTGATGGCTGCGCTACCCAAGCTCAATATCGGTCTGGTCGACACGCTCGCAGGCACCATCGGGCTTGATCTCGTTTCGAGCTTGCGCAGCATCGCCGCACTCTGGTCGGTGCAGATCGGCCTTCACAGCCAGCATCGCCGCGCGCTTCTGGCCCGCGAGGTCGACATCATCATCTCGCCAGACCCCCTTGAAGACCAGCCCAATCTCGAACGGTATAGAATTCTGCGCGAGCCGCTTCTTCTCGCGGTGCCGCGTGGCGTCGATCCTGACATCGCCGATCTCGGCGCGCTCGCCCGCGAGCGGGATATCGTGCGGCTCAGTTCGCGAACCATGCTCGGCCGCGAGGTCGACCGGCTTCTGCGCCGCCTGCGCATCGAGGCCGCCGGGCGTGCGGAGTTTGACGATTCCGAAACCGTGCTTGCCATGGTGGCATCGGGGCTTGGTTGGACGATCGTGACCCCGCTGTGCATGCTGCGCGGGCAGGCGTTCTGGCCAAGCGTGACCTTTGCGCCCTTGCCGAGCATCATTGCGTTCCGCGAGGTCCACGTCCTCGCGCGGGAAAGGGAGCTCGGCGATATTCCGCGTCAGGTGGCGCAGACCGCCAAGGCGGCGATTGCCCGCCGCATGAGCGAAGAGATCGCTCCAAGCTATCCATGGATCATGGAGACGTTGACTCTGCCCGGCATTTCCGTGGTGAAGCCGGAAGAAACGCCCGAGAGATGGCGCGCGAGTGCGAGTTAGAGCGACGCGGATGGCGCTTGAGGGCGTGGCTCCAAGCGGCTTTCAGCGCGATGTCCCCGCGACGTGGACGGTCACGCTGATCGCTATCGGTACTAACTTCTGAATCCGGATCTAACTCGCCCGAGCCGATCAGGTTGAACCCTGACCGGTGAAGTTTACCGATCGAATCGCGATGCAATCCGATCGGAAGCGGCTCTAAAGCTGGCGCTCGACCATGAGCTTCTTCAACTCGGCGATAGCCTCACCCGGGTTCAAGCCCTTCGGACAGACCTGCGCGCAGTTCAAGATCGTGTGGCAGCGATACAGGCGGAACGGGTCTTCGAGGTTGTCGAGGCGTTCGCCCGTGCGTTCGTCGCGGCTGTCCGCGATCCAGCGGCGCGCCTGAAGCAGCGAGGCGGGGCCGAGGAAGCGCGCGCCGTTCCACCAGTAGGACGGGCACGACGTCGTGCAGCAGGCGCAGAGAATGCACTCATAGAGGCCGTCGAGCACCGCGCGGTCATCGCGGCTTTGCAGCCATTCGGTCTCCGGCGGCGGCGAGTCGGTCTGAAGCCACGGCTCGATAGAGCGATGCTGCGCGAAGAAATGGCTGAGGTCGGGGATGAGATCCTTGCTGACGCTCATATGAGGCAGCGGATAGATCTTCACCGTGCTGGAGATTTCCTTGATGGGCTTCGTGCAGGCCAGCGTGTTCGTGCCGTCGATGTTCATCGCGCACGACCCGCAGATGCCCTCGCGACATGAGCGGCGGAAGGCGAGCGTCGGGTCGATCTCGTTCTTGATCTTGATGATGGCGTCGAGCACCATCGGGCCGCATTCCTTGAGGTTCACCCAGTAGGTGTCCATGCTCGGATTGTGCCCCGTGGTCGGGTCCCAGCGATAAACCTCGAAACGCTTCCAGTCTTTCGCGTTCGCCCCCGGAGAGTTCCAGGTTTTGCCTTTGCGGATTTTCGAGTTTTTCGGCAGCGTGAGCTGAACCATGGCGGCTCCAGACGGGATGCGGATTTTCGGCGATTGATTGATATGTGGCAGCCAACGCCGCAAGAGGCAAGGTTACATGTGCCGCACGGCCAAGCTGCCGTACGGTTTATGCACCTAGGATTAGTCTAGATCAAGCCGCGTGCCCACCACGGGCTGAAACCATATCCGTCTCAAGCCAAAGATCAAGCTCGACGAGCGCGCGCTTTGATAACGCTTTCTTTCTGGCCGCGCCTTTCGCTTCGCCCCGCACCTTTTTTTGCGGTTCGGCAAGCGGCGGGAACAGGCCGAAATTGACGTTCATCGGCTGAAAGCTTTTCGCGCCGCTCTCGATGGTATCGGAGAGGTGGCCGCCCGTAATATGCGTCAGCAGCGCGCCGAGCGCGGTCGTCTGTGGCGGCGGAAGCGGATCGCGGCCCACCAGTTCGGCGGCGGCAAAGCGTCCCGCGAGCAGGCCGATGGCCGCCGATTCGACATACCCCTCCACGCCCGTCACCTGCCCGGCGAAGCGCACATGCGGGGCGGCCTTCAGGCGAAGCGCGCCATCGAGCACTTTCGGGCTGTTCAGGAACGTATTGCGGTGCAGGCCGCCGAGCCGCGCGAACACTGCGTTTTCGAGCCCCGGAATCATGCGGAAAACGCGGCTCTGCTCGCCATGCTTCAGCTTGGTCTGGAAGCCGACCATATTCCACAGCGTGCCGAGCGCGTTGTCCTGTCGAAGCTGCACCACGGCCCATGGCTGCTTGCCGGTGCGCGCATCCATCAGCCCCACTGGCTTCATCGGGCCAAAGCGAAGCGTATCGCGCCCGCGCTCCGCCATCACCTCGATGGGAAGGCAGCCCTCGAAATAGGGCGTCTTCTCCCATTCCTTGAAGCTCGTCTTCTCGGCGGCGAGCAACGCATCGATCAGCGCCTCGTACTGGTCGCGGTCGAGCGGGCAATTGATGTAGTCCTTGCCGGTGCCGCCGGGGCCGGGCTTGTCGTAGCGCGACTGCATCCACGCCACGTCCATGTCGATGGAGTCGAACAGCACTATGGGCGCGATGGCATCGAAGAACGACAGCGCGTCCTCGCCGGTCGCCGCGATGATCGACGCCGAGAGCGCGGGCGAGGTCAGCGGGCCGGTTGCAATGATAGTCGGTCCCCAGCCGGCGGGCGGCAGCGCGTCCACCTCGCCGCTCGCGATCTCGACATTCGGATGGGCCCGAAGCCGCTCCGTCACTTCCGCCGAAAACGCATCGCGATCCACCGCCAGTGCACCGCCCGCTGGCAGCTTGTGCCGCGCCGCTGCGTCCATGATGAGCGAGCCCGCGCGCCGCATCTCCTCATGCAGGAGGCCCACCGCGTTCGTCTCGAAATCGTCCGAGCGAAAGGAGTTCGAGCACACGAGTTCCGCGAAGCCGCCCGTCTTGTGCGCTTGCGTTTGCCGCTCGGGCCGCATCTCGTGCAGCACCACGCGCGCGCCGCGCTCCGCTGCCTGCCATGCCGCTTCCGATCCCGCGAGACCCGCGCCGACGATGTGTAAGGGTGAGTTGGATGTCATGTTTTCTTTTTGTTGCTGTGTCGCGACAACCTAGGTGAAAACTCCGCGCCACTCAACGGCAAGCCTTGCTCTGCTCGTGCCATAAGGTAGGCTGCGGCTATCGAGAGGATGGATTTTTCATGCGCGCCCTTTCCGTGGCACTTGCGTTCGCGATGATGGGCGGCCTTTCCGCCTGCACGTTCGACCGCGAGGGCGCGCCGGAACTGCACTACGCCGACTTCAAGGGCGAACCGCCGCGCAAGAACAGCGTCTGGCTTTGCCACGCCTATGGCTGCCAGCAGAAGACCAAAGTCACCTTCGGCGCGCAGCAACTCAGCGAGATCGCCGCGCTGATGGCGAAGACGAAGAAGGCCGACACGCCGCACGAGGAGCGTCGCGCCATCGCCTACGCCACCGCATATATGTATGTGTGGACGGGCAACCTCGTCGGCACCATCAAGGATCGGCCGGGGATGGATTACGAGGCGTCCGGCGATCCGACGCAGATGGACTGCGTGGACCATTCGACCAACACCACCAGCTTCCTGCTCGTGCTCCAGAACAACGGGCTGTTGAAGCATCACACCGTCGGGCGACCGTTCGCCAAGGGCAACATCCTGCAGGGCGTCGGCCATTGGCCGCACTGGACGGCGGTCCTAACGCAGAACGACACGAAAGTGCGCTGGGCGGTCGATAGCTGGGTCTATGCCATCGGCGAGAACCCGATCGTGATCGAGGCCGACAAGTGGTATAACGTCGACCTCGACAACATGCCGAAGGGCACGACTTAGCTCGGCGCACGCGTCGGCCCTGAAACAGAGCAAGCCTGCGCCAGACCCAGCCGAAGAATGGCCGGGAAGGTCCGGCCATCGCATCCTTAGCCTTACATCCCGGCGTAGGTCGGGCCGCCGCCGCCTTCGGGCGTCTCCCAATTGATGTTCTGCGCCGGATCCTTGATGTCGCACGTCTTGCAGTGGATGCAGTTCTGCGCGTTGATCTGGAAGCGCGCTTCGCCCTCCGCGCTCGTCACCACCTCGTACACCGCCGCCGGGCAATAACGCTGCGCGGGCTCGGCATAGAGCGGCAGGTTCTTGCCAATCGGGATGCTCGGATCGGCGAGTTTCAGGTGAACCGGCTGATCTTCCTCGTGGTTCGTGCCCGAAAGCGGCAGCGACGACAGGATGTCGAAGGTCAGCTTGCCGTCCGGCTTCGGGTAGGCGATGGGCTTGCAGTCCTTCGCGAGCTTGAGCGTCGCGAAATCGGGCTTGCCGTGGCTGAGCGTCGGCGACAGCGCGGGTACGAGCTTGTTCAGCCACATGTCGATGCCGGCGAGGAATGAGCCGATCGTGGTGCCATAGCGCGACAGGAGCGGCTTCACGTTGCGAATCGGCTTGAGGTCTTTCGCGATGGGGCCGGTGCGGACAGAAGCCTCGTAGGCGGTGAGTTCGTCGCCCGCGCGGCCCGCATCGACGGCCGCGAAGGCCGCATCCGCCGCCGCGATGCCGGACAGCACCGCATTATGCGAACCCTTGACGCGCGGCACATTCACGAAGCCCGCGCTGCATCCGAGCAGCGCGCCGCCGGAGAACGTGAGCTTCGGGATCGACTGCCAGCCGCCCTCCACGATGGCGCGCGCGCCGTAGCCGATGCGCTTGCCGCCCTCGAAGATCGACGCGATGGCGGGGTGCGTCTTGAACCGCTGGAACTCATGGAACGGGCTGAGATAGGGGTTCTGATAGTTCAGATGCACCACGAAGCCGACCGCGACGAGGTTGTCGCCGTAGTGATACATGAACGAACCGCCGCCGGTCTTGTCGTCGAGCGGCCAGCCGAGCGTGTGCTGCACGAGGCCGGGCTTGTGATGCTCCGGCTTGACCTGCCACAGCTCTTTCAGGCCGATGCCGTATTTCTGCACGTCTGAGTTCGCATCGAGCTTGAACTTGCCGATGAGCTGCTTCGCGAGCGAACCGCGCGCGCCCTCCGCGATCAGCGTATATTTGCCGAGCAGCGCCATGCCGCGCACGAAGTCGTCCTTCGGCTTGCCATCGCGGCCAACGCCGAGATCGCCCGTGGCGACGCCGATCACCTTGCCGTCGTCGTCGTAAAGCACTTCGGCGGCCGGGAAACCGGGGTATATCTCGACGCCCAGCGCCTCGGCCTGCTCACCGAGCCATTTCACAACCGCGCCTAGGCTGCCGATATAGAAGCCGTCGTTGCGCATCGCGGGCGGCAGCAGGTGATGCGGGAAGCCGGAGGACTTCGTCTCCGTGAGGCGGAGGAATACGTCCTTCGTTACCTGCTGTTCGAGCGGCGCGCCCTGCTCTTTCCAGTCCGGGATGAGCGCGTTCAGGCCGATGGGATCGATGACCACGCCCGACAGGATATGCGCGCCGATCTCCGAGCCTTTTTCGAGAACGACGACGGAAATTTCCTTGCCCGCCTTCTCGGCGAGTTGCTTCAGCCGGATCGCCGCCGACAGACCGGCAGGACCGCCGCCGACGATGACGACGTCGAATTCCATCGTCTCGCGTTCAGGCAGAGCCTCCTCTTCGGGGACTTCCGCGACTTCGTTCAGTTCCATGAGGTTTTCTCCCGGCCAAGCGGCCCCGCGCTCTCCACCGGCAATTCCGTTGGACCGACCGCAACCTAAGAAAGAGTTAGAGCAGTTCTTTTTGCATCGCACTCAGGTACGGTAAAAGTGCTTCCCCGCCAACTTGATTATTCGTCTAAACCGTGGGCAATCTCACCGGCATGCGCGCGCCTTCGGAGAATGCTGAAATTCTGCTCGAATGGTATCGAGCGATGGGGGTCGACGAGACCATCGCCGATGAAACGCGCGACTGGCTTAGCGAAATTCCCCGCGCAGAGCAGCCTTTACCTAAAGGTATAGACGTTGACGCAAACGTCAACCGGAAACCGCTCACGCGAGAGCGGGCGGATTTGACGCACCTCGCAGCACCCACGCGCGCCGCGCCCGTGGAACTGCCCGCCTCGAACGACGTCATGGCGGCCCGCGAACTCGCCCGCAGCGCCAAAAGCCTCGAAGAATTGCGCGCACTCCTCGAAAGTTTCGAAGGGTGCGGCCTCAAGGCCACCGCGAGCCGCCTGTGCCTATCGCGCGGCTCGCCCTCCGCCCCGCTGATGCTCATCGGCGAAGCGCCCGGCAAGGACGAAGACCGGCTGGGCCAGCCCTTCGTAGGCCGCGCGGGTCAACTTCTAGACCGCATGCTCGCCGCCATCGGACTTACCGAAGCGGACTTCTACATCACCAATATCGTGTTCTGGCGCCCGCCCGGCAACCGCACGCCCTCACCGGAAGAAGTGCTGGTGTGCCAGCCTTTTGTGGAAAGGCAAATTGAACTCCTCGCGCCTAGGATCGTTGTGTTCCTGGGAAATGCTGCGGCCAGGCAGCTCACCGGAGCGACGGAGGGAATCATGAAGCTGCGCGGAAAATGGCTGGAACTGCCGGGGCACCCTGGCGTGCGCGCGATGGCGACGCTTCACCCGGCCTATCTCCTGCGCACGCCCATCGCCAAACGCCTGGCCTGGCGCGACCTGCTCGCGGTTCGCGCGGCGCTCGACGCACTTGACGGCCGCTCATGAGGCCGCTCGCAACGGCCCAGCGCATCGGCTTCGTCGACGTGATGCGGATCGTCGTTCCGGTTGCGGCGCTGGCGCTCTACGCAGCCATCACCTTCCTCGGCGGACAGGCGATCAAGGACCAGCCGCCGCTGTGGCTGTCGCTCGTCGTCTTTCCCATCCTGTTCGCAACCGTCATCGCGGCGGTCGTCAGCGCTGAGGAGATCGCACACGAAATCGGCGAGCCGTTCGGCACGCTCGTGCTCACTATTTCGGTGACGATCATCGAGGTGGCGCTCATCATGTCGATCATGCTGGAGGACAAGGGCAATCCCACGCTCGCGCGGGACACCGTGTTCGCGGTGGTCATGATCGTCGCCAACGGCCTTGTCGGCATCTGCATGCTGGCGGGTGGGCTTCGCTATTACCAGCAGGATTTCGAGGCGAAGGGCGCGAACGTCTATCTTGCCGTGCTGACCGCGCTCTCGATGCTGACGATGGTGCTGCCGAATTTCACCGTATCGTCGGCTGGACCCGTGCTGACCACGTCGCAACTCATCTTCGTGTCGATCGTCACGCTGCTGCTTTACGCCTTGTTTCTTTACATCCAGACAGTGCGGCACACGGAATTTTTCACCGCCAATAGCGAACATAACGGCGACGAGAAAAGCGGGCACGGTCTTCGCGCCCGCGCGCCGCTCCTGCTCATCGCGTCGCTCGTGGCGGTGGTTCTGCTCTCGAAGACATTCACCGCCTCGTTGCAAGGCATCCTGACGGACCTCGGCGCACCGGAGCCGTTCCTCGGCTTCCTCGTCGCGCTGCTGATCCTCTCGCCGGAGGGCATCACGGCGGTTCGCGCCGCGCGCATGAACGAGCTTCAGCGGTCGATCAACCTCGCGCTCGGCTCGTCGCTCGCCACCATCGGCATGACGGTGCCAGCCGTCGCCGTCATAACGATCTACACGGGCAAGGATCTGATCCTAGGCCTCGGCTCGGAAGCGATGGTGCTCCTGTTCCTGACGCTGCTCGTGAGCGTCTACACCTTCGGCACGGGGCGCACGAACATCCTGTTCGGCTTCCTGCACCTCATCATCTTCGCGACGTACATCTTCCTGATCTTCGTGCCGTGACGGCTTGAGCCGCTACTGTCCGAGCGTTAGCGGAGCGCCGGAACGCCCGCGATCCACGCGTGAAAATGGAGCGCCGCCGCCCAGACCGCGACACCGATGGCAACGCGCCACCAGCCGAGTGGGGCGAAGCTCAGATGCGCGCGTCCGTCGACGATGGCGGCAAAAGGTATGAACGAAGTCCTGGCCTCGAAATCGGCCCAGCCGGGCACAGTCGCCCGCTTTCGCCGCTGCTGAAGCCAACTGCCGATCAACGCGGTAGCCGCGAGCGCACCGAAGAAGAGGAGGCCGCGCACCGTCCCCTGCGAAAGAAGGTGAGCGACGGCCCATATGGCGAACCCCCACATCACGGGATGACGCGTGATGGCGAAGATGCCGCCCGATGCGTCACGTTTTTCGAGCACCTTTTCCGCTCCTGGCGAAGAGGGGTTAGGCGTCAGCAACCCGCCCACGAGCAGAATCGAAGCGAAGAGAATGAGACCCGCCTTCAGCCAGATCCACCAGACGGGCATGGACAAGAGCTTTTCGCCGGGTGACGCCGCGTTGAACTCGACAACCGCCCAATAGAGCGCGGCCAATGAAAGGATCGAAAACACCGCCGAATACACGCCCTCACCTGCAATCGCGACCGAGCGGCGCCGCAGCGGCGTTGACGGGAAAAGGTGCAGAAAGAAGAAAGCGGATGATGCCGCAAGCAAGCCGTTCATGGTCCCCTCCGAGTCACATCGCAGGTCCGAACGATTACATGGGTTTTAGTCTTGCAGGAAGTGGCACACGCGTCACGTGAAAGCGACGAGGCAAAGGCTCGCGTCAGCTGAGCACGATCTTCCGGCCGAACGGCACGGTGGCGTTGGCGAAGGCTTCCGGCACCGCCCAGAGCACGGGAAAGCGCGGACGGAAGCGCGCCGCGCCATCGAGGTCGGTCAGCACCACGGCGATGTCGGGGCAGTATTTGTCCGCCTCCATGAGGAGCGGCGTGAAATCCGTGTCGCCGCGCCCGTCGAACTCGATCTCGCGCAGGTTCGACACGCCCGGCTCATAGCGCACCACCTTCCTCACGCGGTCGTCGCCGATGATAAGCATCAGCCCGGACTCCTGCCGTCGCGTGATGGCCTCGATCTCCAGCGCGAAACGGTCGAGAAGCTTCTCATCGACCGAGCCCGACACATCCACCACCACCACGAGGCGCGGCACGGGCTTCGCGAGGCTGAACCCCGGCTCGAACGGCATGCGCCGCGTGCCCATGCGCCCCTGATTGGCGATGTAGGAGCGCGCGGGCCGCGACCACGACAGGTCGAGCTTCTTCGACAGTGCGCGGGCAAGCTGCGAGCGAAGCGCGCGCTCCCACGGCGTCTTGATCTTCGGCAGATCGGCGACGAGCGCGCGCAACATCGAGTGCATGCCGTCGCTGGCGTGGCTCCGCTGGATGCGCTCGCTCCATTGCAGCGCCGCTTGCGCCTCGGCTTCGGGGGGGGCGTCGGGATCGGGCGTCGGCACGAGGTCGCGCAAGACACCGGCGCCCTTCGCTCGCGCCGCCGCCGCTTTCGGGCCATCCTTGCGCTCGTCGGGCTTCGTCTCTTGTGACGCCTGCTGCGTTTCGTTGCCGTTTTTGCCGTCCTGACTTTCCTCCGAACCGCCCTGCTTCTCGCGGCGCTGATCGCGCTTGCCGCCATTGTCGGCCTGCTGACGGTCGTCGACGGCGCGATAAAGCCGCTCCACGTCCCATTCGAGCAACGACTTCTGCACGTCCTCGCGGAGGCCGAGCGTATCGCGCAGAAGCTCGTCCAGATAAACCGAGCGGTGCGGCAGCCTCAGCCACGTCAGATGCGACAGCGAGCTGTTGACGATGGCGTCGGCGCAGATGTTGAAGAGGTCGAGATCGACATCGCCGATGAGTTGCTGCAATTCGAGATAGCGTTGCGGATGGCGCAGCGCGATGTGCAGCACCTCATGCGCCACGAGGCCCACCTGTTCCGCGACCGGCGTTTCCGTGAAGGCCGGGCCGTAGCGAAGCGTGGTGCCATCCGTGGAGACGACGGGCGCGGCGGGGTCGGCCACGTCGAGGTGCTTCACCCACAGCGCGAGGCCGCCGGTCGAGGGCGCGAACTCCACCATGCGCTGAATGGCCCGCGTCCCGCGATGGCCGGGCGGCAGGCCCGCACCCGCGCCGAAGTCGCTTGCGCCGCTCCCGTCAGGCATAGGTCGGCTCCTTCGCGCGGGCCTCCGCATAGCGGCTATAGGCTGGGCTTTCGAGGATCGCGCCCTCAAGGCCGGTCGCCAGCGCCTTTTGCATGATGAGTTCCATCGCGAGCGTCTGCACCTCGCGAAGCGGCAGGCGGATTTCCGCCCTCACGTCGGGCAGTTGCTCCACGATTTCGAGCGTGCGGGCGACGCTTTCCGAGTCGACGCAGGCCGCGAGAAGCCCGTAGGTCATGCCGTAAAGCCCGTCGAGCGAGCGCGGCAGCAGTGCCACCGTCTCGGCGCCGGGCTTCGCCGCCATGAGCTTGAAGACATCGACGCTCGCCTGGATCTCGCGCAGCACCCCGAAGAATTCTGCCGCGTTGGAGGCGCCGATGCGGCCCTGCACGAAAATGCGCTTCGCGTGCTCCGACATCTCCGACTTCAGCACGTTCGAGATGTCTTCCCAGCCGCGCGGGCTGGAGCCGATAAGGTGGTCGTTGGAAAGCTGCGCCTCGGTGTCGTCGAGCTTGTCGGGCCGCACCTTGAGATAGGCCATTACCTCGGGCGCGAAATTGTTGGCCATCGCGTATTCGAGGAAGGCGTCGATCACCGACTGCACGTGGAAATGGAACATCCGGTCGGCGAGAGCGGTGCCCATGTCGTGGCACACCGCACCGTGGAAACTGGCGTTGCCCGCCGCGACCACCTGCCAGCCGTCCGGCAGTTCGTAATGTCCCACGCGGCGGTCGAGGATCAGCGAATAGGCCGAGATTTGCAGGCGCTGGTCGGCGGCAGTCAGCTCGTCGAGGAACAGGATGCCTTGCGGCTGATCGCGTCCGGGCAGGAACTCCGGCGGAAACCACACCGTCTTCGCGAGCGTATCGTCCGCGTAGATCGCGCCGCGAATGTCCACCGGCTCGATTGTGGTGAGGCGAAGGTCCACCAGCGGCACGCCGTAATGGGCCGCGACCTGCCGCACGATGGAGGATTTGCCGACACCGCGCGTCCCCCACAGCATCGTCGCCCTGCGGCGCAGGACGGGGTTGGCGAACTGCTCGATCAGCGCCGCCTTCGCGGTCGCGATCGAGACGGGGGGCACGTTCATCGGGTTTCCGGCCATTCCTCACCCTCGGCGCAAAGTTAATCAGTGTACTTGCAATGCACAGATAGTTATCTTGTTCCCCTAGTCTTTCGGCTGTAACTCGCGCTCTGGCTTGCCTCCGTTACTTTTCTCGGCGCGTATTATCGCGCGGCCTCAGGCCGGCTCCGGGTCCAGCATCCATTTCGATGCTTTAAGCCGACGTGGCAGCGGCGGGATTTCGATCTGCGGCAGCCTGCGCATGCAAAACACCGACACCATGAGAAGCGGCGGCGCGTTGAAAATCAGCATGCGCAGCAACGAGTCCTCCGATAGTTCGAGCCGTGAGGACAGCGCGGCGAGGCCGATCAGCGTGAGCGCGATCAGCAAGGGGAGCGAGCGGCGGAATGCGACGCCCCAGCGCGCCTTGTAAAGCCGGTCGTGGAAGCGCGCGGGCGCGTCCTCGAAAGTCTGCACGAGATGCTCGACCATCTTGTCGAGGTTCAATTCCGCCCGCCGACTGCGGTCCGGCTCGCGACCCGACGTCTTGAGAATGGCGCGCCACGTATCGCGCCGCTTGCGGAGGAGGCTCCAGTTCCAGCCAAGCACGGCGAGCAGGTCTTCCGGCAGACGCAGATGCGCGCCTTCAGGCGGGTCGATCTCGATGATCGTTTCGGGATCGGCTTTCACTGTCGGCGCGGTGGCCTTCACGGTGAGATCGCCAAGCGTCGCCGCCATGTGGGTGAGGGCTTTCTGCGTCGTGGGCTGACCGGTGGGCGTCTTGCCGCTGCCGCGCAGGAGCCGCCAGCATTTCACCATCTTGAAGCCAGGCCCGAAGCGGAACTGGCTCGACGACGGCACGGTCTCGAAGCAATCCAGCATATCGGCGAGATCGCGGCCCTCGATTTCGAGCCGCGCCTCGAAATTCTCCGGCGCGGTCGAACACACGGTCGTTCGTTTCAGCTTGTGCGGCGTGGCGGTGCCGCTCGTACAGTAAAGTTCGAGCGTCTCGGTATAGGCGGGCGCACCCTCTCGTTCGCCGAGGCGTTCGACCGGTTTGAAGACAAGTCGTCGTTCCTGCCGGTTTGTGGCCTGCAAGTCGGGATGCAGTCCGCGGCGAGTGAATGGCGCGACGAGGCTCAGGATTTCATGATGCGAGAGAGGATGCAAAGCCAAGGTTCACTCCGGTCAAACAGGTGCGGCCAGCAGCCGGAACGCCGTATTTTCGAGCCGTGAGAGCCTTTCTCCCGGACCGTTTCGTGACCGGCCGCGTTTGGATCATTCTAAATGATTTTAACCTGTACTCGAAGCCAACAGTTCCAACAGTGCCGTTATTGCACGTGCTCTGACGGTTAAATTTACGTGATCGGAGGATATAGTTTTCTGGCTCAGCTTGAGCTTGGATCGTCTTCGATCTACACGCTGGGGATCTACACGCGCACGCTGGCAAGCTGCCGCATGAAGCGCGTGAACCGGCGAAGCTGCTGCAGTTCTACCGGCTCGATGCCGTCCGGATCGAAATGCATCACGTCGTTCCTGATCTTGCGCACCGCGTCGAGCGACTGGCAGAAGACCTCGCGCTCGATGTCGATCCCGAGTCTGCTCCAGTTCGGCGGCAATTGCAGAAGGCGGATATACTCACCGAATGACAGATCCGCGACGGTTTCGACGTAGGCGACCCGCGACGCGTCTGCCGGATTGCAGGCGGTCTTGAGTTCGTCCGCTGAAAACGCGTTGCCGATCATGTTGCGGACCAGATTTTCGATCTCGCCGAGGAGCAGGAACGGCTCGGTCAGGTCATGAAACTGGAGGCTCAGATCGTTCGCCGTGACGATGCCGGTGATGCGCCCATCCACGCCGCGCACGAGCACGTAATCGTTCGCGACGATGGCCTGGATCGCATCGAAGATGGAAACATCGGATCGCACCTCGTGATGCGGTTCCATCGCGTCGCCGACCAGTGGCGCTGGCCGGTTCAGGACCATGCGTGTGCCGACGGAGCGCCAGCTCAGCATGCCCAGAACTGTCTCCTCGTCCGTCATGACGGGAAGCTGGGAGTAGCCGCCCAGCATCATGATCGTGACGGCCTGGGCGACAGACTTGTCAGGCGGGACGGAGACGATGCCCTGGTTCGCGGCGGCGAGCCTGCCGACCTTGTAGGTCGCCTCGCGGGTCTCCCAGCGGCCCGGCGGAACGGTCTCGGGCGCTTTCTGCGGTTCTTCGCCGGGCACCTTCGGCTCGAAATTGACGAAAATGCCGTTCCCTTCGGAAAGGACGAATTTGATCGGCGCGTCGATCCAGACCGTCTCGAAATCGGGCACGGTGCACACGCCCTCTTTCGCGAGTTCGTCGCGGATGTTCTGAACGATCCTGTAGCGCCGGCGCTGGGCGTCGAACCAGCCGAGAAATGTCCGGACGCTGACTTCAGGCGGGGTCTGTCCCGCGCGGAGATCACTGGCAATGGAGCTGATACGCGTATCCAAGAAACACCCCTCGAAAATATTTGCGAATTAAATAGAAAATCACCGACTTTGCAACTTGAACGACGAGACGTTAGAAGCATTCCCGTTGCGTCATTTCGCGGCATCGGTGGAGCGTTTCGCTGCGACGACAGAGCAACGAGCCTTGCGCTTTGGCCGCGAGAGAGGGAAACAGGGGCGGTTGGCCCGCTCGTCCCGGCGACGGCGCCCGTCTCTTTTCAGGAATCCCAAGTGAGAACCCCATGTCCCGCAAGGGCATAATCGCACGCCGCTTCTCGGAAAGCGTCTCGACCTACGACGCCAACGCGGCGCTTCAGGAGACGGTGGCTGCGCGCCTCGCCGAGTTTCTGCCCACCGCGAACGCGCCGCGCGTTCTCGAAATCGGTTGCGGCACCGGGCTTTTCTCGCGCCATCTGCTCGCGCGCTATCCTCGCGGCCGGTTCCTGTTCACCGACATCGGCCCCGACATGGTTTCGCGCTGTCGTGAAAACATGGCGGCGGCAGGCGAACGGGACGCGGAAATGACGTTCGCGGCGATGGACGGCGACCGCCCGGCCGTTTCCACCGGCTTCGACCTCGTGGCCTCAAGCATGACGCTGCAGTGGTGCGACGATCCGCGCCGAAGCCTCGAAAACTGGCGGCGACTGCTGAATCCCGGCGGACGCATCGTGTTCGCCACCATCGGCCCCGGCAATTTTCCCGAATGGCGCGAGACACTCGAAAGCCTTGGTGAGGCCATCGGCCTGCTCGATATGCCCGCGCTCGACTGCATCGTGCGGGAGGAAACCATCACCGCCGAATATGGCGACGCGGCGGGCTTTCTCCGGGCACTGCGAAACACGGGCGCGCGCCAGCCGAGGCCCGGCTATCGGCCGCTGTCCCCAACCGCGCTCAGGCAGGCGCTGGCAGCATTCGATCGCCGTCACGGGGGCTGCGTCACATGGCGCATCGTCTATGGCGTTTTCAGCGCGCCCAGTGCTCAGGCGCAGACGTTTGGTCCACATCGCTGCACGCTCCAAGCGAACGCATGCGCCTGAAAAGCACTGGCAACGAATTGATTTACCATGCAGTTTTCGAATTTTACATTTGATGCCGGTGCCAACAGCGGGTGTGGATCAAATGTAAAATTCACTGCACTAGTCCCCGGAAATGAAGGGGCGGCGCCGGAACGCGCACTAGCCCTTGCCAGCCGCCCATGCTAGGCAATGGGCAAAATCACCCGCTTCTCGTTCCAAGCTCCAAGGCCATGCGCACCTATCTCGACTTCGAAAAACCTATCGCTGAACTCGAAAGCAAGATCGCGGAATTGAGCGCGCTCGGCGAAGGGGAAAGCGGCGTCTCCATCAACGATGAACTCGCCAAGCTCCGCGAGAAGGCGCAAACGGCGCTTCAGGAAACCTACAAGAGCCTCGATCCCTGGCAGAAGACGCAGGTGGCGCGCCATCCCGCGCGGCCGCACTCGGTCGACTATATCCGCGAGCTTATCGCCGATTTCACGCCGCTCGGCGGGGACCGCTATTTCGGCGAAGATCTTGCCATCATCGGCGGGCTCGGCCAATTCAACGGTCGCACTGTGATGGTGCTCGGCCACGAAAAGGGCGCGGACACGCAAGGCCGTCTCCGGCACAATTTCGGCATGGCGAAGCCCGAAGGCTACCGCAAGGCCGTGCGTTTGATGGAGCTGGCGGACCGTTTCGGCATTCCGGTGGTCAGCCTCGTCGACACGGCGGGAGCGTATCCCGGCATCGAAGCCGAGGAGCGCGGTCAGGCCGAAGCCATCGCGCGCTCGACGGATTGCTGCCTGTCGCTTTCCGTGCCGATGATCGCGGTCGTGATCGGCGAGGGCGGCTCCGGCGGCGCTATCGCGATTGCCGCTGCGAATCGCGTGCTGATGCTCGAACACTCCATCTACAGCGTGATCTCGCCCGAAGGGGCCGCCTCGATCCTCTGGCGCGACAGTTCCAAGGCGCGCGATGCCGCGACCAACATGAAGATCACCGCGCAGGATCTCCTCCAGCTCGGCGTGATCGATCAGATCATTCCCGAGCCGGTCGGCGGCGCCCATCGCGAGCGGGAAGCCGCCATTCGCAATGTGAGCGACGCGCTCGAACGCGCCCTTTCCGAATTCGAATCGCAGGAGGGTCAGGCCATCAAGAAGCAGCGGCAGGATAAATTCCTCGCTATCGGCCGTACCTTACCGGCCGCGCGGTAGGCTTGCCCGTGGGGGTGTGTCGCATTTTAGCCTCAATATCACTGCCAAGTCTCTGTTGCAGAAAAGGAATCAAGGGCTTACAACTCCAGGATGCGATCACTAAAAAGCACACGCAAGATGCAACCTCTTTTTAACCCAGACGGCCGATGCTCACCTGACAGCGCCACCGCGCAGAGGAAAGGCCTTATGAGAGTTGCGTTGCGTTTTGCGTCGGTTGCGCCGCTGTTGCTGGGCCTGACTGGGTGCCTCAACCTCTTCGGGTTCGGCGGCGACGCCGAGAACGCGGTCCCGCCAGCGGAGCGCCAACTTCCCGCGTCGACCCAGGCGATGCTCGCCATCAAGGGTATGCGGACCGATGCTCCGATCTTCATCCGCATCTTCAAGGAAGAGTCGGAGTTGGAAGTCTGGAAGTTAAAGGACGGTCGGTTCCAGCATTTCCGCACCTATCCGATTTGCGCGTGGTCCGGCACCCTCGGCCCCAAAATTCAGACTGGCGACCGGCAGTCTCCCGAGGGGTTCTATACCGTCACCCGCGGCCAGATGAACCCGCGCAGCAATTATTACCTCGCTTTCAACATCGGCTATCCGAATGTCCACGACCAGGTGAACGGCCATACGGGTTCGGCGCTGATGGTGCACGGCAACTGCAAGTCGGTCGGCTGCTACGCGATGACCGATGCCTATATCGAGGAAATCTACATCCTCGCGCGTGAGGCATTCGACGCGGGCCAGACGAAATTCCATGTGCAGGCTTTGCCCTTCCGCATGACGGCCGCGAACATGGCGAAGCACCGCGACAACCCGTGGTATGCGTTCTGGGCGCGGCTCAAGGAAGGCTACGACTCGTTCGAGGCGAGCGGCAAGCCGCCGATCGTGAAGGTTTGCGGCAAGCAATATCAGGTGAACGTGCAGTTTCCCGGTGTTCCGGGCGATCCCGCGCCCGACGGTCCGTGCCCGATCTTCGCCAAGGTCGATCCAAGAATGCTACCCGGAGTCGATGGCGTGCCGCAAACTGTTCTGGCCAACCTGAACAGAGCGCCCGACGCCGCGCGGCCACAGTCTGGCCAACCGGTCGCCGTGGCCGCGGTTGCGCCGCAACCGCCGATGCGCTCCTTTACGCCGGCGTATTCGCAACCGGCGGCCGCATTCGCCAGCGCGCCGCAGCCGTCGGAGACCGCCTCGCTCGCTTCCATGTCCGCGTCACCGGTGATCCGGACGCCAGCCAGCAAACCCATGTCGATCGCAAGCATGCAGGCAACGCACACCGCGCCCCAGGCTCCCGGCGTCGCGCCCGCCTCAGGCCCGGCTTTCGCGGCCGCGCGCATCGAACAGGAAAGCGGCTCACAGCCTGTGCGGTATCAGTTTGGGACCACAACAGCGCAGGCTCCGGCACCCACCGCGCAGCAGAACGCGGCCATGTCCGATCCCGACGCGCTACAGAAGACCAACCGCTCCGGCAAGGGCGGCAAGCTGGCAGCTCAGCCTGACGCTGTCGAAAACACAACACCGGCTCCGCCTCCGATCATGCTGGGATACACGCAACGCTGACGTTCCGTCTCCTTGTGCTGAGCTTTGCGCGATAAATTGGTCGCCCGGAGCGCGTCGGCGATTACCCCAGTCGAATGTTCCGTATGCTCGTGGCCACAAAGCGCATGCGCGGCGCACCGCGATCCGCGCGTTTTCGAGCGTGGCCCGAAAGCGTCGTCATTATCGCCGGAGCAACGCAAGAGCGGTACGCCGTCGGCTCAACGAAGAAGCACTTTGCTCCGCGTTGCCCTCGGTCCTACATCAAGCGAGCGCGCGATCGTGCAACCCGAGGCGTCGCGGGCCGTATGTCAGCAAGATCGAACGGCAGTTCGAGTTGTTCGACCGGCATGCTCGCCGAGGGCTTGCTCAGCAAGCCGTTGCCGCTTTCTTCTCGCGCAAGGTTCGCGACAGATTGCGACCCCACTGTCAGGACGGAACGCAGCACCGGCTTCGGCATCGCGCCGCTTCGAACAGCTTTCGCCCTCGCGTCAAGAAGCACCGCATTGACGATTGAACCAAGCTGCCGCCATTGAATTTCTTCAGCCACAGTCGCACTCCATCGTTTACTAAACTAACTCACACTCATACTGTCCTGCCAATGTTTGTCGATTCGTCGGCTTAATTGCGACAGTGCAAGCGAAATCCCCGGTTACATTTTCGAAAGACGGTTGGCAAATCCCGCATCCGAAGCTAAGGCACCGCGAAGCATATTGCGATAAGGTGACGGCTGACCGAGCGGGAAGGCGCGCGATGTTGTTTCGTTGCGGCGCCGAACACTGCGGCAGGATGGCGCGCAAACCGATGGAATGACGGCGAAGCGGCCGCGCTTCAGCCGAACGATTTTGGAACGGCACGGCGGAGAGGAACTTTGCGTCTTTACGAAACCCTTTCGAGACGGGCGGCGTGGAGTTACCGGATCGCAGCCCTTTCTGTCTTTGTTTTTGCTGGCGCTTTTGTCTGGCATCGCTTCTTCGGCCTTGCAACTCCGCTGGCGTTCAAGATCATGGGGGCCGCGATCGCCGGGGCAATCGTTGCCGTGGTTGTGGCGATCGCGGCACTTGTCACGATATGGAACAACGGCGATCGGGGAGCGGGCCGCGCGACAACCGCACTTCTACTCGCCGCGCTCGTACTCGCGGTTCCGCTTTGGTCGTTGCCAGCATTGCTTACGCTCCCTCGCCTTTACGAAGTGACCACCGATCCAGCTGCACCTCCGGCCTTCGATCGCGTTGCCAGAATTCGGCAAGGTCAGGCAAACCCGACGCGCTACGAAGCCGCTTTCGCACCACTTCAGGCGCAGGCCTATCCTGACTTGAAGCCCCTCGTGATCCAACGCCCGCTCGTAGATGTCTATACGTCGGTTCGCGATGTGGTGAAGACGCTTAACTGGAAGATTTTGGAGGAACAGGCTCCTGAGACGACCAAGGCGGGCCACATCGAGGCCGTGGAAAAAACACTCCTTTTCGGGTTCATGGATGATGTTGCAATTCGCGTGACCGGCAACTCAAAGTCGGCTCGCGTTGACGTCCGCTCGTCCTCGCGCTTCGGCCAGCACGACCTCGGCCGCAATGCAGAGCGAGTGCGTCGGTTCTTCACGGAGGTGAAAAACCGCATCGCCGCGCTGGAACGTCTTGAGCGCATGGAACGCGTTGTCGCGGCCCGGCAGGCGGAAGAGAAAGAAAAAGCGAAGACCCCGGCGAAGCCCGCGAACCGCAAGCGGGACACCAATTAACCGAAAGCAAAGCACTCATATTCATACCGCTGACAATCAGGCTTCTTCGGTCGATCGTTTCCGAACCTGCGGTACGGCCGTTGCACCGCCTTCGTTACGAAGCTTTTCAGAGCCTTTTTGCGCTCCCTATAAACATTTCCTAGACACGTCAAAGGGGCGATCGAGGAGGCGAATTGATGCATCAGTCTGTCTACCCGACCGCGCCTTTTTGCCCTGCATATGCGGCGCACACCGCCCCCAGTTCTTCCCAACTTCAGGAACTTGAGCACCATTTCAGGTTTACCTTGACTCGCGCACCACGATAAGTACAAAACGATACGCAAAGAGAACGTAGGCAGAACTTAACGTCGTACGCCGATCATGTCAACCGCGTATAAATGTTGCGAGAGGAGTTGCACCATGGGGCTTCTGGTCGATGGGGTGTGGAAGGATCAGTGGTACGATACAAAGTCCTCCGGCGGCCGCTTCCAGCGCCAGAAGAGCCAGTTTCGCAACTGGATCACGCCCGATGGAAGTTCTGGGCCCAGCGGCGCAGCGGGGTTTAGGGCGGAGCCTGACCGCTATCATCTTTATGTTTGCTACGCCTGTCCATGGGCGCACCGCACGCTGATTTTCCGTGCGCTGAAGGGGCTCGATCGCTTCATTCCGATTTCGGCGGTGAACTGGTATATGGGTTCGGAAGGATGGACGTTCGAACCTGGTCCCGGCGTCATCCCCGATACAGTTAACGGCGCGACGCGTCTCCATGAGGTCTATACAAAGGCCGATCCATCCTATTCTGGCCGCGTCGTCGTCCCCGTGCTTTGGGACAAGCATCAGCAGACGATAGTAAGCAACGAATCGTCCGAGATCATCCGGATGTTTAACTCGGCCTTCGACGGTATTGGCGCAACCGCCGGCGATTATTATCCGGAAGCGTTGAGGCCAGAGATCGACGCATTGAACACGGAGATTTATGATCACGTGAACAACGGCGTCTACAAGGCAGGCTTTGCTACCTCGCAAGAGGCTTACGAGGAGGCCGTGCGGCCCTTGTTCGAGACGCTCGACAAGCTCGAAGCGCGGCTCGCTACGCACCGTTATCTTTGCGGCGACCGTATAACGGAGGCGGACTGGCGGCTATTCACGACGTTGCTGCGCTTTGATCCCGTCTATGTCGGCCACTTCAAATGCAACATCCGCCGCATTGCGGACTATCCCAACCTCTGGGGCTTTACGCGTGAACTATATCAATGGCCGGGCGTAAAGGAGACGGTTAATTTCCAGCATATCAAAGGACATTATTATCAGAGCCACATGACGATCAATCCGACAGGCATCGTGCCGGTTGGACCCGAAATCGACTACGCGGCGCCACATGGCCGCGACGCGCTTTCGGGGGCGGGCGGCCTAGCATGAGACGGCCACCAGCATCCCTCGCGTATCGCCCGGTGCTGTGCTTCAGGATGCGAGGTCATGCACAATCGGCGAGGCGTTTCGACCGGCCGGGGTTTCGTGAGGCCGCTATTCCCATCCCGATGCGCGCCGCCGCTTTCCTGATTGATGACGGCCCTGATCCAGACAATGGGGATGCCGAAGCGTCGGGACGCCTCGACAACGAAGTCGTCTACCGTCTCCCCTCGCGTTTCGCCGAACGCGGCCGCTCAGCCGCATAGCCGCGATCGCTTCCGTAACGGGGCGTTTGGCTGTACGCGTCGCGGCCGAGGGTGGGTAGGCCTGGATGGCATTGCCCGGAGCGGAAGAGCAAGCCCCGAACGCGCAGCTGCCGCTCCTCAACCCGGCCGACCGTCGGTTGACCGAAAGCCAGAACCACAGGCAGGGTCAGAATCAGGGCGCGGAACGATGTCATGGTTTCAATTGCCGGATTTTTGAGGCTTGGGAGGAGGGCGAGCGAGGTGATAGCTAAAGGCAACCTACTTGCGCTTGATGCAATTTCAATAAAACATGCGTGGTGAGAAACCGTTAACGTTTCGGTCGGGTTGGCATCGGCATGGCTCGCAACCGGCCGCGCCTGAGGCGGCGCCGGCGGCACCACGAGGGCGTCGCCAGGATCGCGCCTCCGCCGAGGTCGGCGGTCAACCCAAGTTGCCGCTTTACTTTACCCGCGCGGCGCGGCCAAACTGCGCGCGAGGAGTTCCCATATGACCATCGAAAAGCGTGCGGTCCGCACCGACGACGACGGCCTTCGTCTCGACCGCTGGCTGAAAAAAAATTACCCGACCCTGCCGCATACCCTCGTGCAGAAGCTTGTCCGCACCGGCCAGGTTCGCGTCGACGGCGGCCGCGTGAAGGCGGATAGCCGCCTATCGACGGGGCAGGAAGTGCGCGTGCCTACGCATTTCGCCGAGCCCGAGAACGCGCCGCAGCCGTCGCTAAAGCCGCCGCCGGGGCTGTCCAAGGCCGACCGCGATTTCATCGAGCGCATGATCGTGTTCGAGAACGACGAGATGTTCATCCTAAACAAGCCGTTCGGTATCGCGGTTCAGGGCGGCACGAAGACCACGCGCCACATCGACGGGCTGCTCGCGGGCATGGCTGACCGCTTCGGCGGCGAACGCCCGCGCCTCGTGCATCGGCTCGACCGCGACACGACCGGCATTCTCGCCGTCGCGAAGGATCGCCAGACGGCGGCGCGGCTTGGCCGCCTGTTCCAGACGCGCTCGGTGCAAAAGATCTACTGGGCGATCACGCGCGGCATCCCGAAGCCGACGCAGGGCAAGGTCGAGGCCGCGCTCGTGAAGGCGTCAGGGCCTGATGGCGACCGCGTGCGCAAGGCGCGCCCCGGCGAGCAGGAACTCGCGCAGCACGCGACGACGTTTTACTCCGTCATCGACCGCGCGGCGAACATGGCCTGGGTGTCGCTGAAGCCCGTAACCGGCCGCCAACATCAGCTTCGGGCGCATATGGACATTCTCGGCACGCCCATTCTCGGCGATCAGAAATATGGCGACGGGACCGAAATCCCGATCGAAAACATCGAGCGGAAGCTTCACCTTCACGCGCGGCGACTGACGCTGAAAGATCCGAAGCTCGGCGAAATCGACATTTCCGCGCCGCTTCCATCGCATATCGCGCAGACGTTCGAGCTTCTCGGATTCGACGCCGGGCGTTACGGTGAATAATTGTGCATAACAGGTATGAGTCTAACGTTTAGCTTCACGCGGCGTTAGCCCGGCATAATGTAGATCGTGCACTCTGGGGGATGATTATCCGAACGGGGCGGAAACTGAACCTTCGCAGGTGCGAGATATGGCATCAACTCCTACGCTTATTGTTTTCGACTGTGACGGTACACTTGCCGATAGTCAGCATATCATCGTCGAGTCGATGAGGTTTTCTTTTCAGCATCTCGGGCTGGCCCTGCCTCCGCGCCATTCGATCCTGCGCACCGTCGGCCTTTCGATGGCGGAGGCCATCGCCAGTCTCGCCCCCGACCTGTGCGAAGCCACGCGCGACGACATCATCGCGACCTATCGCAACAAGTGCATGCAGCTTCGCAACGCCCGCCAAAGCGAACCGATGTTCCTCGGCGCGGCGCAGCTCCTGTCGAGCCTTGCAGCACGCGACGACGTGCTCCTCGGCATGGCGACGGGCAAATCCCGACGCGGCGCGCTCCGCTTCATCGAGGAAAACGGGTTTTCCGCGATGTTTTCAACGGTACAGACTGCCGACGATGCGCCATCGAAGCCCCACCCCACCATGCTGTTCCAGGCGATGCGCGAAACAGGCATCCCGCCACAATCGACGATCATGATCGGCGATACCTCCTACGACATGCTAATGGCGGCGTCGGCGGCGAGTGCCGGAGTGGGCGTTACGTGGGGGTACCATTCCGTGGCGGAGTTGACGCGGGCGGGAGCTCATCTCCTTGTTCACAGCTTCGCGTCCCTTGAGAAGGCGTTGTGTCATGCGTTGGAAGGCGGGCGCTTGCGTCCCTTCTGCAGGGAAGTGGCGGCTTGACCGCTGCGATCCGAGTGAAGTCGCTCCCGGCGCCGGTGTTGCGGGGCGACAAGCATGACTTTCGACCCCGATACGGAAAAACTGCTGGACAACCTCCGGCGCGCGAAGCCCCTCGCCACGCAGGATGTTGAGGAGGCGCGCGAGGCCTATCGCCAGAAATGCCAGCGCCTCGGCGGCGACGCGCCCGCCATGTCGGAGGTCAGCGATCATCAGGCGGTCGGGCGCGGCGGACCGCTTCGCGTTCGGCTTTACCGCCCCGAAGGCGTTGTCAGCCCCGGCGCCGCGCTCGTCTATCTTCACGGCGGCGGCGGGGTCATCGGCGATCTGGAAAGCCACGACAGGATTTGCCGCCGCATCGCCGCGCTAACGCCTTGCCGCGTGCTCGCGGTGGACTACCGGCTCGCGCCCGAGCACCCCTTTCCGGCGGGGCTCGAAGACGCAATCGCCGCCATTGGCTGGGCTGCGGCCAACGCGAGACTGCTCGGAATCGACCCGGCGCGCCTGTCCATCGGCGGCGACAGCGCGGGCGGAGCGCTCGCGGCGGCCGTCTGCCTCGACGCACGCGAGCGTGGCCCGAAGATCGCTTCGCAGGTGCTCGTCTATCCGAGTACGGACAGCACGCCGCAGGTCAAGCTGTGGCCGTCGCGCATGGCCTTCGCCGACATGCCGCCCATCGACAGGGATGCGCTGCGATGGTTCTCGACCAAATACATGCCGCAGGACGCGGGCATCGACCGTTGCGACGAACGCCTTTCGCCGCTCTATGCCCGCAGCCTCAGGCGCCTTCCTCCTGCGCTCGTGCTGACGGCCGAGAACGATCCGCTTCACGATGAAGGCGCAGCGTATGCGGACCGCTTGCGCTGCTCGCGCGTCGCGACCGATTACCAGGACTTCGCGGGACAGATCCACGGCTTCATCGAATATGGCGGCGTGCTGCCAAGCGCTCGCGAGGCGGCGAGCACGGTGGCCACGTGGCTTCGCGCGCGCTCTTGAAGCAGCGCGGGCTAACCGTTCGACGCCTTCGAGAGCCGAAACTCCGCCAACACGCGGCGCGCAAAACGGCATTCCTTCGCTTGCGGCGAAGGCGGAAGGTAATGCCGTTTCAGCTTCGAAAAATAGCAACCGGCTCGCGCCGCGTGATCTGCACGCAAGAGAAAGCGCACCCAATTTGGAATTGTTCTTTAGAACTGTTCTTTAGAACGATTATTCGTTCGTCGCGCGTTTTTTGATATGGCGAATTAGAACTATTATACATCCATGAAATAATCGAAGATATAAGCGATATATCGTGGTTTTATATTTGAACCGGCCAACGCCATGCGCTAACTTCTTAAGCGTTGGTGTTCGCGGTTGAACACGCGCGGCTGCGGGGTCTTGCTGCCGCTTTTCTTCTGCTTTGCGACAGGGTGAAAAGTCCAGACCATGAGTGTGAACGTCATTTTCGGCTCCGACGGCGGCGCGACCAAAGCTGTCGCCTCCAAGATCGCCAAAAAGCTTTCCGGCAAAGCCATCGACATCAAGGACGCGACGACGGCTGACTTCGAAAGCCCGAGCCTTCTCATCCTTGGCTCGCCGACCTACGGCAACGGCACCCTCCAGACCGACTGGGAAGACAACATCGAGAAGCTGACCTCCGCCAATCTCGCCGGCAAGAAGGTCGGCATCTTCGGCACGGGCGATCAGGAGGGCTATCCCGAGAGCTTCGTGGACGCGATCGGCATCCTCTACGACTACGTGATTGACACGGGCGCGGATGTCGTCGGGTTCACCGACACGGTGGGCTACAACTATTCCGGCTCGACCGCCGAGCGCGACGGCAAGTTCGTCGGCCTGCCTCTCGATCAGGACACGCAGTCGTCCAAGACAGACAAGAGGATCACGGATTGGATCAGCCGTCTGACGTAAACGCGGGCGTCATCCGCGTCTTCAATCACCACCTCTACGAGCTTTCTCGGGGCATCAGGCCACTCAGCATGCTGACCATGACGAAGGCGGCGTCGGGGGTCGTGGTGGCGCGGCTCGTGCGCGAAGGTGTTGCGTATTATGTGCACGAAGCCTGCCCCACGAAGCTGAACGTCGTGTTCGGCCGCCCGGCGGCTGTGGAAGCGGCGCGGCGGTTCCTTACCGGGCCGCTGTGCGATCTGTCGCCCGAGCATGATTTCATGCTCGGTATTCTCCTCGGCTACGACCGCGAGCAACAATGCGTGCGCTACCTCGAAAGGTCGACAGCGACGGGAGCCCCGCAGGTGCTTTCCGCGCCGGATTTCGACGATACGGCCACAGCATGGCTCGATGCCGCCGTCGAAGCGAACCCGGAGCGCGCGCACTGATCGCGCGCTTCGTTTTCGCTCAGGCCAGACCGACGCGCACCGCCCGCATGCCGCTCGTCACGCGCTGATGTTCGTAAGCCGGTCGCGGATTTCGGGCATCGCCGGATGCGGCGGCTTATCCTTGTGCACGATCAACCCGAGCTGCCTCACAAGCGGCGGCGATAGCGGCCGTGCCACGATGCTGCGCCCGAGATAGAGATCTTCCCTGTTCTCGATGGCGAGGATCGCAACCCCGACGCCCGCCGCAACCATCGCCTTCAGCGCCTCTGAATTGCCGAGATACAGCGTCGGCTTCGGGTGGAAGCCCTGCGCCTCGAACCAGCCGACCACGAGCCGGTGCATCTGCGTCGTCGGCAGATCCAGAAGGAGCGCGCGCTTCTTCAGATAGTCGGCGGTGATCGTGGCCGGCAGGCCCGCGCCTTCGTGCACCGGAAAAACCGCCATGAGCGGGTCTTCGCGCACCTTCGTCACCGAAACCGGCGCCGCCTTGTCGATGGGCAGCGCCACGAGGCCGATGTCGAGTTCGTTCGCCGCGACCTTTTCCACGATGACGTGCGACAGGTCGATTTCGATGGAAACTTCGAGTTCGGGGTGGGTGCGGCGCAGTTCGCTCAGCAGCCTCGGGAGCAGATAAACGCAGACCGTTATGGTCGCGCCGAGCCGGATCGGACTCATCCAGCCGTCACGGAAGCGGCCCACCGCGAGCACGGCCTCCTCGGCGTCGGCGACCAGCCTCGCCCCACGCCCCGCCAGTTCCTTGCCCGCGTCGGTCGCGAAGGCGCGCTTGCCGAGCCGCGCGACGAGTTGCACGCCAAGCCGCCCCTCAAGCTCCTTGATCTGCTGGCTCACGGCGGGCTGCGTCAGGTTGAGAACGCGCGCCGCCGCCGTGAAACTTCCTCGTTTCACGACCTCCAGAAAGGTCCGCACCTGATCGAGATTGAGATCGCGCACGCGAAAGACCCAAAGCGCTGCTTATCGTTACGCAAACAATAATCGATTTCATTTATCGAAGGAAGGGGAGCATATCTGGTGCCCGCCAGCGTCGGCGGAAAAGCGGCGCAGGAAATTGGAGACCAGTACGATGACAACGATGAAACACGCTCACCCCTTCAGCGATGCGGCCGCGACCTCGGCCACGGAGACGGGCGGCTTCTTCGACAAGGCGCTCGGCCTTTTGTCGTCGGTTAAACGCCGCTGGAGCGAGGAAACTGAAATTCGCCAGGCAGTCGCCGAACTCGAACAGCTCGACGACCGTGCGCTTCGCGACATCGGCCTCAACCGCTACGATCTGGAAGATAGCGTTCGCAAACATCACGAGCATTGAAGCATGGTCCGCAAAGCTGACGCCGCTTTGCCGAAAAGAAAAAGGCGGGACAATCGCCCGCCTTCAAGCTTGGCCATCGCTCACGGATAGCTCGACACCATGCGATGCGAGGCTTCGAGCGTGCGCCATATGTCGATCGTGAGCCGCGCGTGCGCCCGCGCCGCCTTCAGTTCTTCGAGCGCGGCCGCCGCCCTCGCCTCCTCAGCCAGCGCTTCCGCATAAGCCTCGCTCGCATAGGCCTCGCGCTCCTGCGCGGCAACCGTCAGGTCGGATGCGGCTTTCATGGCGAGTGCCTTCACGCGCCGCACGTTGCCTTCCGCGATCAGCGCGCGTTCGATGAGCACGCGAAGCTCGGCGGCGCTGCGTCCGTCGAAGTCGATGGCATTCATCAACTGCCGGTCCGTCACCATAGCCTTCTTCACAGCCCGCCCGCCCCGCGCGACATGCGCTTCTCTCCGAAGCCGCGCCGCGCAATGGCGGCATTCGATGGCGCGGCGCTCTCCAGGTCATTCGCGAGCATTTCTTCCAGCGCTTCATATTCCCGGCGCAGAGACGCGCAGATATTCAGGTGCCGGTTGACGTCGTAAAGCCACGAACCCGCCTGCCCGCGCGCGATCTCGGTGCGCCTCGCCGCCTTGAGCTTTGCAATGATGGACAGACGACCGTTGAGGCTCGTATCGCCCGCCTCGGCTTCGCCAATGCCGAGAAGATAGGCGAGCGCCTTGCGCCGCTTGATCTCTTCCGGCTCGAAAGTCCCGTTCTGTACGCCCACAGATAGTCTCCCGAAATCGCAACAACTGTTCCGGGTGATAGGGGAAAGCGCTTTAACCTTCGGTGAATCGAAACCGGGAGGAAAACGGCGCCCACGCAAATTGCGCTTGCGTGCTTCTCCAATTTTACGAAAATCCCATTCAACTGTTGGGGACGCCATGTTCGAAGTCATCCGCGACGCGCTCATCTGGCTCATGAGCTGGGTTCTGGACAAGCCGCCTCAGGGCGGGGAAGCGTTCAGGCTCCTGTTCCTGATCGGCTTTTCGGTGTTCGCCACCTGGTTAAGCATGTACTGGCGCGATCTCGCCTATCGCTCCCGCACGATTCGCCGGAGGCTCAAGCCCGAGGAGCGCTATGCGGGCCGCTACTTTCAGGCCGTCTGGCAGAAGGGCGACCTGCGCTACGCCTTCGTGAATATCTTCTTCGACTGGCGGGCGCGGCGCTACAAGGCGGCTGGCCGCGCCTATGGAGCCGATGGCGCGGAATTGGCCTCCTTCGCCTCGTCCTATGTGCGCTTCCCGTCCGAAAAGGATTCCGAGATCGAATTCATGTGGAAGAGCAATTCGGGCGTGTCGGGCTATACGCGCCTCGGCATCGAGGACTCCGACGAAGACCTGATCCAGGGCGATGGCCTCGTCGTGCATATCGACGGCGAAATTTGCAGCTATCAGATGAAGTTCAAGCACATGCACGACCGCTACGTGCGCGAGGCGCTCGGCGTCGCGGTCCCTAAGGATTCCTCGCAGGAGCCGAATTTCGTGCGCCTCTTCAACGTGCGCTATGGCCCGGCTGTGCGGGGCGGCTTCGCCTCCGCGCCCAAATCCGATCCCGAGCCAGCAATACCGGCGTAACGCGAGCGGACCCGCTTCCCGCCGCTCCGATCGCGGGCGGCTCAAATCCGCGTGCGAACAATCTCTTATCCCTCGCTCGTGGATCGGCAAGTTTCTTGCTATGCTCGCCGAGCGTGCTAGCCGCGGACACTGCCAACGGCTGAACGCGAGCGCGTCTTCGTCCGGCTGGCCGGTTCGAGGCTCCCCTCATAACGAGGCTGAAAGGCACGGCATGACCACGCCCCTGGGCGGCGAAATTTATGGCGATGCTCTCGTGGTGCTTGGTACCGCGGGCATCGTCGTGCCGCTGCTTCGTCGGCTCGGCGTCAGTTCGGTGCTCGGCTATCTCGGCGCAGGCGCGATCCTCGGCCCGTACGGACTCGGCTCGCTGCGCGCGGACTATGGCGTCCTGCCATGGATCACGATTTCAGACACGAAGTCGCTCGGCGGCATTGCGGAACTCGGCGTCGTGTTCCTGCTCTTCACCATCGGGCTCGAACTCTCGTATAATCGGCTGCTGACGATGCGCCGTCTCGTTTTCGGGCTGGGCTCGCTTCAGGTGGTCGCCTCGACGGCGGTCATCGCTGCGATCTGCGCTGCGGCGGGGCTCGACCTCCGGCTTTCCATCATTCTCGGAGGATGCCTTGCACTGTCCTCGACCGCCATCGTGGTCGACGTGCTCGCCTGCCAACGCCGCCTGGCGACCGCCACCGGGCGCGCGAGTTTTTCGATCCTCCTCGCGCAGGATCTCGCTGTCGTGCCGCTGCTCCTTTTCCTGCTGATTCTCGGGTCGAGCGCCGAAGCGTCCGTTTACGAAGCGCTCGCGCTGGCGCTCATGAAGGCCGCCCTCGGCCTCAGTTTCATCCTGATCGTGGCGCGGCTTTTCCTTCGGCCGCTGTTCCGACTCGTGGCCTCGGCCGGGTCGAGCGAGCCTTTCATGGCGGCGACGCTGTTCGTGGTGGTGGCGACGGGCGTGACCGCGAGCCGCGCTGGGCTTTCCATGGCGCTCGGCGCGTTCGTGGCCGGGCTTCTGCTCGCCGAGACTGAATACAGGAAATCGGTCGAAATCGCCATTGAGCCGTTCAAGGGCGTGCTGCTCGGCCTGTTCTTCTTCACGGTCGGCATGGGGATCGATTTCCGCGAAATTTTGCACCATCCCGGCCTTGTCTTCGGCGCGATCGTCGCCCTCGTGATCGTGAAGGCCGCGATCGTCCTCGGCATTGCGCCGCTCTTCAGCGTACCGATTCCCGCCGCGCTAGAGACGGCGCTCCTTCTCGGACCAGCGGGGGAGTTCGCGTTCGTCGGCCTCGGGCTTGCGGCTGGACTGAAACTGATCCCTGCGGAAATTTCCGGGCCCGCGCTGGCTGTGGTCTCGCTGTCCATGGCGTTCATTCCTCTCCTCGATATCGCGGGGCGGAAACTGGCGGAGCGGGCGGCGGCGAAGCGTCCGAGCCTCGACGCCGCTCTTTTCGCCTTGCCGGAGACGGAGTTGAAGGACCATGCCATCGTCGTCGGTCATGGCCGCGTCGGGCAAGTGCTCTGCTCGCTCCTCGAACGGCACCGCTTTCCGTTCATCGCGAGCGACAAGGATCCGGATGTCGTTTCCCATCACAGGCGTCTCGGCCGCGAAGTCTATTATGGCGACGCCGCCAATCCCGCGTTCCTGAATGCCTGCGGCCTGCAACGCGCGTCGGCTCTCATCATCACCATCACGGCGGGCGACCAGATCGTCGGGATCGTGAAGACCGCCCTGAACCTCAGGCCCGATCTCGTCATCCTTTCCCGCGCCCGCGACGCGACGCATGCCCATCAGCTCTACGCCATCGGCGTGACCGACGCCGTGCCCGAGACGATCGAAGCGAGCCTTCAGCTTTCGGAAGCATCGCTCGTGGCGCTCGGTATCCCGGCGGGTCCGGCCATCGCGTCGATCCACGAGATGCGCGACGAATTTCGCGCCGAGTTTCAGGACGCGGCGCGGAGTTCGGGGCGGCAGGTGACGCGCGCGATTCGCCGCAAGACGCTCCGCGACCGCGCGCCGAAAAGCGCCGAGCCGTAAGAATTTGCCCGGAAGCCTTACCGCGTACAGGCTGCGGGTCTGACGGAGATCACACGGACGGCCCAACCGCTATCGGGGGCGGCGTCGACATGCGAACCGTTGAACGCGAGGAAGGGATTTCTCACCACGTACCGCGAGATGCCGACGTCAGGGCCGAGACCAGCGCCGACAAGCGCGGCACCGTCGCTGCCAGACAACGCTCTGAGGCCGTCGTTCTGCAACGCCGAAATCGGGCTTGAGCATGGCCGCAACGCCGAGCCCGCCTCCGCGCCAATCGCGACGCGTTTCATAAGTCCTGTATCGCTGGTGCGCGATGCGGGACTCGGTTGCGCGGGCACCGCGAGGGCGACCGGCGAGGTTGCCGTACAGGCAATCAGGCTCATGGCGAGCGCGCGAAAATGGATCATACGCATAGAATTCACGCAAAACTTTCACTGAACGCTTAAACGACCACCCGACGCGGGTTCTTTTTTGACGATTTCGCGGCCTTTTGCCGGTTACGCGGGCGCTTCTCCTATTGTCCAACGCCGGAGAGGGGTTGGAAAGCGCAAAAAAGCATGCTAGTCAAAAGCGCTCGACAACGTGCGCATTTTGTCTTCGCGCGTTCGCAACCTCAACCTTATTGGCTTGCGCTTGCCACCGGCCTGATGGCGACTGAGTGGAGCGCTTGGAATTTGACCATGAAGATCAAGAATTCAATCAAGACGCTTCGCACGCGCCATCGCGAAAACCAGGTCGTTCGTCGGCGTGGCCGCCTCTACATCATCAACAAGAAGGTTCGCCGCTACAAGGCTCGCCAGGGTTGATCGGCCTCCGCCCGGTGGCTTTCCGCGCGCCCTTCGGATGCTGCGCGAAAGCTTTCTCTTGCCTCGAAGCAACGAGGAGGGCGGATTGTTGACCAGTCTCACGCTGACAAACGGCGATTGCCTCGTCATCGCGACGCACAACAAGGGCAAGGTTCGCGAGTTTGAAGACCTGTGCGCGCCGATGGGCGTAAGCGTGGTGTCTTCGGCTGTTCTTGGCCTGCCGGAGCCGGAAGAGACGGGCACGACCTTCGCGGAAAACGCGAGGCTGAAGGCTGTGGCGACCGCCGTCGCGACGGGCAAGATCTCGCTCGGCGACGATTCGGGGCTGGCAGTCGATGCGCTTGACGGAGCGCCGGGCATCTATTCGGCGCGTTGGGCGGGCGAACCTCGCGATTTCGGCGCGGCCATGCGGCGCGTCGAGGCCGAGCTTGTCGCTCGCGGCGCAACCGCGCCCGACGCACGCCGCGCGCAATTCGTTTGCGTGCTCTGTCTTGCCAATCCGGCGGGCGAGGTCCAATTCTTCGAGGGAACCGTCGCGGGCCATCTCGTGTGGCCGCCGCGCGGAACGAACGGTTTCGGCTTCGATCCGATGTTCGTCGCCGACGGCCGCGATATCACCTTCGGCGAAATGGACCCGGCCGCGAAGCATGCGATCTCCCACCGCGCCAACGCCTTTGCCGCTTTCAAGGACGCCCTCGCCTCCCCGCGCTGAGGCGCGCGCACCTGTCGAGCCGCTGGCCGTCTACGTGCATTGGCCCTTCTGCGAAAAGAAGTGCCCCTATTGCGATTTCAATTCCCACGCCGCACGCAGCATCGACGAAGCCCGCTGGCTCGCCGCGATCCTGCGCGAGCTTGAGACTTACGCGTGCGAGACAGCGCGCCAGCCTGTCGCGAGCGTATTTTTCGGCGGCGGCACGCCATCGCTGATGCAGGCACGCTCGGCGGGCGCGGTGCTCGATCGCATCGCGGCTTTGTGGCCGATCTCCGAGACGTGCGAAATCACGCTCGAAGCGAACCCGTCGAGCGTCGAAGCGGGGCGTTTCGCGGGCTATCGCGCAGCGGGCGTGAACCGCATTTCCCTCGGCATTCAGTCGCTCCACGATGACGCGCTCAAGGCGCTCGGCCGCATCCATGACGCCGCCGAGGCGCGAGCCGCGCTCGACATCGCCGCGCGTACCTTCGACCGAATGAGCTTCGATCTGATCTACGCGCGTCCCGGCCAGACGCTCGATGCGTGGCACGCCGAACTCACCGAGGCGCTTTCCCTCGCGCGCGGGCATCTCTCGCTGTACCAGCTCACCATAGAACCGGAGACGGCATTCTTCGCGCTTCAGCGACGGGGGAGGCTCCGGCTTCCCGAGGCGGAGCTTGCCGCTGAGTTCTACACGCTGACGCAGAAGCTTTGCCAGGCGACGGGGCTTCCGGCCTACGAGGTGTCAAACCACGCAGCACCGGGCGAAGAGAGCCGGCACAACCTCGCTTATTGGCGCTATGGCGATTATGTCGGCGTGGGGCCGGGCGCGCATGGCCGCTATCGCGGGGCGGCGGGGCGCAAGATCGCCACTGCGGCGCTGAAGTCGCCGCTCGCGTGGGCCGAGAAGGTGGAAGCGCTGGGCCATGGCCGCGAGGAGCGCGTCGAGCTTGGCGCGCATGATGAGGCCGAAGAGGCCGTGCTGATGGGGCTCCGTATCAGCGAAGGTCTCGATGTGCGTCGTCTAGAGGCAAGGACAGGGTTTCGCCCCGCCGCATCGGTGGTTACGATGCTGGAAAGCGAGCGACTGATCGAAGGCGCCGACGGCCGGATCAGCACCACGGGGGCGGGCCGCCTCGTGCTGAACGCCGTGGTGGAGGCTGTTGCGTCGAGCCTCGAACCGGCAGACCAAGCCTCCCATTTGCCGACGATTTAGTACTGCGCCGCGACGGCCGTACCAAAGCTTGCGGGTGCGGGATCAATGGTCTGGTTGCCGGTGGCGCGCACTTCCATGATCGCGAAGCCGCGCTCGGCCGTGCCATCTGGACGGAGCCGGAACAGGCCGTCCACGCCATTAAATCCGCTGCCGCGCATCAGCTCGGAGGACGCGAACCGCCGCTCCGGCGGATTGCTGGACAGCGAGATCGCAAGGCTGACCGCGTCATAGGAAAGGCTCGCGAGCCGGGGCGGTGTACCGCCGTAAGTCTCGGAATAGCGGCGCGTGAAGTCCTCCCAGCCCTTCGAATCGGTCGCGGGGAACCAGCCGCCCTGCAAGGCGGCTTCCTTGCCGACGCCGACATAGTCCCAGCCGGAAAGGCCGATCATCTTCACCGCCTGCGTATCCATCTCGTAATAAGGGAACAGCGGCGCGAGCGAGGGCAACGTGTCGCCGCCAGCGGGCACGAAGATCGCATCGACCTGCGGAGCGGAGTCCTTCTTCGCAAGCGGCGCAAGCTCTTTCACGGAGGCGAGCATGCCGTTCGCTTCGGGCGGGAAGGTTTTCGTGAGCACGACCTGCCCGCCATTCGCCTGCACGGCGCGGTTGAACGCCTGCTCGACGATACGACCGTAATCGTTTTGCGGAAACAGCGCGGCGAAGCGCTTCTTGCCGTGCGCCGCAGCGTAGGAAACCATGCGCGGGACGTCGCTGCCCGCCACGAAACTCAGGAGATAGACGCCGTTTCCGGCGACCGTGCGGTCGCTTGAGAAGGCGAGCACCGGAACGCGGGCGGCTTGAGCCACTGGCGCAACTGCGGTCACTTCATTAGCGAACAGCGGGCCAATGATAAGTTCGACGCCTTCCTTGACGGCTTCGTCGGCGGCCCGACGCGCGCCGTCCGGCGTTCCCCGCGTGTCCTTGGGAATGAGCTGGACGTTCGGCTTGTCGAAATCGAACAGCGCAAGTTCGCCCGCCTGCTTCATGGCCTTCGCGACCTGCTGCGCGTTAACATTGCCCGTCAGCGGCAGAAGGAGCGCGACTTTCACCGTTCCGCCGGCAGGTGCGCCGCGTGGCGGCGTCGCGGACGAAATGTTGCCGCTACCCGTGCCACCTCCGACCGAGCAGGCCGCGAGGCCAAGGCATACGAACAGAAATGCGAAGCCGAGAAAGATGCGGGATCGCGCGAAGGCGTGTTCACTCGTGAGTTTCATCGGGATCGAATATCAGCTTTCCGTTGACCTGCGCCGGTTATGAAGGCAAGACCACCTTGTTACGAGTCGCGTCTGACGCGAAGCGCTTCGAGCACGTTTACCGTGTTTGGCAACTGTGGCTGATTGGTGATGACGAAGCGACGGGCGCCGAAAATTCCACAACCGGACGCCAACGACACGACCTCAGCGATAGAGGCGGAGCGCGCTGCAGCGCTTCTGGCGGCCGTGTCGAGGCAGTTCGACAAGCTGGGCGCGAGCCCCCTCGACCCTGGCCTTTATCTCGTTTCGACCCCCATCGGCAATCTCTCCGATATCTCGATCCGCGCACTTTCCGTGCTGGCGTCCGCCGACCGCGTTTACTGCGAGGACACGCGCCACAGCCGGAAGCTGTTTTCCGCGTTCGACATGGGGCGCAAGCTCGAAGCCTATCACGACTTTTCGGGCGAGGCAGACCGCGAGCGCATTCTCGACGCGCTACGCGAGGGCAAGGCGGTCGCGCTTATCTCGGACGCAGGCACGCCTCTCATCGCGGACCCCGGCTACAAGCTTGTGCGCGATGCGGTCGCCGAGGGCATTCGTGTCTATCCGGTGCCTGGCGCTTCGGCGATCCTGTCGGCGCTTGTAGCGAGCGGCCTGCCGACCGACCGCTTCTTTTTCGGCGGCTTTCTGCCACCAAAGGAGGGTGCGCGCCTGGAAGCACTCGAAACCATGCGCGCTGTGCCGGGAACGCTCGTCTTCTATGAAACGCCGTCGCGTATCGGAGCCGCGCTCGCCGCCATCGAGACCGTGTATCCGGACAGGATGGTGGCGGTCGCTCGCGAACTCACGAAGCTGCATGAGACGATAGCGAAAGGGACCGCGCGCGAACTGGCGGCGGCCTTCGAGATCGAGCCGCCGCAAGGTGAGATCGTGCTCCTCATCGCACCCGGCGAAGCCGCCGCCGCAACGGAAGCCGACGTCGAAATCGCACTCCGCGCCGCGCTGAAAACGGCGACGCTCAAGGAGGCTGTTGAAGACGTATCGAAAGGACTTGGGGTAGCAAGAAAATTGGCTTACAACTTGGCATTGAAGATCAAGGGTGAAGCGTCATGATCGCAGCCAGTCGGGCCAGAAATGCTCCCAATTCTTACAAGATCGGCGTCGCGGCGGAAACGCGCGCGAAACTGCTCCTTGAGGCGAAGAGCTATCGCATTCTCGCCGAGCGTTACAAGACGAAGGGTGGTGAGATCGACCTCGTGGCCCAGCGTGGCGATCATCTCGCCTTCGTTGAAGTGAAGTGCCGCCGCACTCAGGAGGAAGCGGCCTATGCGGTGCTGCCGCGGCAGCAGGCCCGGATCGCAACCGCCGCAGAGGTTTTTCTCGGTGAGCATGCCGGGCTTTCCCACGAGTCGGCCAGTTTCGATGTCATTCTCGTGAGCCCGACGCAGGGCCTCTCCCATATCGAGCAAGCCTTCCTTGCCTAAATCGCGGCTGCCCTTTAAGTCTCCTCCGAACCCTCTCCAAGCGAGGACCGGATGCGTCTGAAAACCGGGGTCCAGATGGACCCGATCGAGAAAATCAACATTTGGGGCGATTCAACCTTCGCGCTCCTTCTCGAAGCACAGAAACGCCAGCACAGCATTTTCTATTACACGCCGGACAAGTTGATTCTGCGCGGAGGTCGCGCCTTCGCCGAGGGGCACGAATTGCGCGTGCACGATATCGAGGGAGCGCATTTCGAGCTCGGCGCGCGGCAGAAGCTGGCTCTCGACGAACTCGACGTGATCCATCTGCGGCAAGACCCGCCGTTCGACATGGCCTACATCACGACGACGCACATTCTCGACAGCGTCCATCCGAAAACGCTTGTGGTGAACGATCCGACCAGCGTCCGCAACGCGCCGGAAAAGCTGTTCGTCACGCAGTTCCCCGACCTCATGCCGCCGACGCTCATCGCCCGCACCCTCGGCGACGTCACCGCGTTTCGTGAGGAGTTCGGCGACATCATTGTCAAGCCGCTCTATGGCAATGGCGGCGCGGCCGTGTTCCGGATCAAGCCGGACGACACAAACACCGGCTCGCTCGTCGAGCTGTTTCAAACTGTGTTCCGCGAGCCGTTCGTCGTGCAGCGCTATTTGCCGGACGTACGCGCGGGCGACAAGCGCATCATCCTCGTTGACGGCGAACCGGTGGGCGCGATCAACCGCGTGCCGGCTGCGAACGAAACACGCTCCAACATGCATGTGGGCGGGCGCCCCGAAGCGACGGAGCTTACGCCGCGCGAGCGCGAGATCTGCGCCGCCATCGGGCCCGAGCTCAAGAAGCGGGGCCTCATTTTCGTCGGCATTGACGTCATCGGCGACTATCTGACCGAGATCAACGTCACCTCACCGACGGGCATCCGCGAGGTGAAACGCTTCGGCGGTGCGGACATCGCAGCGCTCGTCTGGGATGTTGTGGAAGAGAAAGTTCGTTCCGCTAAAGTTCCTTGAATGTTCTTGATTTTGTAAATTCTGGCGATAATATCCATTCCACTTATTGAAGGTAGGCGAGTGGGTGGCGTAAATGTTCGCGCAGATATCAACCGTAACGTTCGAGGGCATCGACGCGAAACAGGTCGATGTTCAGGTGCTGATCGCACCCGGGCTCCCGTCTTTTTCCATCGTGGGCCTGCCGGACAAATCCGTGGGAGAAAGCCGCGAACGCGTACGCGCAGCCCTTACCGCAATCGGCCTCGGGCTTCCCGCGAAGCGCATCACCGTCAATCTCGCACCCGCCGACCTGCCGAAGGAAGGCACGCATTACGATCTGCCCATTGCGCTCGGCGTGATGGCTGCGGCCGGGGCGATCCCCGGTGACTTGCTGAAGGATTTCATCGTTATCGGTGAGCTCGGCCTCGACGGCTCGCTCGGTCCGATCACAGGCGCGTTGCCTGCGGCTTTTGGCGCGAGCGGCCTTGACAAAGGGTTGATCTGCCCAGCCGGTTCAGGGCCGGAGGCAGCATGGGCTTCGGCGGAAATGCCCATTGTTGCGCCTTCGCATCTCACGCAACTTGTCAATCACCTCAAGGGCACGTCCACGCTCGCACGGCCAAAGCCCCATCTCGAACGCAGCGCCGGATCTTCCTCCGACCTGAGGGACGTGCGCGGGCAGGAAAGCGCCAAACGCGCGCTGGAGGTCGCGGCCGCTGGCGGACATCATATGTTGATGATTGGCCCGCCGGGTGCAGGCAAATCAATGATGGCCCAGCGATTGCCCGGTATCTTGCCACCACTCGAGCCTCATGAGTTGCTCGAGGTTGCGATGGTACAAAGCATCGCGGGGACTATTGTGAATGGAACGCTGACCGCGACCAGGCCATTTCGCGCGCCGCATCACTCGGCGAGCATGGCCGCTCTGGTGGGCGGCGGTGCGAAGCCAAAGCCGGGCGAGGTGGCGCTCGCCCATCACGGCGTGCTCTTTCTTGATGAATTGCCCGAATTTCCCGGTATTATGGAGCAAACTCACCAAATTTAGTTATTGATATCACCTTATAAGGTGATATCATGTGGGGATGACAGAATACGAACGCCCCAACACCGTCTCTGGCCTTGTCGCCAAGCATAAGGAGCTTTGCGACCTACGCGAGCGTTATCGCAACGAGATCAAAAAACTAACTGTGGACATAGACCACTTAGACGCCTGCATCCGTCTATTCGACCCGAAGGCGGATACCCAAGCGATAAAGGAATACGTCACGAAGCACCGCGCCCAGAAAGGCAGCGTGAAGCGCTTCGTTCTCAGCACCTTGCGTGAGGCGTCAAGCCCGATGACATCAAGGGATCTTACAGAGCTTTGGGTTAGGGATCGCGGCTTGAATGCCGATGAGGCCACCTTGACAGCGATAAGGAAGCGCATCGGGGCCTGCATAAAGACTGCTGTAAATCAGGATCTCATTGAGTGCACGGGCCAAACGACAGACCACGGCGCGAACGGCCCTTACAAGCTCTGGAGACTGAAAAGGGGCGGATAACCGCCCCTCCTTGCCGCCTAAGCAGATGGGAAATCTGCCGGAAGTTGGCTCGCTGGCGGGATGTTGGGGAAGAGCCTCCCCTTCACAACGTCCGCGACCCGGCCCTGATTGATGACGTAATACGACGCGATTCGCGCGTAATTGATCTTCATCTGTCGGGCCAATTTGATAACCGGAACCATGTCCGGTGTTACTTTCCGGTCCTGCATAATATTCCTTTCTTCATGCAGGGACCGCTCAGTGGGTTGACGTGCGAATCAATATGATTCATATGTCAAGAGCTGATTCGTCGACCGCTGAGCGGTCTTCGGTTCCTACCAGGGGTAATTCCCTGATAGGTTTGGGCTTGGCTTACATCCTCGCCCAATTATCATTGCGGGGGGCCATGCCATTGGGAAGCGATCTCAATGACATGGCCTCACCGCTACGTTCTTATAATGCGGACTTTCCGCACTTTCGATCACCCTGCCTTTCGGTTACGCCCGCTTCAAGGGGCTGGGTTAGCGGGCGCGACCCGCCATTAAACGGCCTCGGACGCCACATCCGAGGCCGAAATCTTATGCGCGGTCTTTGCGCGCCATTTCCTGAAACTGCTTAAAGCCCTCAAACCAAGCCTTCTTTAGATCTTCGGTCCATGACGGGTCGAAGGCTGGGAATTTTTCCAGCAACAGCTTTTCATATGAATCGTCATGCGACGTCTGTTGATGGGGCGTCGGTGAGGCGGTTACAGTTTCCTTTTTATTTTCAGGGCTTGGCTTGCTGGTTTGCGATGTTCCGTTTGACGCCCTTTGACTTTTTTGCGGCGGGCTCGATGGACGCCGGGGTTGGCTCCCACGTTTTTCCGCAACCATACCAGCAGCAGCCAGCAGGCCAAGGAAAAGGGTTATCATTCGAGCCTGCTGGCCTACTGGTTGGTAGCTTCTGAATGCATCCCTAATCTTGGTTTCGTCGTCGTCTGCGGGGTCAACGAACTTCAATACGTCAGCGTATGCGCTTTGTAACCACTGAGATAGGCGTTGCTTGTACTCGGCTTCAGGAGCGAGGCGGAGGCCCTCAAAGGTCTTGGTTGGAGCACCCTGTTCATCGATGAGGTCGAGAACTTGCAATGCATATAATGTCCTAGAAACAAGACTCTGGGAGATCCCAGCGCGCAATAGTACGTCGGCTGTTACCGGGGACGGTAGGCCGCGATTGCGGTATCGCTCAATCAATTCGACGATTGATGAGTGGGGAGCGTAAGGGGCTGGTTTCTCGGATGTAACTGGCACGTTTCGACCTCTGCATTGCCTTGTACAGATAACCCAGCGCTGTACTTGGCGTCAACGCCTTGTTACGTACCAATCAAAAGAATCTTATAACAATTTGATTATATTGCGGATTTTTTTTTATAATTCGCTTGTTGTGGGTGTGAATGGACAAGAGAAGCTCTCATGGAGAACAAGCCTATGCAAATCGCTCCTGAAATTAGCAAGAGGCGTAGCGGTGGATGGATCGCGGTATCAGGGCGAGACGCGCCCCTGAAAATCGGGGTTACAGCCAACAGTGAAGAGGACGCGCGCGCCGCGTTCAATCAAGCTGTGATTGAATGGGAGACAATCTTAAAATCTGGAACTATTAGGGAATAGCCTAGGCGCACCGACGCTGCCAGTAGCCGCGCCATTGCTCTGACTTTGGCGCGGCGGCGGCAGCGCTGACAAGCATCGCAAATTGATTCCCGTTCGACTGACGGCGGGCGTCTTCCCGCCACGCCATTTCCGTAGCGTAAGCATGCAGGTAAACGCCCGCGACATGGTGGTGAATGCCGATTTCGGCGCGACGGATGCGAGAGAAGAAGGATTCGGCTTGGTTGGTGCAGGCTCCATCGGCGGCGCTGTATTCGACCTGATGGTTGATACGCTTTATCGGGAAGTTGGCCGCGAGTTGGTCCCAATGCGACGCTTCATCAGCGTGAACGGTTGAGCCGGTCGCGATGGACTTGCGAGCAAAGGCCACGCCCGCAGCTTCCGTCTTGGCAACGGTCGTGATCGTGCGACCTTGACGCTCGCGAGCGACGACGACGACTTGGCGCTTGCCGGTCTGGTTTTCAGCAAGGCGGCGGTCCTTGCGATCTTCCTTGCGGTTTTCCGGGCGAACGTGGCCGCCGAAATAGGCTCCATCAAGTTCAACATCGCCTTGCAAAGCGCCTTCATCGCGAGCCGCCTTTATGGATTCACGCAGCTTGTGGAGGAGAACGAAGCAGGTCTTGTAGTCGCAACCAAGATCGCGGGAAAGCTGAAGCGCGGAATAGCCCTTCGCGCCATTGGTGAAGATCGCAATGGCTCCGAGAATGTCGCGGATGCGAAGCTTGCGGCTGTGAAAGATCGTGCCGGAGGTGAGGCTGAATTGCTTGGAGCACGCCTTGCACTTCCAGACAGGGCGGCTCTTGAGGTCGTAGTGGCTTGTTCCGCCGCACTCCGGGCAAACCGGATTGCCATCCGCCCACCGGACCGCGCGGAAGGCTTCTTCTGCTTGCGCGTCCGACATGCGAAGAACCTTCGCAAGGGAGAGTGTGCGAGCCGCCGGGGAAAGAAGGAAGTGCTGAGCCATATCAATCACCATATTTGGTGATTTGAATATGCACCTAGACCGCTTGCGCGTCAAGTGTTAAAATCACCAAAAGAGGTGATTTGCATGCCAGAAGCGATGATTGCACAGCGAAGCCTTCCGCCAAAGCCGGAGGCCCGCAAAGATAACCCGATAAACGCGCAATTCGAGGACAAGGCGAAGGCCCTGTTACGTTACGCCATGGTACAGAAGGGGGTCGGTGTTGAGGAGTTGGCCGCGCGCCTGAATGAAATGGGCGTGCAGATAAGCGCGGGAGGCCTTGCCAACAAAATAAGCCGGGGCGGCTTTAGCTCCGCCTTCCTGCTCCAATGCATGGAAGCGATGGGAATAAACTTAGCCCCCCTTCCTCGATAACGAGAACACCATGGCTCGCGATCTAACGACATCAGCAGTCCACCGGCAAAATATCCTGAACAATAAGCATGCTGTTTCAGAGATAGAGCCACGTGCAGGAATTTCAGGAATCCAATTTGAAGGTAAGACGGTAGTCACAAAGGAGCAAATAGCCGAATTCTTTGATGTGAGCACAAGAACAATTGATGCATACATTGAACGCTATGGCGACGAGCTGGTAGGCAATGGCTATGAGGTTATCAGGGGTAAGCGCCTGAAAATGTTCAAAAACGCCCTTGAGACAAACGAGGGTAGCGAAGCCCTCTTCGTTACCCTAAAGACTGCATCTGTTCTTGGTCTATTCGATTTTCGAGCGTTTTTGAATTTGGCTATGCTCCTCACAGAGAGCGAGCGTGCGCGCGTGCTACGACAGGCTATCTTGGATGTGGCGATTGATAGCGTCACGTCACGATCAGGCGGCGGTACGAAATATATCAACCAGCGAGATGAAGGGTATCTTCTGGCGGCGTACGCTGGGGATAGCTATCGGAAACAGCTTACCGATGCGCTCAAGGCGTACGTCGTCGATAGGCAATTCAAATACGCATATTACACCGATAAGGTATACGAGTGCATTTTTTTGGAGAAAGCGCGGGAATACCGGAAGGTACTCCGATTGCAAAAGGAAGATTGCACTCGTGATACGTTCTACTCAGAAGTGCTGGACTTGATCGCCTCGTTCGAGTTCGGCTTTGCGGACGCGCTGCATAGGGAATTCGAACACAAAGGAAGTCCGCTTTTGATCAACGAGGCTGACGTGGTTTTGAAGCAATTCGACGCACAAGCCCTCTGGCATCCTCTGAAAGAACGTGCACGTCAGCGCATGGCTAGCCGAGATTTGGCTTTCCGAGATGCCCTACATGTGCAGCTCGAAAACTATATCGTTCCGGTGACGCCCGCAGAGTTCGAAAGGTTTTTAGGTGAGAAGAGCAAGGATCTAGAAAAGCGTCTGGAAGATGCCAAGGACGCGCTAAAACGCCTTAAGGATCGCTAGTGCCACCAAGTCTAATATATTTGCGTTTTGATGACGTAATCGAGGCCCACGCGAGCATGCTGCGGGTGAGCGGTGGGCTTCCTGGTATTAGAGATGCAGGGCAGCTAGAAAGCATACTTTTTCACGTCCAGAACGACGATTACTACCCAACTATCTCCCACAAAGCATCACACGTTTATTATGCTATTTGCAAAGGGCACTGCTTCAATGATGGAAACAAAAGAACAGCACTAGTGGCGACGGCGCAATTCTTTTCATTGAATGGGTATGATTACATAGCCGACGAATTTATTGTAAAAATGGAAAACGTCGTAGTGGCAGTTGCCGACAATCGAATCAACAAGGAACTACTACATAAGATCATAGTCTCCATGATCGCCATGGAAGATGACAGCGAGGAATTGAAGCTCGCTATCTATGAAGCTATGGCTGGTGTGATGGAAACTTAACCCGATAACGTATCACCATAAATGGTGAGTTTGCTCCATAATACCGGAATTTCCGCCACACGTTCTCGATGCGCTCCGGCAGCCTATCGAAAGCGGCGAAACCATCATTGCCCGCGTCAACCACCGCATCCGGTATCCATCGCGCTTCCAACTCGTGGCGGCGATGAACCCGTGCCGCTGCGGCCACGCCTGGACACCGGGGATAACCTGCAAGCACGGAAAGCGCTGCGAGGAAAACTATCGAGGACGCATTTCCGGTCCACTCTGGGACAGGATCGATATCCAGACCCCCGTGGCGCCGGTCAAGGCGACCGACCTCGCCCTTCCGCCAGCGCAAGAGGGCAGTGCAGAGGTTGCAGCGCGTGTGGCTGCGGCCCGCTCAATCCAGATGAAACGCTATTCCATTATCGGTAATGAATCGATCACGACAAACGCCAATTGTCCGGCCGCGCTGCTCGACGATTTTTGCGCCCTCAGTCGCGAAGCCCTCGCCATGCTGGAGAAGGCGGCGGATATCGCGAGGCTTTCGGCGCGGGGCTACCACCGCACCCTGAGGCTTGCGCGCACCGTGGCCGATCTCGACGCAAGCTCCGGAGTTCACGCGATCCACGTCGCCGAGGCGCTAAGCCTCCGGGGCGAGGTGGCGGCAGCTCGGCGAGCGGAAGCCGCATGACGCGAAGACCGACCGGAGCGATGGCATTGACCCACACAAGCCCGGGCTCCTATGTCGGAGGGCTGATGTATATAGCTTGACGTTTTCCTTCGCGAACCGGGTGTGTGAAAGCCCTTCCCCGAGTCGCTTGGACGCGGGTTGCGAACGGCGGAGAACGGCGCCAGTCTTGGCTCCGGGTGAACTTTCATCGCGGCAGAAGCGTCGTCCCCATCAGCGCAATGTCGATCGCATGCGCGGCCTGACGACCCTCGCGAATCGCCCAGACAACGAGCGATTGCCCGCGCCGCATGTCGCCCGCCGCGAAGACCTTCGGGCGCGACGTCGCATAGTCGCTGTCGGTTGCCTTGACGTTGCCGCGCCCGTCGAGTTCGACGCCGAGGTCGGCAAGCAACCCCTCCTTGACCGGTGAAACGAAGCCCATCGCAAGCAAAACAAGATCTGCGTCGAGCACGAATTCGCTGCCGGGAACGACCTTCATCCTGTCGTCGACGCGCACGCAGTGAAGCCGCGTGACGTCGCCCTTGGCGTTGCCTTCGAAGCGGCTCGTCATCACGCTGAACTCTCGGAGGGCACCTTCCTCTTGGCTCGACGACGTGCGAAGCTTCAACGGCCACTGCGGCCAAGTCAAATCCTTGTTTTCCTTCACGGGGGGCTTCGGCATGATTTCGATCTGCGTCACCGACGCCGCGCCCTGACGAATGGAGGTGCCGATGCAGTCCGAGCCGGTGTCGCCGCCGCCGATCACCACGACGCGCTTGCCCGTGGCAAGGATCGGCTCCACATCGCCGAGTGGCTCGCCCGAAACGCGCCTGTTCTGCTGCGCGAGGAAGCTCATCGCAAATTCGACGCCCCTCAACTCACGACCCGGGACCGGAAGGTCGCGCGGGCGCTCCGAACCGCCGGCCAGAAGCACGGCATCAAAATCGCGCTCGAGTTCTGCGACTGGCACCGTCACGCCAACATGGACTCCGCAATGGAAGGTCACGCCCTCCGCCTGCATCTGCGCGACGCGCCGTTCGATGACCTGCTTCTCAAGCTTGAAATCCGGGATGCCGTAGCGCAAGAGACCGCCCGGCATCGCGTTCTTCTCGTAAACGTGCACATCGTGGCCCGCACGCGCAAGCTGCTGCGCGGCGGCGAGCCCCGACGGACCGGAGCCGACCACGGCCACGCGCTTGCCGGTCTTCACCTCGGCCGGTTCCGGCACGATGAAGCCCTCGTCAAAAGCGCGGTCCGCGATGGCGCACTCGATGCTCTTGATGGTAACGGGCACGTCGTCGATGTTGAGCGTGCAGGAGGCCTCGCAAGGCGCCGGGCAGATGCGTCCCGTAACGTCGGGGAAGTTGTTCGTCGAATGGAGGTTTCTCGCCGCTGCTTCCCATTCGTCGTGATAGACGAGGTCGTTCCAGTCCGGGATCTGGTTGTTGATCGGGCAGCCGCGATGGCAATACGGCACGCCACAATCCATGCAGCGCGCGGCCTGACGGCTCACTTCCTCGCTCGTCGGCGGCAGCACGAACTCGCGGAAATGCCGCGTGCGCTCCGCGACGGGTGCGTAATCGCGCTCCTCGCGCTCAATCTCAAGAAAACCGGTGATCTTTCCCATTGTCTTACCCGCGCTGCATGCTGTCGGCCCGCATGCGCCAGCCGTCGTTTCCTGTTGTTCGGCGTTGCCGCCAAGCGTCGCAAACCTCCGCTTCCGTCGGTGGTCCAACGACAAAGGGGCAGCGCCGTGGCTACCCGCTCGCGTCGCTAGCCAGCGGCGGTCACACCGATGGAGATTTCCGCCTGCTCCGGCGGGGTCGGCGCAACCTTCAGCCGCTTCTGGTTTTCGAGCGCCTTGCGATATTCGGTCGGCATGATTTTCACGAATTTCGGCAGATACAAGGACCAGTTTTCGAGAATGGTCTTCGCGCGTTCCGATCCGGTGTAGCGGCGATGATTTTCGATCAGGCGCACAAGGCGCAGTTCGTCGTCGCGCGTCATGTCGTGCATGAGGTGCACGTAGTTGAAGCGCTCCAGCGTGTCGCCGCTTGCCTGATTGAAGGGCGAGACATCGCCCGGATCGACGGGCTCAAGCTCGACCATCGCCATGTTGCAGCGCTTCGGGAACGAGCCGTCCTCGTCGAGCACATAGGCGATGCCGCCCGACATGCCCGCCGCGAAGTTGCGCCCCGTCTTGCCGAGAACCACAACGCAGCCGCCCGTCATATATTCGCAACCGTGATCGCCGGTCCCTTCGACGACGGCAACCGCGCCCGAGTTTCGCACCCCGAAGCGCTCACCCGCGACGCCGCGGAAGTAGCACGAGCCGGAAATCGCGCCATAAAGCACGGTGTTGCCGACGATGATGCTTTCCTCCGGCACAACCGACGTGTTCGACGGCGGGCGCACGATCAGCTTTCCGCCCGAGAGGCCCTTGCCAACGTAGTCGTTGCCATCGCCTTCGAGATCGAGCGTGACGCCCTTCGCGACCCAGGCGCCGAAGCTCTGCCCGGCCGTGCCCTTGAGCGAGATCCAGATCGTGTCTTCCGGCAGGCCCGCATAGCCGTAAGCCTTGGCGACGCGGCCGGACAGCATCGCGCCTGTCGAACGGTCGGCGCTGTGGATCGGCACTTCGAGCTTGACGGCTGTGCCCTCTTCGAGCGCAGGCTTCGCGAGTTCGATCAGCTTCCGGTCGAGCACATGCGCAATCGGGTGGTTCTGCCGCTCGCTGTGGTAGCTCGCGACGCCCGCCGGCATGTCCGGCTTGTGGAACATCTTCGTAAAGTCGAGGCCCTGCGCCTTCCAGTGCTGGATCGCCTTCTCCTTGTCGAGCCAGTCGGTGCGGCCGACAAGCTCGTTGAAGGAGCGGACGCCAAGCGCCGCCATATATTCGCGGACCTCTTCCGCCACGAAGAAGAAGTAGTTGATGACATGCTCCGGCGTGCCCTTGAAGCGCGCGCGCAGCACAGGGTCTTGCGTGGCGACGCCGACGGGGCATGTGTTGAGGTGGCATTTGCGCATCATCACGCAGCCCGCCGCGATCAGCGGTGCCGTCGCGAAGCCGAACTCGTCCGCGCCGAGAAGCGCACCGACGAGCACGTCGCGGCCCGTGCGGATGCCGCCGTCGACCTGTAACGCGATGCGGCCGCGCAGGCGATTGAGAACCAGCGTCTGTTGCGTTTCGGCGAGGCCGATTTCCCACGGACTGCCGCAATGCTTGATCGAAGTCAGCGGCGAAGCGCCCGTGCCGCCCTCGAAGCCCGCGATGGTGATGTGGTCCGCGCGCGCTTTCGCGACGCCCGCCGCAACCGTGCCCACGCCCACCTCGGAGCCGAGCTTCACGCTGACGTCGGCTTCGGGGTTCACGTTCTTCAGGTCGAAGATGAGCTGCGCCAGATCTTCGATAGAATAGATGTCATGGTGCGGCGGCGGCGAGATGAGGCCGACGCCCGCCGTCGAGTGGCGCACCTTCGCGATGGTATCGTCCACCTTGTGGCCCGGAAGCTGACCGCCTTCGCCCGGCTTCGCGCCCTGCACCACCTTGATCTGCATCATGTCGGAGTTGACGAGATATTCCGTCGTAACACCGAAACGGCCCGACGCCACCTGCTTGATGGCGGAGCGCATGCTGTCGCCGCTCGGAAGCGGCTTGAAACGGTCGGCTTCCTCGCCGCCTTCGCCCGTGTTTGACTTGCCGCCGATGCGGTTCATGGCGATGGCGAGCGTCGTATGCGCCTCGCGGCTGATCGAGCCGAAGGACATCGCGCCGGTGGCAAAGCGCTTCACGATCTCGACGGCCGGTTCCACTTCTTCGACCGGCACCGGCGCGCGCCCGAGTTCGCCCGCGTCCTTGATGCGGAACAGGCCGCGAATGGTCATCAGGCGCTCGGCCTGCTCGTTGATGCTCTTCGCGAACGAGCGATACTTATCCGGCAGATTGCCGCGCACCGCATGCTGGAGATCGCCCACGGTGTCGGGCGTCCAGACGTGATCCTCGCCGCGCACGCGATAGGCGTATTCGCCGCCGACATCGAGCGCGCTCTTGAGCACGGGCGCGTCGGAGAAGGCAAGGCGATGACGCTCGGCGGTTTCGCGCGCGATCTCTTCCAGCCCGACGCCCTCGATGGCGGTCTGCGTGCCGGTGAAATACTTGTTCACGAAGTCCGAGCGAAGCCCCACAGCGTCGAAGATCTGCGCACCGCAATAGGACTGATAGGTGGAGATGCCCATCTTGGACATCACCTTCATCAGGCCCTTGCCGATGGCCTTCACATAGCGCTTCTCGGCTTCCTTCTTCGGGATCGGCTTTGAAAATTCGCCGAGCTTCGCCTCGATCGTCTCGAAAGCGAGATACGGGTTGATGGCTTCCGCGCCGAAGCCCGCGAGCACCGCGAACTGATGGATCTCGTGCGCCTCGGCCGTTTCGACCACGAGGCCGACGGACGTGCGCAGGCCCTTGCGGATGAGGTGATGATGCACAGCGCTCGTCGCGAGAAGGCTCGGGATCGGGATGCTGTCAGGCCCCGCCTCGCGGTCGGACACGATGATGATGTTCCAACCCTGAAGGACGGAGGTTTCCGCGCGCTTGCAAAGGAGGTCGAGCGCGCGTTCCATGCCGGGCGCGCCGAGGTCCGCGCCGTAAGTTGCGTCGAGCGTGATGGTGCGGAACGGCGTGTCGGGGTGATCCGCGATGTGGCGGATACGCTCCAGATCCTCGTTCGTCAGGATCGGCTGCGAGACTTCGAGCCGCTTCAGCTTCCACGTGCCGTGCAGGTCGAGGATATTCGGGCGCGGGCCGATGAACGACACAAGGCTCATGACCAGTTCCTCGCGGATCGGGTCGATGGGCGGGTTCGTGACCTGCGCAAAGTTCTGCTTGAAATAGGTGTGGAGCAGCTTCGGCCGCGACGAGAGCGCGGAAATGGGCGTGTCGGTGCCCATCGAGCCGATGGCTTCCTGCCCGGTCTCGATCATCGGCGCAAGAAGGAATTTCCAGCTTTCCTGCGTGTAGCCGAACGCCTGCTGACGGTCGAGCAGCGCCACGTTCGTCTTCGACTGCGACGGCGCGGCAGCCGGCAGATTTTCGACGCGCACCTGACCGTGCTTCAGCCACTCCTGATAAGGGCGCATGCTGGCGAGTTCGGTCTTGATCTCGTCGTCGGAGATGATGCGGCCTTCTTCGAGGTCGATCAGCAGCATCTTGCCGGGCTGAAGCCGCCACTTGTGGACGATCTTCTCTTCCGGCACCTGCAGCGTGCCCGCTTCGGACGCGAGGATGACACGGTCGTCGGTGGTCACGATGTAGCGCGCCGGGCGAAGGCCATTACGGTCGAGCGTTGCGCCGACCTGCTTGCCGTCCGTGAATGCGATGGCCGCCGGGCCGTCCCACGGCTCCATGAGTGAGGCATGATATTCGTAAAAGGCGTGCCGCTTTTCGTCCATGAGCGCGTTGCCGCCCCAGGCTTCGGGGATCAGCAGCATCATGGCGTGCGCGAGGCTATAGCCGCCCTGCAACAGAAATTCGAGCGCGTTGTCGAAGCACGCGGTGTCGGACTGGCCCTCATAGGAAATCGGCCAAAGCTTCTGAATCTCGCCGCCAAACAGCGGGGACGAAACGCTCGCCTGCCGGGCCGCCATCCAGTTCACGTTGCCGCGCAGCGTGTTGATCTCGCCATTGTGGCAGACCATGCGATACGGGTGCGCGAGCTTCCACGACGGGAAGGTGTTCGTGGAGAAGCGCTGATGTACGAGCGCCAGCGCCGAAGCGAACAGCGGATGATGCAGGTCGTTGTAATATTCGCCGAGTTGGTACGACAGGAACATGCCCTTGTAGACGATGGTCCGGCAGGAGCACGAAACGGGATAGAAGTTGATGTCGACGCCGACTTCCGCGCGAACGCGGTTCGAGATGATGCGCCGCGCCACGTAAAGCGCGCGCTCGAAGGCGCTCTCGTCGGAGATGCAATGCGGGCGGCCGATGAACACCTGCCGCTGGAACGGCTCGGTCGCGGTCACGATCTCGGGCAGCGACTCATTATTGACCGGCACGTCGCGCCAGCCGATGAACGGCAGCCCCTGCTCGGCGAGCACCGTTTCCACGACGGTTTCGCACTTCGCGCGAACCTCGGCGTTCTGCGGCATGAAGAGCTGGCCGACGCCATAATATCCGGGCTGCGGCAGCTTGAAGCCGATCCGTTCGCCTTCCGCGACGAAGAAATCGTGCGGGAGCTGCACGAGAATGCCAGCGCCGTCGCCCGCGAGAGGGTCAGCGCCGACCGCACCGCGATGTTCGAGGTTGAGCAGGATCTTGAGCGCGTCCTGCACGATTGCGTGGCTCTTTACGCCCTTGATATTGGCGATGAGGCCAAGACCGCAGGCGTCATGCTCACGCGAGGGATGATAAAGCCCCTGAGGCTCGGGAAAGCCGTGGGCGGAATGGGAGCTGTCACAGGAAGGCATCGCGGTATCGGTCATGGCTCTAGGTATTCGCAAGGGATTTTTAATGAGGAGTCGGTTCTATGTCGTTCATCGAGCGCGCTATCGAACCGTGCCGCGCGCGCGGCTATCAGCGGCGATGTTTTCGCGTTGCGGTCTTGGCCGCTTCGCTTCCGTAATTCCCGCTGTCAATGCCGCCCGTCGTCATTTTCTCGTCCCCTGCCCAGTTATCATTCAGGCACGCAAAAGCTCGATCCCGAAACGCATTTGTTTCGCTAAACAAATGGTTCACGGGCCGAGCGTTGCCCAGGCTATCGCGCCAACAGTGGAAGCGTGCCAGAATTTTGGAACCGTGACAAGTCTGCAATGGCCCGCGAGCGTAGCGAAACACCCGCCGCGCCTGCGGGCGAACTCGTCACAGAAGATCCAGTGCGCCGGGCCTGTAACGGCGTCGCTACTCCCTATATAATAGCGCGCATCCTTAAGAAAACACCGCTTCGCAGGGTGTTTCATGGGTTAAATCGATAGCTCGCTTTATGGGCAGAATCGGCGGCGATGACCTGGCGTGAAGAATTTGAAGGCACCTTCTCCCGCAGTTTGAGGGCAGTGCGCGACAATGTGCTCACGCCGCAGGCAGCGAGCGCGCCGTCCGACGAGCGCGTGGCGGAGCTTGCGAAAAGCAGGGCGCCCGTCATCTGGCTCATCGGCAAGGTCCAATCCGGCAAGACATCTATCGTGCGCGCGCTAACGGGCGTCACGGCGGCGGAGGTTGGGCAAGGCTACAAGCCATGCACGCGGACCGCGCAGATCTTCGATTTCCCGTCCGACGCGCCCGTGATCCGCTTTCTCGACACGCGCGGCCTCGGCGAGGCGGGTTACGATCCGGCAGAAGACATCGCCGTGCATGAAAGCCAGGCGCATCTGATCCTCGCGGTCATGAAGGCGCTCGATCCGCAACAGGACGCGGTGTTGAATGCTGTGAAGGCGGCGCGCGCGCGGCACCCCGGCTGGCCGGTCGTTGTGGCACAGACCACGCTGCACGATGCCTACAAAACGGGCGAAGGCCATCCCGCCGCCTATCCCTACGGCGAGCCGGGCGCGGCGCTCGAAGTCATCGGCCCCGTACCGCCGGACCTCGCCAGAAGCCTCGCCCACCAGCGCGCACTGTTTGCCGATTTGCCCGGCGATGGCCTCCTGCTGTTCGTACCCATCGATTTCACCCAACCCGACGACGGCTTCGAGCCGGTGAATTACGGCCTACCCCAGCTACTCGCCGCGCTCGAAAAGGCCGCGCCCGCCGGCATTGTCGCCGCCTTGAAGGACGGCAGCACAAGGGCCGGAGACTCGTTCTCGAACGAAGCGCATCCGCATATTGTCGGCTATTCCAGCGCCGCCGCCGCTGCCGACGTGGTCCCGCTGGCAGGCGCGGTCGCGGTGCCCGCCGTGCAGGCGAAGATGCTGCACAGCCTCGCCCGGATCTACGGCGTGGAATGGAACCGTCGCACATTGTCTGAATTCGGCGCATGCCTCGGCGCCGGCGTGGTGACGCGCATGGCCGCAGCGTTTGGCGCGCGCCAGCTTGCGAAGCTCATCCCGGTCTACGGGCAGACGGCGGGGGCTGCTGCTGCTGCTGCTACGAGCTTCGCCACCACCTTCGCCATCGGCAAGGCTGCGTGCTATTTCCTTGCACGCCAGCGTTTGGGACAGAGCGACCCGAAAGGCGTGGCCGAAGCCTACGCCGCTGCGCTGTCGGAGGCATTCCGGTTTCGAAAGAAGGCGGAAGCCGACAGCAAGCCCGAAGGCGCGCCTGCATGAGCGGCCGCAAGGACAATCTGATATGGCTTCGCTTCGCGCTGGTCGCGCTGTGCTTCGTGCTCCCCTCGCTGACGCTGATCCCGCTTGGCGGCCTGTGGCTGTGGGAAAAGGGCTACGCGCTCTACTGGGTCGCGGGCGCATTCGCCTTCGTCGGCCTCGCCTTCCTGTTCCAGCTCGCCATGTTCCGCCGCCTCGACATCCCGCTCCGAGCGCCGCGCGACGTAGAGCTTCCCGAGGACGCCGCCGCCGATACCTGGACCCCGCGCGAAAATCAGGCGTGGGATGCAGTGCTCGAAGTGGCCGACACGGTAAAGGTGGACGACCTGACAAGTTGGGCGGCGTTCTGGGCGCTCGGAAAGCGCACCATCGACGCCGCCGCCCGGAAGCTTCACCCGGAACAGGAAAATCCGCTTTGGGAGTTCACCGCGCCCGAGGCGCTGACGATCATCGAGCAGGTCGCCGTGCGCCTCAAACCCGTCGTCGCCGACAACATCCCGCTCGGCGACAAGCTCACCATCGGTCAAGTGATCCGAATCTATGAGTATCGCTCGCTGATCGACGTGGCGCAGAAGGGCTACGACATCTGGCGCATCATTCGCATGTTGAACCCGGCAGCGGCGGTCACGCAGGAGCTGCGCGAGCGCATGTCGAACCAGATGTATCGCTGGGGGCGAGAGGAACTCGCCAAGCGTCTCGCGCGGGCCTACGTGAAAGAGGTCGGCCGCGCCGCCATCGACCTCTACGGCGGGCGCCTGCGCGTCGAGCCGGAAGACCTTCAGGCGCATGTGACGGAAGCCACGGAGCGCGACCGCCGCGCCGCATCGAAAGTAGAGGCCGAGCCGTTGCGTCTTCTCATCGGCGGTCAGGTGAATGCGGGCAAGTCGAGCCTCGTGAATGCGCTTCTCGCCGAAATCCGCGCCGGGTCCGACGTGCTTCCGCTGACGAACGGCTTCACGGCTTACGAACTGAAGCGCGAGGGCGTGCCGCAGGCGCTGCTGCTCGACAGCCCCGGCCTCGACAGCCCGGACCAGCCGTTGCAGGCGCTTGTGGAGGAAGCGGCGAACGCGGATCTCATCCTGTGGGTCGCGAGCGCCGTGCGGCCGGATCGCGACCTCGACGCCCGCGCGCTCGAAGCCATCCGCGCGCATTTCGCCGAGCGGCCGAACCGTCGCCGCCCGCCCATGCTGTTCGTGCTGAGCCATGTGGATCGGCTGCGGCCCGCGCGGGAATGGTCGCCGCCCTACGATCTCGACGACGCGTCGAACGCGAAGGCGGCCTCGATCCGGGGCGCGGTCGAAGCGGCGGATGCGGACCTGGGGTTCGCTGCCGAGGACACAATCCCGGCCTGTCTCGACACGGGCGTGGGCCTCTATAATGTCGATGCGATCTGGGCTGCGATCACGGAGAAGATGCCCGAGGCGCAGCGCGCGCAACTCGTGCGCACGCTTCAGGACATCGACAAGGGCTTCGACTGGCGGAAACTCCGCACGCAGGCTGCGAACGCGGGCCGCATCATAGCGAAGGCCGTGTTTTCCGGCGGCGAGCGGCGTCCGTAGCGATCCGCGCCCGCTAGCGGGAAAGACGCTCCCCCCGCCGCTATTCGAGCATGCCGAGGGCGTGCATATACGTCGCGAGGATGGCTTCCTCGGTTTGCCGCTCGGACGCGTCCTTCTTGCGGAGCGAAATGATCTTCCGCAGCGCTTTGGTGTCGAAGCCGTTCGCCTTGGCCTCGGCGTAGATGTCCTTGATGTCGCCCGCGAGCGCAGCCTTCTCCTCTTCGAGCCGCTCGATGCGCTCGACGACCGTGCGGAGCTGCTCCTTCGCCGACTTGTCGATGCTGCCGCCGCTGGCGCCGATATCCGCTCCGCCGTCGAACCCTGATGCGTCGTCCACGCCGCTCTCCTGTTCCCCCGCCGCAAGCCTGGCTCACGGCGAAAATCACGCTGTTTCAAGGCTCAGCGCACCCCGCGCGCCCCAAGCCTGATTTGAGGCGCGAGACTATAGCGGCGCGATTGCGCATTCAACGTGGCAGCGCAGGCCGTCCACCTTTCGGTTGCGGCTGTGGACACGGGCGAGGTGAGGGTTGCATCGGCCGCGACTCAGCCAGCGTATCGGCTGACGCTGGCCCAACAATCAGCACGAGGCGTTACGGTCCGCCGCGACCGCCGACCGCGCCGAAAATCTGGCCCGTCGAATAACTCGGCTCGCCTGACGCCAGCAGCACGTAGAGCGAAGCGAGTTCGCCCGGCTGCCCAGGTCGCCCCATCGGCGTGTTCGCCCCGAATTCCGGGAGGTCTTCGCGAAACTGCCCGCCTGTGACCTGTAGCGGCGTCCACACCGGCCCCGGCGCAACGCCGTTTACGCGGATGCCACGCGGCGCAAGTTGCTTCGCCAAGCCCTTCGTGAAAATCATGATCGCGCCTTTTGTCGTCGCATAATCCAGGATGTGCGGCGAGGGATCGTAGGCGTTGACCGACGTCGTATTGATGATGGACGAGCCGGGCTTCATGTGCGCCAGCGCGGCCTTCGTGATCCAGAACATGGCGTAGACGTTGGTCTTGAACGTCTCGTCGAACTCCGCCGTGGTGAGGTCTTCAAGGCTATCCCTCGCAAACTGACGCGCGGCGTTGTTCACCAAGATGTCGAGACCGCCGAGCTTCTCCGTCGCCTCGCTTACGAGCCGCTCGCAAAAGGCCTCGTCCTTGATGTCGCCGGGGATCAGGACAGCCTTGCGGCCCGCCTCGCGAATCAGATCGGCCACATCGCGCGCGTCCGGCTCTTCATAAGGGAGATAGTTGATGGCGACGTCGGCACCCTCGCGGGCGAATGCGATGGCGGCGGCCCGCCCGATCCCGGAGTCGCCGCCGGTCACGAGCGCCTTGCGGCCGGAGAGCCTCCCTGAGCCGCGATAGGATTTCTCGCCGCAATCAGGCACCGGGGTCATGTCGCGGTTGAGGCCGGGCCAGGGCTGCTGCTGCTTCTCGAAAGGCGGCTTGGGGTGCAGACCCACCGGATCGACAAGGCCGCGAGGCTGCGATCCGCCGCCCGCCTGTGCCTGCGGCTGCTGCGTTTTCTGCGCGAACGTCGGTCCGGCGACGGCGGCGGCCAGTCCGCTCGCAACGCCCCCAACCACGGCCCGGCGTGACGTATCTTTCAACGGCATGAGTGCTCCTTCTCCGAATGACAGGGTTTCGAAGAGAACACACGGAACCGCGATTTGATTGCTCGCGCCGGTTGTAAATGGAAGCCGCGTCGCTGGCTATTCCTCGCCGCTGGCAGTTTCCACATCGCCTTTTTCCACGCGCTCCATCACGCGGTCAGCTTCTTCGTCCGAGCGCGATTCATAATATTCGAGGCGTGAGAGCGGCTCCGCATGCGCTGGATCGGCGAGGATCGCGGCGAGGCTGTCGGCGAGGATCGCGGCCCATTCGAGCTGCCCGGCCTCCTCGCGGATGAGATCCTGTCGCACCTCCACGAGCACATTCGGCAGGCCGCGCAGCGTCGCATGGCGGAAGATCGTGTCGTTGCGCAGGAACCCGGAATAAGGCTCGTTGTCGCCGATTTCGAAGCCCGTGCGCTCGCGAAGCTGTTTCAGCGTGGGGACGGGCAGGCGCGGGTCTTTATCCCACAAGACGGCCGCTTGCCATTTGCGCGGAACCCCACGCCAGACATTCGTGAAGCTGTGCATCGAGAAGATGACAGGGATCTGCCCCCGCGCCAGCATGGCGTCGATCTCGGCGGCGACGGCGGCATGGTAGGGCCGGAAGAAGGCCGCGATGCGCCGCTCCATCTCGGCATCATCGACATGCGTATTGCCGGGAACGACCGCGCCATCGGAAATGCGCATGATGAGCGTCGGATCGTCCTCGCCGCGATTGGGATCGATGAGCAGGCGCGAAAAGCGCGACGAAACGACGGTCGCGCGAAGGCGACGGCCGATCTCGCGCGCGATCCCGAGCGCGCCGATGTCATAGGCGATGTGCCGGTTGAGTTGCACGTCGTCGAGGCCGAGCTTGCCATATTCGGGCGGCATCAGGTTCGTCGCGTGATCGCACAGGACGAGCAACCGCGTGTCCGGATCGCCAGGCGAGACTTCGAAGCTTTTCCAGCTCTCGCTGCTGGGTGCCGGTTTGCGGCTGGAGGACGTTTCTATGGATGGAGGCTGGTATAACATGCCGCTCAATATTGTGAGGGCCGGACGATTTTGCTCGCCCGGCGGCGAAACTTGCGTGTTGTGGGCTTCTTGCTGTGGCCAATAAACCACTTTCGTGACGGTGAGTTCAAGCCCGTTGCCCTATCGGCTCGCCGAACCGGCAGCGCGGCGCGCGATCAGAGCTTTGCATTCGCGCGCAGAAGGCTTGCGAAAGCGCCGTAACCGCAGCATGGTCGGCGCATGCTGCATATCAATGAACTATCATACCGCATCGAGGGACGGCCGCTGTTCGAGAACGCCACAGCGGCGATCCCGGAAGGCCACAAGGTTGGTCTGGTCGGCCGCAACGGCACCGGCAAGACGACGCTTCTCCGCCTGATCGCCGGCGAGATCGCGCCCGATGGCGGCACCATCGGCTTGCCCAGGAACGCGCGCCTCGCCCATGTCTCGCAGGAAGCGCCGGGCGGCCCCGAGACGCTGCTCGACACCGTGCTCGCAGCACATACGGAGCTTGCGGCCCTGACCGCCGAGGCCGAGACAGCGCACGATCCGCACCGCATCAGCGAGATACACACGCGCCTTGCGGACCTCGACGCGCATTCCGCGCCGTCACGCGCCGCCCGCATCCTTTCGGGCCTCGGCTTCGACGAGGCGGCGCAGCAGCGGTCGTGCAGCGAATTTTCGGGCGGATGGCGCATGCGCGTGGCGCTGGCGGGCGCGTTGTTTGCCGCACCCGACATCCTTCTTCTCGACGAGCCGACAAACTATCTCGACCTCGAAGGCGTGCTCTGGCTCGAAGACTTCATCGCGAGCTACCCTTATACTGTGCTGATCGTCAGCCACGACCGCGATTTGCTGAACAACGCGGTCGACAGCATCCTTCATCTGACGGAAAAGCGCCTCTCGCTCTATTCCGGCGGCTACGACCGCTTCGAGGAAACGCGCCGCGAGCAGCAGCGCCTGCAACTGAAGTTGAAGAAAAGTCAGGACGATCAGCGCCGCCACATGGAGGCGTTCGTAGAACGTTTCCGCGCGAAGGCCACGAAGGCGAAACAGGCGCAAAGCCGTCTCAAGGCGCTGGCGAAGTTGCAGCCCATCGCCGCCGAGGTCGACTCGCAGGTGGTGCCGTTCCGCTTCCCGTCGCCGGAGCGACCGCTCGGCAATCCGCTCATCCGCATCGAGAGCGCGAGCGTCGGCTACGATCCCGAACGGCCCATTCTGCGCGGCGTCACGCTTCGCCTTGACGCGGACGACCGCGTGGGGCTGCTCGGCGCGAACGGCAACGGCAAGTCCACGCTCGCGAAGCTGCTTTGCGGGAAGCTCGCGCCCATGGACGGCCAGCGCCGCGCCTCGAACAAGCTCGACTACGGCTATTTCGCGCAGCATCAGCTCGACGAGCTTCGCCCCAAGCTTTCGGCCTACGATCACATCGCCGAACTCATGCCGGACGCGACCGAATCTCAGAAGCGCGCGAAGGTGGCATCCATCGGCTTCGGCTCGGACAAGGCCGATACGGCGTCGGAGAAGCTGTCCGGCGGCGAGAAGGCGCGGCTTCTGTTCGCGCTCGCCACGTTCCACGCGCCGCATCTCCTCATTCTCGACGAGCCGACGAACCATCTCGACGTCGACAGCCGCGAGGAGTTGATCCACGCGCTGAACGATTATGAAGGCGCGGTGATTCTCATCAGCCATGACCGGCATTTGCTGGAAGCGACGGTGGATCGCCTGTGGGTTGTCCGCAACGGCACGGTGGCGCCCTATGACGGCGACCTCGAAAGCTACCGCGCGGAAAGCCTTGCGGCGGCGAGGCAGGCCGCGAAGACCGGCTCGGGCTCCGGTGGCGACCGCCCTGCGGAAGCGAAGAAAAGCCGCGAGGAGGAGCGCCGCCAGACCGCGCAGCGTCGCGCCGAACTCGCGCCGCTCAAGAAGCAGATGACCGATCTCGAAAAGCGGGTTCACGATCTTCAGAAGAAAATGGCGACCATCGACGCGCGCCTCGCCGATCACACGCTTTATGAGCGGGAGCCGGACAAGGCGCGCGCGCTGACGCTCGACCGCGCGGCGTTGCTGAAGGATCTCAAGACCGCCGAGGATGCTTGGTTCGAGGCGTCGCTCGCCTATGAAGAGGCGGCTGTCGACGTTTGACGGCGGGCGCTGCCGATCCGACGCGGCCACTCTTTCCCCCAGCCCTGCCGATTCGCTCCCTTCCGACGCCGCCGCGAGCGTGGCACGGCCCTTGCTGTTCTTTTTAAAATCGACGCCCGCCTTGCGCCGGCGAATGCCTTTTGTCGGCTTTTTGTCGTGAAGGCCACGACGTAGATGTCGGCAGCTTTCCCAACTTAGAATTATTATAATTTCGTTTCTTCTGTCTCTAAGCTCAGTCTTGCTTCGCCGTGTTCGGAGTATTGGTCCTTTAGAATGATTATAAGTGCTGATTTTTATTGCGAAGCAAGGAGCGCTTGCGTATTTAATCGATGTAGGCAAGTCAAATGTAGATAATCGGCGCGATGATCATCTGTTCCTGCAATGTGTTGAGTGATGAGGCGGTTCGGTCGGCGATGTCGAGCCCGAACCCGCCGCGCACGCCATGCCAGGTGCACCGGCATTTCGGCTGCACCGCGAAGTGCGGCCGCTGCACCCGGTCTCTGCGCGACGCCATGGATGACGGCAGAGCTGAGCAGCCGATGGAGCAAATGCCGGTCGCCAAGGTCGCCTGACCGGGCTTCGGTCGCCTGCTGGCCGTTTCCGACACTCCCTCAGTTTTCTTATTTTACCCGGACGGGAATCGCCTCGCTCCTCGGGCCAAGCCCGTTGCGATCAGTTCGGATCTGTGAACCGTTTGCAGATCGGCTGCGTGCAATCTCATCGGAGCGGGCTCTAGGCATTTGCACTGGCGATGAAATTTCTGTGAGCTGTTTAGAATTACTCCATTTCCAGCATTGATTTTGAAAGAGCCCATCCGAGATTCTCCTCCATGATCGCGTTGCGATTCTCACCGCAGCCAGCCTGCCTCACCACTCGGAGAACAGAATGAAGGGCGACCCCAAAGTCATCGAATATCTGAACGCGGGACTCAGATCCGAACTGACTGCCATCAATCAGTACTGGCTGCATTACCGCATGCTCGACAATTGGGGCTTCCTCTCCCTTGCGAAGTACTGGCGCAAGGAATCGATCGAAGAGATGGAGCACGCTGACAAGCTTACCGCGCGCATCCTTTTCCTCGATGGCTTCCCGAACCTTCAGGTGCTCGACCCGCTCCGCATTGGCCAGACCGTGAAGGAAATACTTGAGGCCGACCTCGCCTCGGAGATCGGCGCGCGTGCGCTTTATCAGGAAGCCGCGACCTATTCGCATTCGGTGCAGGATTACGTCTCGCGCGATCTGTTCGAGAAGCTGATGCACGACGAGGAGGAGCACATCGACTTCCTCGAAACGCAGCTCGGCCTCGTGGACAAGCTCGGGCTTGAGCTTTACTCGCAGTACCACATCGGTGGCCTCGACAAGGAAGGCATCGACTGACGATATTCCGCCGGGTCGAGGGAACGCCTTCGACCCGGTATGTTCGGCAAAGGCGCCTGACGCGCGGCGCTACTTCTTCTGCGAGTACCGCACGATGAGCTTCGGCGTCGCCTGCGCGGTCGAGTCCCTCGTCAGGGTCACAAACTCCTGCTTTTCGGCGTCGAACGTGTCCACCGTCCCGCTGTCGATATTATAGACCCAGCCGTGCAGGCTGAGCTGTCCCGCCGCGAGCTTCGCCGCGACCGCAGGATGCGTCGCCAGATTGCGGAGCTGACACAGCACGTTCTCATGCACGAGCGCATTCAAACGCCTCTTTTCGTCCTCCTCCGGCGAGAAGCGCGCCTCCACGATCTGCTTCGCCGCGGCCGCGTGTTTGATCCAGGCGCCCACAGCAGGCATCTTGTCGAGCTTGTCATCGCGGAGGATGGCTTTCATCGCGCCGCAGTCCGAATGGCCGCACACGATGAGGTTCGGAATGCCGAGCCCCTGAACCGCATATTCGATGCTGGCAGACACTCCGCCAGACGCGGGACCATAGGACGGGATGATGTTGCCCGCGTTGCGGATCACGAAAATATCGCCCGGGTCGCATTGGGTGAGCAACTCGGGCACGACGCGGCTGTCGGAGCAGGCGATGAACACGGCGAAGGGCTTCTGGCGTTCGCCGAGTTCGCTGAACAGTTCCTGTCGCTTGCCGTGGATTTCTGTCTGAAAACGCAGAACGCCGTCAATGATTCTGTGCATGGAAGATGTACGGCTCCGGTTATAAGGTCCGGCAATTTAACACCGTTAGGACCGGCATGCGAGCGGCGTGCTGTCTCGCCGTCGAGACGAGCGATGAAACGCGCCCGGCCGCCTCCTTCGATCAAATAAACATGATATTGTCCAGATCGCGCGCTACGCAGGCTTTGCCGGTGGGGGGTCAAGCGTTCGTTAACCACGATTTGACATAATCGGCATTGTTCCGGGGGCCGATGTCATGTGGCGTACTCTTGGTTTGTTCGTGTTTTTCGCGAGCCTTGGCGGATGCGCCGCAACGGGCGCGCTGCCTTCAATGTCAGGATTTGGCGGCGGCCTTTCCGATACGGAGCCGCCCAAAACCGCGATGGCTGCGGAGCCGGTCGCGGCGTCTACCGCCTCAAGCTCGGGGTCGTCTTCCGGGATTTCCGGGATATGGTCGAATTTCTCGTCCGCCTTCAGTTCAGGAGACGCGGCGGCGGCATCGAAGTCGCCAATCGGGGAGCAGCCGGACGTTCTCGATCCGAACGAGGCGCTGCGCCTCGTGAACGACTACCGCGCGTCGCAGGGGCTGCCCTCGCTCTCGCTGGAGCCGCACGCGACCGAAGCCGCCTATATCCTCGCGAAAAACATGGCGAAGACCGACAAGATGTCCCACGTCGGGCCCGGCGGTGCGGATGTCGGCAAGCGCCTGACGCTGGCGGGCTATCGATACCGCGTCGCGGCCGAGAACATCGGCGCTGGCCAGGCATCGGTCGCTCAGATCATCGACGGCTGGAAGCATAGCCCGCCGCACAGCCGCAACCTGCTATTGGCCGACGCGAAACACATGGGCATCGCGTTCGAGTACAAGCCGGACACGAAGTTCAAGAGGTTCTGGGCGCTTGTCGTTGCAGCGCCGTAAATCGACGTCGGCGGCATGCTCGCAAAGTTGACGATGCACGAGGTTCAAATCCCTGATAAAGCTGCGCCGCTCGTGAAAGATTCGCAAGAGCTCGGGTGGTGATGAATATCCAGGGTCAGGTCGCAGCGGAGCCGCAGGGCGTCGCGGCAGCGCCTCAGGGACATACGAAAGCCATGGCTCTTGCGGCCCTTGGCGTCGTGTTCGGCGATATCGGCACGAGTCCGCTTTATACGCTCAAGATCGTGCTCGCCGCGAGCGGCCATCAGGTCGTCGACCGCGCCATGGTGCTGGGGTCGCTGTCGCTCATCATCTGGACGCTTATCATCGTGACGTCGGTGAAGTACATCGCCGTGGCGATGCGCGTGGACAACCACGGCGAAGGCGGCATCATGGCGCTGATGGCGCTCTTGAGCGGCGGTCGCAAGGGGCTCGGCGGCAAACGGCAGAGGCGAACCTTCGTCGTTATTGTCGGCCTCGCGGGCGCTGCCCTCATCTACGGCGACGGCGTCATAACACCCGCAATATCGGTGCTGTCCGCGCTCGAAGGCCTCGCCATCAAGGCGCATAGCTTCGAGCCGTACATTCTGCCCGCAACCATCGTCATTCTTGTGCTGCTGTTCCTTGTTCAGCCGCGCGGCACAGCCACAATCGGCCGCCTTTTCGGGCCGATCATGCTCGTCTGGTTCGTGACACTTGGCCTGCTCGGCATCGGCGGCATCTGGGAAAACCCCGACGTGCTGGCCGCGATCAACCCGGCATACGGCCTCTATTACCTCTTTGAAGGCGGCCTGACGTCGTTCCTGATCCTCGGCGGCGTGTTCCTCTGCGTCACGGGCGCGGAGGCGCTCTATACGGATATGGGCCATTTCGGGCGGCGGCCGATCCAGATGGCGTGGTTCTTCATCGTCTTCCCCTGCCTCGTTCTCAACTATGCCGGTCAGGCTGCGCTCGTGCTGCATGGAACCGCCATCGCCGAGAACACCTTCTACGCGCTGTGCCCGAGGGAACTGCTCATCCCCCTGATCGTCCTCGCGACGATCGCCACCATTGTCGCCAGTCAGGCCGTGATTACCGGCGCTTTCTCCATGACGCGTCAGGCCATCCAGCTCGGGTGGTTGCCGCGCCTCCACATCACGCAGACGTCCGCGCTGGGCTTCGGACAAATTTACATCGGCGTCGTGAACTGGACGATGATGGTCGTCACCATCGGGCTGACGCTCTCGTTCCGCGAGGCTGACAACCTCGCCGCCGCCTATGGCATCGCCGTGTCCGCCACCATGCTGATGGACTCGTTTCTGCTCTACATCGCGATGCGCGAATATCTCGGCTGGGACCCACGGCTCTCCGCGCTGCTGGCGGGCTGCTTCATCATCGTCGACTGCGCCTTCGTCATCGCCAACTCGGCGAAGATGCTGGATGGCGCGTGGGTGCCTCTGCTGCTCGCCGCGATTGTCGCGGGGCTGATGTGGGTCTGGCATTCAGGGCGGCGCGCCGTCATGGCCGTCCTCGTTTCGAGATATCGGCCGATCCACGAGTTTCTTGCCGAACTCAAGGAAACGGGCGTGCCGCGCGTTCCGGGAACGGCAGTTTTCATGACGCGCTCCAGGAAGGGTGTCCCCCCGGTCATGGCGTGGCACGTGAAGCATAATCGCGCGCTGCACGAGCGGGTGGTGGTGGTCCATGTGTCCATCGAGCCCGTGCCGTTCGTGAACCCGGAGCATCGCCTCCACGTGGAGACGGAGGATGACAATTTCTGGCGCGCCATGGTGTATTACGGCTTCATGGAGCGACCGGACATCCCGCCCATCCTCGAACTCGTCAAGGAGCGTGGATACGACATCAACCTCGACGACGTGACCTATTACATCGGACGCGAGACGGTCGTCGCCCGCGAGGATGGCAAAGGGCTGCCGCGCTGGCAGGAAAATATCTTCTCCATCATGGAGCGCAACGCTGCGCAGGTGACGGACTTCTTCCGACTGCCCGTCGACAGGGTGGTGGAGATCGGCCGGCAGGTCGCGATCTGAGTCGATGCCGGGGGCGCAGGCGGCTTTGCGTCGCCGCGCAGGAACCGCGCTGCAAAGAGAGGGCATGCGGATGAAAGCGTTGGTGGTAAGCGACTTCGAACGGACACCGGAATGGACGGATTTTGCGGAGCCCGTGCCCGGCGAAGGCGAGGTGCTTGTGCATGTTACGGCGGCGGGGCTTAGCAATCTCGCGCGCATGCAGGCGAGCGGCAGGCATTATGCGAGCCCAACAGCGGTGCCCTTCGTGGCGGGCATCGACGGTGTTGGCCGGCTCGACGATGGAAGCCGCGTTTATTTCTTCGCGGGCCGCAGGCCGTTCGGCGCATTCGCCTTGCGCAGCATCGCGCCCGCCGAGCTATGCGTTCCAGTTCCCGCCGATGTCAGCGACATCACCGCTGCCTCCATCGCCAACGCCGCGATGTCGTCATGGGCGGCGCTCATACAACGCGCGGCGATCCAGCCCGGCGAGGCGGTGCTCATTAATGGGGCGACAGGTGCATCGGGCAGCCTTGCGGTGAAGATCGCCAGGCATCTCGGCGCGGGCAAGGTGATCGTCACAGGCCGAAATCCCGACGTGCTCGCAAAGCTCACGGCGACGGGCGCGGATGAGGTCATTCCGCTCACCCTCCCGCCGGAGGAGCTTGCCCGCGAGTTTCGGCGCAGCATCGAATCGAACGGGATCGGCATTGTGCTCGATTATCTTTGGGGCGCGTCGTCAGAGGCGATCCTGAAGGCCGTCGAAGCGCTGGGCCGACGCCATGCCGCGCCTGCGATCCGGTTCGTGCAGATTGGCTCGATCAGCGGGCACACGATCACCTTTCCGGCGGCGGTCCTCCGTAGTACAGGGTTGCAGGTTATGGGGAGCGGCCTCGGCAGCGTGTCGGATCGCGAGTTGGTGGCCGACATTGGCGCGGCGTTCAAGGTAGCGACGAAGCTCGGGCTAACCGTCGGTGTAAGTCCGATTCCGATGGCGGAGGGCGCGGCGGCATGGGCGCAAGGCGGCAGCCGTAGCGAGCGCATGGTGTTCACGCTGGACTGAGCCACAGGCCGTCGCACGCCAGAGTTGAATAGAATCGTAAGAAAGGGTAAGCTTTGCCTTGTCTATAGTCTTCGAGACTTTCAGGCGAGGCACACATGATCAAAGCTGTCTTTGCTGCGCTGGCGCTTGTCGCCGCGGCGCTGATCGCACCGGCCGCGGCCGCCCCTGCGGCGCCCGCGACCGTTTCAACGGAAGCCGTCGCTTCCGAGGCGGTCAATGTTTATTATCGCTATTACCGCCACCGCCGCTACTATTACCCGCGATATCGCGTATATCGCAGGCATTACTACTATCCCCGCTATCGCACCTATTATTATCCGCGGTACAGATATCGCTACTATTACCGGCCGCATCGCCACTACTATCGCCGACACTACTGGCGCCGTTGGTAGTCCGTGTCGCCGCACCGGTTTTCGCCAAGCCGCACCGGGCGACTTGAAACACCACCCTTCCGCCAACCGGCGGAAGGGCTTTTCTTGAGGCTCAGGATTTCGCCATCTCGCGCAGAATGTACTTCTGGATCTTGCCGGTGGACGTCTTCGGCAGTTCGTTGAATACCACGTGGCGCGGGCACTTGTACGCCGCGAGATGCTGGCGGCACCACGCGATGATCTCCTCTGCCGTCACGGTCGCGCCCGGCTTCAGCTCGATGAAGGCGCAGGGCGTCTCGCCCCATTTCTCGTCATGCTTCGCGACCACGGAGGCCGCCTGCACGGCCGGATGCTTGAACAGCACGTCCTCGACCTCGATGGACGAGATATTCTCGCCGCCCGATATGATGATGTCCTTCGAGCGGTCCTTCAGCTGGATGTAGCCGTCCGGGTGCATCACGCCGAGGTCGCCCGAGTGGAACCAGCCGCCCGCGAGCGCGTCGTCGGTGGCGTCCTTGTTCTTGAGGTAGCCCTTCATGACGACATTGCCGCGAAACATGACTTCGCCGAGCGTCTCGCCATCGGCGGGCACGTGCTGCATGGTGAGCGGGTCGATCACGCTGAGGTCTTCGAGCGGCACGTAGCGCACGCCCTGCCGCGCCTTCTTCTGCGCCTGTGCGCCGCCGTCGAGCGCGTCCCATTCGCCCTTCCACTCGTTCACCACAGACGGGCCGTAGGTTTCCGTCAGGCCGTAAACATGGGTGACGTTGAAGCCCGCCTCGCGCATTTCGGCAAGCACAGCCTCGGGCGGCGGAGCGGCTGCGGTGAGGAATTGCACCTTTTGCTTCAGCTTGCGCTTCGCATCGGCGGGCGCGTTCAGGATCGTCGACATGACGATGGGCGCGCCGCAAAGATGTGTGATCTCGTTCTCGTAAAGCGAGGCCCAGATCGCGTCGGGGCGCACATAGCGCAGGCACACCTGCGTGCCGCCGACGAGCGGAATCGTCCAGCCGAAGCACCAGCCGTCGCAATGGAACATCGGCAGCGTCCAGAGATAGTTCGGGTGCTTGCCGATCTGGCCCGCGAGCGTATTGCCGAGGCTCGTCAGATACGCGCCGCGATGGTGATAGACGACGCCCTTCGGGTTGCCGGTGGTGCCGGATGTGTAATTGAGCGAGATCGCATCCCATTCGTCGTCGGGCATTTTCCAGGCGAATTCGGGGTCGCCGCCAGCGATGAAGTCTTCATATTCGACGTCCGAGAGGCGCGCGCCGAGCCCCGGAAACTCCGTATCCGCATAGTCGATGATGACGGGCTTGTGCTCCGAGAGCTTCAGCGCCTCGGCGACGACCTTCGCATATTCGGTGTCGGTGATGAGCACCTTCGTTTCGGCATGGTCGAGCATGAACGCAATGTTCGCCGCGTCGAGGCGCGTGTTGATCGAGTGGAGCACCGCGCCCGCCATCGGCACGCCGTACTTCGCATCGAGCATCGCGGGCACGTTCGGCAGCATCACCGATACGGTGTCATTCTTGCCGATGCCGAGCTTCGACAGCGCCGAAGCCAGCCGCCGCGAGCGGTCGTAGAATTCGGCGTACGTATAGGTCTTCGCGCCATGCACCACGGCCGGGTGGTTCGGGTAGACCCGCGCGGCGCGCGCGAGGAAGCCGAGAGGCGTCAGCGGCTGGTGGTTGGCGGGGGTCTTGTCGAGATTTTGCGTGTAGGCGGCGGTCATGGTGGCCCTCGGAGCAGCGCCGTCAGCGCGAGCGGAAGCCAATAAGTCCGGTGCCTCTTCAGGACATCGACCGCAAGCGTTCTGCCCGTGATGACGCTTTCTTCAACATCTTTACGGCTTTTATCGTAATTCGCAGGGTCGAAAAACCGAAACCTTGGCGCATCAGACCAAGGGATACGATCCGCCAGGACGGTTGACCAGCCTCGCGCACACTTGGCCCGTTAAATGTTAGGGATACCGCACTTCCGGCCCGCGAGCGGCAGCCCGGTACAGGCAAGAATGCTCTTGGGCGGCTCCGGCGTAACCGTATTTTCGACGACCTTCTGGCTGTCCGCGGGAATGGCGGCGGGGGCTTGTGCCACCGCAGCGACGGGTGCCCGTGGCGCTTCGGCAGCGCAGGCGGACAGGATGAGCGAAATCGCGACGCAAGAGAACACGCGGGCCATGACATGCCTCCGTGCCAGGATCATTTTTGCGATTCCTCTTTCATCGAAGGCGGCGATTCGCTCAATCGATAAATTGTAAGGAAGTTTTAACGCCGGCCTTTCGGCGCGACGGCTTCAGGCTTCGTCGCCAGCCACGTCTTTCGTTTGCGGATGCTAAAAAAACTGTTAGTCTTCTCTGTTAGTGGGGCGGCAAAACACAATCTGCGAAACAAAACGCAGACGGAGGTTCGTTTGGCCATCGGAGAGCGAGGCGGCGCCATTTTCGGAGAGCAGGATACCGCCGTCTGCGATGAAACGGCCGGAACCGCATTTCCTATTCCAAGCGCCGCTTGCGCCTCCACGGCTTCCCCGCTGTCAGCCATAAAGGTTAATCCGCCGGTCTATCGTCCGGCGAAAGTTTCACGCTCCGACGTGACGGAAGCCCCTTCGTCCGCAATTTACGGCGCGCTCGACCTCGGCACCAACAATTGCCGCCTCCTCGTCGCACGGCCCTCGCGTCGCGGCTTCTTCGTGATCGACGCCTTCTCGCGCATCATCAAGCTCGGCGAAGGGGTCAGCATATCGGGCGTGCTGTCGGAAGAGGCCATCACCCGCACTATCGAAGCGCTCAAAGTGTGCTCCGCCAAGATGACACGGCGCGGCGTGACGCGTTCGCGGCTCGTGGCGACGGAAGCCTGCCGGATCGCGAAGAACGGGCCGGACTTCATCGCCCGCGTGAAGCGTGAGACGGGCCTCTCGCTCGAAATTATCGGCCGGGAGACCGAAGCGCGCCTTGCCGTATCGGGCTGTGCCTCGCTCATCGACAAGCAGAGCGACTATGCGCTCATCTTCGATATCGGCGGCGGCTCGTCGGAATTCGTCTGGCTCAACCTCAAGACCGGGCGGCGCGCGCGGCGCATCTCCATTGAGGATCGTCTCCGCATTCAGGATTGCATCGAGGCGTGGACGTCCCTGCCCTTCGGCGTGGTGACGCTCGCGGAACGCTTCGGGTCGAGCCGTGCCGAGGGCTTCCAGTTCGAGGACATGGTGCGTTTCGTGCAGGCGGAACTTGAACCCTTCAGCCGGGTGAACGGTATCGGCGCGAAGATCGCAAGCGCCGATACGCATCTGCTCGGCACGTCGGGCACGGTGACGACCATCGCGGGCGTCTATCTGGGCCTCGCTGAATACACGCGCGCAAAGGTCGATGGCTGCTGGCTCTCGACCGACAGCATCCGCGACGTGTCGAAACGCATCGCGGCGATGAACTGGGCGGAGCGCGCGGCGCAGCCCTGCATCGGGGCGGAACGGGCGGATCTCATCCTCGCGGGCTGCGCGATCATGGAAGCGATGATCCGCGTCTGGCCGGTGAATTCCCTGCGTGTCGCCGACCGGGGCTTGCGCGAAGGCATCCTCGCAACGCTGATCGCCGAAGACGCCATACGCGAGCGCGGCGTCGGCGAAAAAAATGTCGGCAAACTTCGTCTCGATCCGGCATTATCGGCGCATGACGAAGCGAGAGCAAAATCCGGACCGATCCTTTAAGATCAAGCTGAAGAAGACGCGCGGGCGCACGGCCTCGCAGCGGCAATGGCTTGAGCGGCAGTTGAACGACCCTTATGTCGCCGCGGCGAAGCGTGACGGCTACCGAAGTCGCGCCGCCTACAAGCTCGAAGAGATCGCTGAGAAATACGGGCTTCTGAAGCCCGGCGACATTGTCGTCGACCTTGGAGCCGCACCCGGCGGCTGGAGCCAGGTTGCGGCGAATCGCGTGAAGGCGGCGGATGGGCGCGGCGCGGTCGTCGCGCTCGACTATCTCGATTTCGACGCGATCCCGGGCGTGACTATCCTCCAGCAGGATTTTACCGATCCCGTCGCCGACGGACGTCTGCTCGACATGCTGGCAGGCCGCCGCCCGAACGCGGTCCTGTCCGACATGGCCGCGCCCACGACGGGCCACCGCCAGACCGACCATTTGCGCATCATGGGGCTCGCCGAGGAAGCGCTGGCCTTCGCCGTGCGCGTGATGGCTCCGGGCGGCTTTTTCCTCTCGAAAGTGTTTCAGGGTGGCAGCGAGAAGAGTCTGCTCGACGTGCTGAAGCGCGATTTCGCGACCGTGCGCCACATCAAGCCGAAGGCGAGCCGGGCGGAAAGCCCAGAGCTATACGTGCTGGCGACGGGGTTCCGCGGGAAAGCGCGTGAGCAGGATAGCGCCGAGGAAGAGGAATAGCCCTCAAGCGACACCCGTGCCCAGCGGTGAACAACCTGATTAATTTGAAATGTTCGCCGCCACGCAGGATCGTCGCCCGCGCGCTGGTTGCTTACCCAAGCCCCGATGGATCCAGCGCGTCAGGAACGCCGGTCATGCTTCGATCCAAGTCGGAAAGAGTCGAGGTGAACGGCAAAAGATGACGGCATGGGACATACAAAAACCCCCAGCTTTCACAGGGGGTTTTTAAATGTCTGCTCGCCATGGCGGTCGAAGAAGCCTACGCCGCCACGCTCGCGGATTCCGTCAGAGGCTCGCCCGCGTGGGCCCTGGCAAAGCGGATGCCGTCAAGCGCCAGATAATGCGAGCGGAAAACCTTCCGGTCGAAAATGACGGTCCCATAGAAATAAAGACGCGGAATCGCGTCGGTAAGGCCGTTCGCCGTCGCGTAAGCGTCCCATTCCTTGCCTGCCTTCGCCCATGACGCATCGTCGAAGCCGGGAGCAAACGCAATCGCCGGGCCAGCCTCGCCGCCCGTCGGCGGCTTCAGATAGGCGAACTCGCCCATGCGATCGTCCTGACGCGCGAAATCCTTCCGCGAGAAACTGAGGTTGCGCTTGCTGAAGGTGGACAGAATGACGACCTGCTTGCCGGACCATTTGTAGCGCGGCACCCCGAACAACGAATATTTCGTGTGAGCGGCGAATTCAGCGAACGTGATGGGCGAGTATTTCACGCCATTGTACTCATACGGGTCAACGGGGGTGACTGCCTCATCGGAGGTCTGAGCGATGGCCTCGCCTTGTTCGATCGGTTGTTCTTCGGTCATCTCCACCGCATCTCTCTAACAGTTACCGGGACAGCGTCCTTGCCAGCAGTGCCGCATGACGCAGGTATTCAACCGCAATTTTCTCCGCCACTGTGGCAAAACGGGGACAGATGCGCAAGGCGTCCATGCGCCGCGCTGCGACGAAAGGCTTATCCCCACGGGCCGGGCTTCCAGGGTCGCCCGGCGTCTGGCGATGCGGTCGCGACCGGCGGCAGAAAACGCGGCGGCTGCGCCTCGTCATAGGTTCGATCGGGGGCGAAGCGCCAAAGCGGGATCAGCGCCACGCCCGCCGCAAACCCGCCGATATGCGCCCACCACGCAATGCCGCCGCCCGTATTCGCGTCGCCCGACAGGTCGATGAACCCCTGCGCGAACTGAAAGCCGAACCAAACGAGCGCGAAGAAAAGGGCGGGCACCCTGAAAAACAGCGGAATGACGACGATCAGAATCAGGATCGTGAGGCGCGCGCGCGGGAACGTGGTGGCGTAGCCGCCAAGCACACCCGCGATGGCCCCTGACGCGCCAAGCGTCGGCACGTCCGAAAGCTGGTTGAACCACGCATGCACGTAGCTCGCGGAGACACCGCAAAGGAGGTAGAAGCAAAGAAACTGCCAGCGCCCCACGCGCCCTTCAAGCGACGCGCCGAAGATGAACAGCATCCACATGTTGAGGATGAGGTGCCACCATCCGCCATGCATGAAGGTGCCGGAAATGAAGGGTAGATAATCGGTGCCGGGAAGGCCTGTATAGGCGGCCCAGACCGGATCGAAATACCGGCGCGGAATGAGCGCGTAGTCTATCGCGAAGGCGTGTGCCTCGCTCTGGCTGAGGCTCGACTGGTAAAAGAAGACGAGCGCGTTGACGAGGATCAAGGCGTAGGTGACGACCGGCGCGAACGGGATTCGGATCGAATCTTTGATCGGGAACATGCGGCGTCCTTCCCGTCTTACGACGCAGCGGTGATGCTGTCCTTGAGCGCGCCGAGAACCTCCTCCATGTGATCGAAGATCCAGTAATGACCCGCGCCGACAACGCGAACAGGTCTGCATTGCGGCACAAGCTCACCGAGATGCAACGCGGCCGAAACCGGCACGTTCCGGTCGGCCAGCCCCTGCCAGAGGAGGAACGGCGCCTCGATCGCCTCGAACGGAATGTCCCACCGCTCCGAGAAAATCCTGAACTCCTGCACGACACCGCGAATGCCCGGCCGGATGCCCTCGATCACGCCCGCGAGCACGTTCGCCTTGACCTCCGGCCGCGACAGGATCGGCGCGTCGGCTGGCCCCGCGCGGCGCATCAGCCCGCGAAACATGGCGTCCGGCGCGGCCTTGAACAGCGCGCGGCTCAGCGAAAAGACGCCCGTCATCGCGAGCGTATAGTGTGGCATGGAACGAAAGAAGATCGCCTCGCCGCGCGGCAGATTTGCCGGGCCTTCGGGCGGGCACATCGGACCGACAGGGCTGACGAGCGCGGCGGCCATCACGCGGTCGGGTAGAAGTGCGGCGCACGCAGCGGCATAAGGCCCACCGCCCGAGACGCCCGCCACCGCGAACCGCCCGATGCCTAGGCGATCCGCGAGCGCCGCCACGTCCCCCGGCCAGTCGACGAGCTTCCTCCCCGGCTGGAAGTCCGATGCCCCGAAGCCAGGCCGGTCGGGTGAAATGAGGCGCAGGCCGAGCCTACGCGCGGGCGCGTCAGCCAGCCGATACATGAGGCGCGATCCGGGCGTCCCGTGAAAGACGAAGACGGGCAGCCCCGCGTCGTCGCCATATTCAGACCATGCGAGCTTGCGGCCGCCGGAAAGCGCCAGCGTTCGCGGCTCCCCCGCGAAAACGGCGGCGTTGCTATGCCGGGTGCTGGTTGCAAACGCCATGATGCGCCCCTCCGGTTGAAACATCGCATGCGGATTTAAATATAGAAAAGAACCGCCTCAAGAATGAGGCGGCCATCTCGGAATGTTAGCACATCAGACAAGGAGAGAACGATGGCTGACGAAGGTTCGAGCAAAGGTCGTGGCGCCCCGCCCCCGCGCTACGGAGACCCGTTTCAATCGTTCCGAACGGAAATGGACAGGCTTTTCGAAAACTTTCTCTCGGGAGTTCCGCAACTCGCCGGTTTTCGGCAGGGCGTTCCGGCAGGCCACGGCCTGACGCCGTCTCTCGACGTGAAAGAGACCGACAAGGAACTCGTGGTGAAAGCGGAACTGCCCGGCATCGATGAGAAGGATCTGCAACTGACGGTGCACAACGGGCAGCTTCGCATCAGCGGAGAGAAGAAAAGCGAGAAGTCGGAGGAGCATGAAAACTATTACGTGAAGGAGCGCAACTTCGGCTCGTTCACGCGCACGATCCCGCTACCCGACACCATCGATGAGGACAAGGTCGAGGCGACCTTCGACAACGGTGTGCTTACGGTTACTCTGGCGAAGAAGGACGATCACATAAAGCCGCAGAAGAAGATCGAAATCAAAAGCGGTCAAATCTCCACTTAGTCCGCGCGTGACCAACAAAGGCGGCGCGATAAATCACCGCGCCGCCTTTTCACGGTTTGGTGCCTTCGTTCACGTTTCGTTAACAACTTATCCACATGGCAGACTTGACACTCCAGGACAAAAGGGGAACATTTGGGGATCGTAACGCGTATATCAAAAGGTTTGGACGCTTCGATGCTGATCCCGATTTCCCGGCAGATATGGGAAGCCAAGTATCGTTACACGCCCGCCCATGGCGAACCTGAGCAATCAGTGGAGGAAACTTTCGCCCGCGTGGCAAGGGCGGCCGCATTGGCAGAACAAGAAGCCAGCCAGAAAGATTGGGAGAAGCGCTTTCTGGATGCGATGGCGGATTTCGCCTTCATACCGGCGGGACGCATCCTCGCGGGAGCTGGCACGGGCCGCGACGTCACCTTGTTCAATTGCTTCGTCATGGGCGAGATCGGCGACGATATGGGCTCGATCTTCGCGCATGTCCGGGAGGCTGCGCTGACGCTCCAGCAGGGCGGCGGTATCGGCCACGATTTCTCCACGCTGCGGCCAAAGGGCGCGCCCGTGAAGGGGGTGGGCGCGGATGCGTCCGGCCCGGTCAGCTTCATGGACGTGTGGGATGCGATGTGCCGAACGATCATGTCCGCCGGATCGCGCCGCGGCGCCATGATGGGCACGCTCCGCTGCGATCATCCCGACATCGAAGCCTTCATCGAGGCGAAGGCGGACCCTGCGCGGCTCCGAAACTTCAATCTTTCGGTGCTCGTGACAGACGCTTTCATGGAGGCGGTGAAGGCGGATGCGCGCTGGCCGCTCACGTTCGAAGGCACCGTTTTCCGCGAGGTTAGCGCACGCGGCCTGTGGCTGAAGATCATGCGCAGCGCTTACGACTATGCGGAGCCGGGCGTCATCTTCATCGACCGCGTCAACGCCGCCAACAATCTTGCGTGGTGCGAGACGATCTCGGCAACAAACCCTTGCGGCGAGCAGCCCTTGCCGCCTTACGGCGCCTGTCTTCTCGGGTCAATCAACCTCGCCGCGCTGATCGAAAAGCCCTTTGAACCCGAGGCCCGGCTTGACGAGGCGCGCCTTGAAAGGCTTGTGCCCGTCGCCGTGCGGCTTCTCGACAACATCATCGACGTGTCGCGCTACCCGCTGCCATCGCAGGAACGCGAAGCGAAGGCGAAGCGGCGCATCGGCCTTGGCGTCACGGGGCTTGCAGACGCGCTGATCTTTTGTGGCGCGCATTATGGCGAGGAAAGCGGGCGCGCACTCGCGGCGTCGTGGATGGCGCGCATTTCGGAGCTCGCTTACGAGGCCAGCGCGGCACTCGCGAAAGAAAAGGGCGCTTTTCCCCTGTTCGACGCCGAGGCTTTCCTCGCGCGCCCGTTCCCCGCCTCGCTTCCGCCACCGCTGCAAAAGGCCATCCGGCAACATGGCATCCGAAACGGCGTTCTGACCTCGATCGCTCCCACGGGCACGATTTCGCTTCTGGCGGGCAATGTCTCCAGCGGCGTCGAACCCGTTTTCGATTTCGAGTTCAGCAGGCGGGTGCTCCAGCCGGATGGTTCCGCGCGACACGAAACGGTTGAAGATTACGCCGTACGGATCTTCCGCGAAAGGCAAGGCAGCGAGCCGCTGCCGCCCGCGTTCGTCGCGGCGCGCGAACTGACGCCCGCTCAACACCTTGAAATGCAGGCTGCGCTCCAGCGGCATGTCGACGCTTCAATATCCAAAACGGTCAATTGTCCGGCGTCCATCCCGTTCGAGGACTTTGAAATGTTGTATGCCGACGCATATCGCCTGGGTTTGAAGGGCTGCACCGCGTATCGCCCCAACGCAGTGACGGGGGAAGTTCTCACGCCCGCTTCCACCGAAGAGCCGCCCGCCCAGCCCGCGCTTCCACTCGCTGCCGCCGTGGCGCGCGAGGGACACTCCATAGAACCGATACCTCGCTTGCGCGAACCGGTGCTTTCGGGCTTCACCTACAAGCTGAAATGGCCGGGCTCGGACCACGCCATCTATGTAACCATCAACGACAGCATCGAGAACGGCGAGCGCCGGCCCTTCGAAATATTCATCAATTCCAAGAATCTGGAGCACTACGCGTGGACAGTCGCGCTCACGCGCATGATAAGCGCCATTTTTCGGCGCGGCGGTGACGTGAGCTTCGTGGTGGAGGAACTCAAGGCTGTGTTCGATCCGCGCGGCGGCGCCTGGATGGAGGGGCGTTACGTGCCGAGCCTCCTCGCTGCAATAGGCGACATCGTCGAGCGGCATTTCATCCATATCGGCTTTCATGGCGGGGCTTCCGAACTTGCGCGTGCCGTACCGTCGCCGCCGGGAGACGATAGCGTGCAGGAGGGCGGGATATACCTGACGAATTTCTGCCCGAGATGCGGGGCGCCGGGGATGATTTCGCAGGAAGGATGCCGTGCCTGCCGCGTCTGCGGGTTCTCCACATGCAATTGAACGACGCTTCAGCTCTTCGGGTGTTCGACCTTTGCGCAACTTGCCCTAGGATGGGCAATCAAACATAAATGACGCTGAAAAAGCGGATTGTGGAGGACGACATGACGGGCAAAATTTATCCAGTCTCCGAGGCCTGGAGCAGCTCGGCCTACATCGATGAAAACAAGTATCGCGCGCTCTACGAGCAGAGCGTCAGCGATCCCGAAGGTTTCTGGGGTGAACAGGCCGCCCGCATCGACTGGATCAAACCGTTTACAAAGGTCAAGAACACTTCATACGATCCTCATAACGTCTCGATCAAGTGGTACGAAGACGGCTCGCTGAATGTTGCCGCGAACTGCATCGACCGCCATCTCGAAACTCGTGGCGACCAGATTGCCATCATTTGGGAAGGCGACGAGCCGAATCTGGATCTCAAGGTCACGTATCGAGAACTACATGACCGCGTCAGCCGCTTCGCGAACGTGCTCAAGAAGCACGGCGTCAAGAAGGGCGATCGCGTCACGATCTACCTTCCGATGATCCCCGAGGCCGCCTATGCGATGCTCGCTTGCGCGCGCATCGGAGCAATCCATTCAGTCGTTTTCGGCGGGTTCTCGCCGGACAGCCTCGCGAGCCGCATTGTCGACTGCGACTCGAGCGTCGTCATCACGGCCGACGAGGGCGTGCGCGGTGGCCGCAAGGTTCCGCTCAAGGCGAACGCCGACAAAGCGCTTGAAAAGTGCCCAAGCGTGGAACGCGTGCTCGTGGTGAAACGCACCAATGGCACGGTCGGCTGGACACCCGGCCGGGATTACTGGCTTGCGGAAGAAATGGAGTCCGTCTCTGCAGATTGCCCGCCGGAGGAGATCAACGCGGAAGACCCGCTGTTCATTCTCTATACGTCGGGCTCGACGGGCCAGCCGAAGGGCGTGCTTCACACATCCGGCGGATATCTGGTTTATGCTTCTCTGACGCACCAATACATCTTCGATTACAAGGATGGCGATATCTATTGGTGCACGGCAGACGTCGGCTGGGTCACCGGCCACAGCTACATCCTCTACGGCCCGCTCGCCAACGGCGCGACGACGGTCATGTTCGAGGGCGTGCCAAACTATCCCACGGCATCGCGCTTCTGGGATGTCATCGACAAGCATCAGGTGAACACGTTCTACACAGCGCCAACCGCGATTCGCGCGCTGATGGGCGCCGGGGACGAACTCGTCAAGAAAACGAGCCGCAAGTCATTGAAACTGCTTGGTAGCGTCGGTGAGCCGATCAATCCCGAAGCTTGGGAATGGTATTACCACGTCGTCGGCGAGGAACGTTGCCCCATCGTCGACACCTGGTGGCAGACTGAAACCGGCGGCATTCTCATCAGCGCTCTGCCCGGTGCTATCGCCCTTAAGCCCGGCTCGGCCACGCTGCCGTTCTTCGGCATAAAGCCCGCACTCGTGACGCCTGATGGGCAGCCGATCGAGGGCGCTGGAGAGGGCAACCTCGTCATCACCGATTCATGGCCCGGCCAGATGCGCTCCGTCTACAAGGATCACACGCGTTTCGTCCAAACCTACTTCTCGGCCTACCCGGGCACCTATTTCACGGGCGATGGCTGCCGCCGCGATGAGGACGGCTACTACTGGATCACCGGCCGCGTCGACGACGTGATCAACGTGGCGGGGCACCGCATGGGGACGGCCGAGGTCGAGTCGGCGCTCGTGGCTCACCCGAAGGTGGCGGAAGCGGCCTGCGTCGGCTATCCGCACAGCCTGAAAGGTCAGGGTATCTATGTCTACGTCACCCTGATGGAAGGCATCGAGCCGACCGAGGCGCTCCGCACCGAATTGCGCAATTGGGTGCGGCAGGAAATCGGGCCGATCGCGACGCCGGACCTCATCCAGTTCGCGCCCGGCCTGCCGAAAACGCGCTCCGGCAAGATCATGCGTCGCATCCTGCGCAAGATCGCGGAGGACGACTTTTCGAACCTCGGCGATACGTCCACGCTGGCGGAACCGGGCGTGGTGTCGGATCTGATCGAGAATCGCATGAACAAGGCAGTCGCCTGATTTGAATCGGCGGGGGCGCGCTTCGGCCACCCCCGCCTTTTGTGATCGTTAAACCTTACGTGGGGCTGTTACTTTGGTGCAACGGCCTTCGGTGAGAAGCGCTGGCAGTGTCGCGGAAGCATGCATTTTCTCTCGAATCCGGTTAGTAGGCAGGCCGTGGATGACATTGGAAAGAGCCATGCCTGAGCGGAACATCGACAATGCCGAGGTCAGAGTGAACTTGGGCTTTCGGCCCACGCTCCTGACCCCGGTCATGGAAAGAAACGCACTCGAAAGCAGCGACGTTGAGGACTTTCTCTCGGTCCGCCTCTCCGCGACCGATGAGCCCGGCAAAGCCGAGGCTGAGCTTTGGCTCAGTTAGGGTTTTGATCCGACCGCCCCGTAGACAAGCCTGAAGCGCTCGTCGCTGCTTCGGCTTGCGCCGAAATCGCCCGCGCCCCTATCAGACGGTGCGATCAAGCTGCTTATGACGCCGACGCCTTGCGAAACGCCCTCGAACAGCGCCGCGCGTGGGGCGATACGCCGTACAGAAGAAGCGCCCGGCCTCTCGGCCTAGCTTTACCGCCGCCGTAACGGCGTTAGCGCTTTTTCAAAAAACTTAAACACTTCCGTGCCGTCGCAACTCGATACGACAAGCGGCGACGACAATTTTCTTGCATCTGTCAAGCTCGCGTCAGTCCATATCGACCTAGAGCAATGGCCGATATTGGACTATATCCGGCAGCTTCGAAGAAATTCTCGCACTCCCAAGCGAAAGAGATTGGCAATTCGTCCGATCGCAGCCCATACGCCTTGGAAGACCATCCGATTCAAAACGAACGGCTTCCGCACAGTGGAGCAACATTTCAAATTCGCTCCACCTGGCTCCGGCGCACGGCTGCACCGTCGAACCGCACCACACTCTCGGTGCGCGCCACTGCTGCCACTCCGTCTTTCAAAAGCTTGAAATTGACCGAGTCGAGCAGCGCCTCGAACGACGCGTCGACAATATTCGGCGACACCCCCACTGTGAACCAGCGCTCGCCGGTAGACTTTTCGCGGCACTCAATGAGCACACGTGTGACCGCGTCAGTGCCGCCCGTCAGGATACGCACGCGAAAATCCACAAGTTCGAGATCCTGAATGCTCGGCTGATACGCGCCGAGATCCTTCCTCAGCGCCTGATCGAGCGCATGCACCGGGCCGTTGCCCTCGCCCGCGTTCATAAGAACGTCGTCGCCGATGCGCACCTTGACCACGGCTTCGGACACGGTGACGAGCTCACCTTTCGCATTGTGGCGGCGCTCCACCATGACGCGGAACTGGTCCACGTCGAAGTAATCGGGCACCTCGCCAAGCGCGCGCCGCGCGAGAAGTTCGAAGGAGGCGTCGGCCGCCTCGTAGGCATACCCTTGCGCCTCGCGGATTTTCACATCGTCGAGGAGCGCGGCGAGGCGCGGATCGTCCTTCGCCACTTCCATGCCGATGCGGGCGAGTTCAGCGAGGATGTTCGACCGCCCCGCCTGATTGGAAACGAGCAACTTGCGCGCATTTCCAACGCTTTCCGGCGGCACGTGCTCGTAGGACTTCGGCTCCTTGTTCACCGCCGAGGCATGGATGCCGCCCTTATGCGCGAAGGCCGATTCGCCAACATAGGGCGCGTGGCGGTTCGGCTGGCGGTTCATGAGTTCGTCGAACTGGCGCGAGACGGAGGTGAGCGTCTTCAACGCGGCGGGCGTTACGCGCGTCTCGAACACGCCCGCGAAATCGTCCTTCAGCAGCAGCGTCGGGATGATCGAGGTGAGGTTCGCATTGCCGCAGCGCTCGCCGAGGCCGTTCAGCGTACCCTGGATCTGACACGCGCCCGAAAGCACGGAGGCGAGCGAATTCGCCACGCCCTGCTCGGTGTCGTTATGCGCGTGGATGCCGATATGGTCGCCGGGGAGCACGCTCGTCACCGCCGCCACAATCTTCGCGACCTCGTGCGGAAGCGTGCCGCCGTTCGTGTCGCATAGCACCACCCAGCGCGCGCCGGCCTCATACGCCGCCTTCGCACAGGCGAGCGCATAATCCGGGTTCGCCTTGTAGCCGTCGAAGAAGTGCTCGCAATCGATGATGCTTTCGCGCCCGCGCTCGACCACCGCCGCGACCGACGCGCGGATGGCGTCGAGGTTTTCATCGAGCGTGATGCCGAGTTGCAGGTCAACATGGAAATCCCACGACTTCGCAACGAGACAAACCGCGTCCGCCTTCGCCGAAAGAAGTTGCTGGAAGCCGGGATCGTTCGAGGTGGAGCGGCCCGCGCGCTTCGTCATGCCAAAGGCGACGAGCTTCGCGGAAAGCTTCGGCGGCGCCTCGAAAAACGCCGTGTCCACCGGGTTCGCGCCGGGATAGCCGCCCTCGATATAATCGATGCCGAGCACGTCGAGGCGCTTCGCGATGAGATGCTTGTCTTCGAGCGAGAAATCGACGCCGAGGGTTTGCGCACCATCGCGCAGCGTGGTGTCGAACAGATACAGCCGCTTTTTCATAACTTGCCCAATCAAACAGGAATGCGCCCCTCGCCAGCCGGGAGCGCCGAAAATCGCGCACGCTTTGCAAGCTTCGCCCCGTTTCCGGTCGGCGGGCAGGTCTAGCGCGCGATTTCCCAGGTCGTTTCGATTTCGCCCGTCGCGGGGTTCTTCGCGTCCATCAACGCAACGCCCATCGCGGCGAGTTCGTCGCGGATGCGATCTGCCTCCGCCCAGTTCTTCGATTTGCGGGCCGCCAGCCGCGCGGTAATTCGCGCCTCGATTCCGGTTTCATCCACAGCCATGAGGCGCGGGTCTTCCGCCGGTTCGCCGAGGCCGAGCAGATCGAGCGCGAACTTTCGGCCGGAAGGCCCCATCTTATGGATTTCCGCGATAGCCATCGGGGTGTTAAGGTCATCCGCGAGATCGCGTCGAAAAAACTCAAGCTCCGCGAAATCTTTGCTATCCAGATCGTCTTCGGAAGCCTCGTGCGAGAGATTCGTGCGCCAGCGACGCAACATTTGGTCGCTCTCGGCCAGCCCTTTCGCCGTCCAATCCATCGGCTGACGGTAATGCGTGCGCAGCATGTTGAGGCGGATCACGTCGCCCGGCCAGTCCTTCAGCAGGTCGCGGATCGTGATGAAATTGCCGAGCGACTTCGACATTTTCTGGCCTTCGACCTGAAGATGTCCGTTGTGCACCCAGTAATTCGCCATGACTTCGGTGTCGTGCGCGCAGGTCGATTGCGCCAGCTCGTTCTCGTGATGCGGAAAGAGCAGATCGATGCCGCCGCCGTGGATGTCGAACACGGTGCCGAGGTGCTTTTCGGCCATGGCGGAGCATTCGAGATGCCAGCCGGGGCGACCAAAGCCCCACGGGCTTTCCCATCCCGGTTCCGCGCCTTCGCTCGGCTTCCACAGCACGAAGTCCATCGGATCGCGCTTGTAGGGCGCAACCTCGACGCGCGCGCCCGCCCGCATGTCGTCGACGGAGCGGCGGGACAATCCGCCATAATCGTCGTCGGACGGCACGTTGAACAGCACGTGACCTTCCGCCGCATAGGCGTGGCCTCGCTCCACCAGCCGCTCGACCAGCGCAATCATCTCCGCGATATGCTCGGTCGCGCGCGGCTCGATGGTCGGCGGCAGCGCGCCGATGGCGGCAGCGTCGGCGTGAAATTGCGCGGCGGTGCGCTCCGTCAGCTCGCGAATCGAAACGCCCTCGGCGGCCGCGCGCGCGTTGATCTTGTCATCGACGTCGGTGATGTTGCGGGCATAGATGACATGCTCCGCACCGTAGATGTGCCGCAGCAGCCGGAACAGCACGTCGAACACGATGACGGGGCGCGCATTGCCGATATGCGCGAAATCGTAGACGGTCGGTCCGCACACATACATCCGCACGGCCTTTGGGTCTATGGGCCGGAAGAGTTCCTTGCGTCGCGTCCGCGTATTGTAAAGCTTAAGCTTCATAAGCCCTGGCCCTTGCTGGCGGGGCTTGTCTTTGAAACAAAAATCCTGTGCCGCGCCAGCGTTTTTCTAGCTCGCGTTAATAATGCACCGGCTGCAGGTGGAAACATTTTGTCTCATGATCCGAACATTGCCGCAAATTTGTACGAGGTCAAGCCGGACAGTGCGGGACTCACCGATTTTGCAGTGAAATTTCGCGTGAATCTCAAGGGCTGGTTTGCGAACGGCAGCAACTGGGGCTAATACTTCGAGGCAGGGGCCGCCCGGCCCCGATCGGCGGCAGGTGATATGACGACTTTCTTTCGCGGTGTAAGCTTGTTTTGCTGGGCGGCGGTGACGCTCGCGTTCGGTGCCACGGAGAGCGCGGCGCAGTGGGGCAGTTCCGGCCGTTACGATGCGCCACCTTACGGGCAGCAGCAGCCCGTTTACGGCCAGAACCCGGCACCCTACGGACAGAGCCAGCAGCAGCCGCCTTACGGCCAGCCCTATGGCGCGCCGCCCTCCGCTTCCACCTATGGCAATCAAAACCCGCGGTGCCGCGACCTCGAAGCGCAGCTTGCAGGCGGCGGGGCAAACACCGGGCAAGATCAATTGCCGAGGATCGACGCCGACATGCGCAACGCCGACATGGCGTTTCGCCGCGCGCAGTCCGACGCCGACCGCTCCGACTGCTATGAAGACATGTTCCTGTTCGGCAAGACGCTACGTCGCACGCCGCGCTGCCTCGACCTCGACCGGCAGGTGCAGGAAGCGAAGGCCAACCTCACTCAGTTGAAGTCGCGGCGGGATGCCATCGTGCGCGGCAGCGCCCCCCGCGCTCGCCATGACGACATCGTGGCCGACCTCGCGCGCAACCGCTGCGGCGATCAATACGCCCGCGAATATGATGCGCAGCGCAGGCGCGACAATTCCATCTTCTCGTTCTTCAGCAACGAGGAGGATTCCGAACCCGCCGCGCCGCGCTCGACCTGGACCACGACACCGACCTATGGCGGCGCGTCAACCTACCGAACGCTGTGCGTGCGCGAATGCGACGGCTTCTATTATCCGATCTCGACCGCCACGAGCGAAAGCCAGTTTCCAGCCGATGCGGAGCGCTGCCAGTCGCAATGCGCGTCCCCGGCCGAGCTTTATTATCACCGCTCCGACCAGGACGTGGACCAGATGGTTTCGCTGTCCGGTCGCCTCTATGTGACGCAACCCTTCGCGTTCCGGAACCGCAAGGTTTTCGTGAAGGGCTGCTCGTGCAAGGCGACCGAGTATTCGCGCGAGGAAATCGCCAAGTTTGAGGAAACGCAGCGGACATCGAAGCGCGCGGATGCGAGCGGCAGCAAGGCCGGCAAGTCGGCGGTGGCTCCTGCCCCGGCGGCGCCTACGACGGCACCCAGCGCAGGCGGCGATCCGAACTTCGCTCAGCGCATCTCGCAGGCCGTGCAGAATGCGCCCGCGACGCCGCCCGCCAAATTGCCCTCCACGCCGCAAGCCGTCCCGTCGACCTCGTCAAGCGTAGCAACGGATGGCGATATTACCGTGACCCCGATCCCGAGGGGGCGTTGACGCCTTTTGGATGGCAGCAAGGATGCCTATGTCCGGCTGAATTTTGGCCGTCGCACTACAGGAAGGCCCGCTTCGGCTCGCGCTCGCTGCTAAGCTCGCGGCGTGCATTCTGCCCTCCCCTCGCCCTGCGGTAAGATCACTGTTCCCGCAGCACGGAAATTCGCCAGCGATCCATTGGGAGAAGGGCTTCACATGCGATCTCGGCCCGTGCGTGGGTCGGAAGCAGGTGCTTCCTCCCGGCGGCGTCCGTACCGGGCCCTGAGCCTCGGCGTCAGCCACCACGAGATCGGCGCGGCAAGGATGAAGCTCGCCGCAACAATGGTCCAGATGCCAGTGCTCGCCTGATCGTGCGGGCCGATCGAATCGCCGTTCAGAAAGAGCAGCATCCCCGCGCCGAACAGCACGGCATTCACCATCATGTAAACCAGCGCCATCACCGCAAGGCGGGTCTTCGTTTCCCCTGTCATTCGCGATCCTTTCCGAAAAATACCTCACCGCTTCGCTATCGGACGGATGCGATGCGGTCATCGTCGGATTTGAGGATTATTCGATAAAGGGTGAACCGGGCCGAATCCGATTGGTTCCTCCGCGATGTGGGAGACACCCGCGGCGCGCCGTCGCGTTACCGCAGCAGTTCCGCGATGGCCGCCTCGATGCCGTCGAGCGTCAGAGGATACATGCGGCCTTCCACGATCTGCCGCATCATTTGCAGCGACGGCGTTTCGCTCCAGTAGCGCTCGGGCGTTGGGTTGAGCCAGACCGCGTGCTTGAACGTGTCGAGCATGCGCTGCATCCACACTTGCCCGGCTTCCTCGTTCCAGTGCTCCACGGACCCGCCCGCGAGCGCGATCTCATACGGCGACATCGCCGCGTCGCCGACGAAGATCACCTTGTAATCCGACGGATAGGTGTGGATCACGTCCCACGTGGGCACGCGCTCGGCGTGGCGGCGCGCGTTGTTCTTCCAAACGCCTTCATAGATGCAATTGTGGAAGTAGAAATAATCCATGTGCTTGAATTCGGAGCGCGCGGCGGAGAAAAGCTCCTCCGTCTCCTTGATGTGGTAGTCCATCGAGCCGCCGACATCGAAGAACAGCAGCACCTTCACCGTGTTGCGCCGTTCGGGGCGAAATGCGATGTCGAGATAACCCTTGTGCGCCGTGCCCTTGATCGTGCCGTCGAGGTCGAGTTCTTCGGCCGCGCCCGCCCGCGCGAAGCGGCGGAGCTTGCGAAGCGCGAGCTTGATGGTGCGCGTGCCGAGTTCTACTTCGCCGTCGAGATCCTTGAAGTCGCGCTTGTCCCAAACCTTCACCGCGCGGAAATTGCGGTTGCCGTCCTGGCCAATGCGCACGCCTTCGGGGTTATAGCCATACGCACCAAACGGCGATGTTCCGCCCGTGCCGATCCACTTGCTGCCGCCTTCGTGGCGCTCCTTCTGCTCGTCGAGGCGCTTTCTCAGCTCCTCCATGATCTTGTCCCAGCCGCCGAGCGCTTCGACCTGCGCCTTTTCCTCGTCGGTGAGGAAGCGTTCGGTGAGCTTGCGCAGCCAGTCCTCGGGGATCTCCGCCTCGATGCCTTCGCCGACGCTTTCGAGGCCCTTGAAGACCTGCCCGAACACGCGGTCGAACTTGTCGAGATGGCGCTCGTCCTTCACGAGCGAGGCGCGGGAGAGATAATAGAAGTGTTCGATCTTCTTGCCCGCGACGCCCGCATCCACGGCCGAAAGCAGCGTGAGATATTCCTTCACGCTCACCGGTAGCCCGGCGTTTTTCAACTCGTAGAAGAAGTTCAGGAACATCGTGTTCGCCTCGGGCCGTGCGGGTCTCGCGCTCGGATTATCGCGGACCATCCTATCATTGCCACCGCCGTGGGGAAATGGATGGCGCGCCGCCTGCCTTGTCAGCCGAAAAGATGGTGGCCCTTTTTCTTTGCGGGCTTCCCTTCCGGTTGAGGCTTCGCGGCCCGCCCGCCGCTTGCATCGGCGGCCCCGTCCTGCTCCGCGCCGACACTTTCGAGGCGGTCCAGCAGCGAGCCGCCGCGCTTCCCGCGAGGCGGTTCTGCGTCGGCCGCCCTTCGCTTCGACGGCGATTTCTGAGCGCGCCCGCGATTGCCGCCCGCATAGGCGGAAGCTGGCATCAGCAGAGCGCGAAGTGGCTCCGGCGCTGCCTCGGGCGCGGCGGCGGCTTCGGTCCGCGTCGGCGCAGGCTCACCCGCCGACGGACGCACGGCAAGTTGCTTGTTCTTCTGCGGTGTGACCTTCGCCTGAATATATTGCAGCCCGCGAATGAGAAGCGCGATGCCGATCACCACGCGCTGGCGCAGCCAGTCCGACGCGCCGCCAGAGGTCTCGCGGAACTGCTCGGCGCGGCGCTCCAGTTCGAGCCGCGCGAGGAACTGCCGCCCCTTCTCGCTGACATGCGGCGCGCGGGCGAGAAGTTCCGCGTAGCGCGCGCGAAGCTCCTGCGCTTCAAGCACGAATTCGTAATGCCGCTTCAGCCCCTCGCCGCCCTTCCGCGCAAGGCCCCCCGCACGTTCGAAGGCGTTCGCGAATTGCCCCGGGAGGTCGGTGCGCGCGCGGCGCAACTCCTCGGCCGCAGCCGCAAAGCCCTTCTCGCCGACTGAGCGGGCGAACCGCCGCGCCGTGGCCGCCGCATCGACCGCGATGCTCCGCCCTTCGCGCCAGACCGTGCCAACCGCGCGGAACAGCGACAGCGGAACCGCCGCGATTTCGGCCGGGCGTGGCATGCGGCCTTGCTCGCGTTCCGCCGCGATGATGCCGGCGATATGGCCCGCGAAGGCTTCGGCCTCCTGCCGCGCGAGCGACAGACGCAGCGCCACGGGGTCAGTGTCGGCAATTTTCGGGTTCCAGTCGGCTTCGGGATCGCGGAAAAGCAGCGCATGCGCCTCGTCGCGGAAGGTTTCGAGCGCGTGCTCGTCGGCGAGTTCCGGCCCAAGCAGCCGAATATCCTCGATCAGGAAAATTTCGGACGCCGCCCAGAAATCGCGCCTGATTTGCAGCACCTCGGCAAGCGGCGCGAAATCCGCCACGTCGAACGCGGTCTGGAGTTTCTTCTTCGCGGCGTTGACGCGCTCGAAATAGGCGCTGTTCGCCTCGATGCCGTTCAGAAGGCGGCGCACATCCTCGCGCACATCTTCCTCGGTTTCGAAAGACGCAATGCGGCGGGATGCGGGCGAACGCCTGCGAAGCGCGGCAAGGATTTCCGCGCCCTCGTCCACCAGCGCGCGCGCGTCATCGACGAGCGCCTTGCGACGCGAGCCGTCGTGACTGCGGAAGAGGCGATAGAGAAGCCACAGCGCGAAGCTCACGCCGAGCCAGAGCGCCAGAACGGCCCCGAGCGACGAAAAAGCCTTCATGCGTGTCCCTCTGTTTCCGCTTTTTCCCGCGTTGCCTAGCTTCGGCCTGCGAGGCTCACACGTTCAGCGCGCGCCCCGTTCGCACAGCGGATGAAAAAGCGCCCTCGCGAGCGCGCCGCCTGCCGCCTAATGAACCGCGCGGCCCTTGCGCCCTTGCGCCGGTGTCTCGTCGGGCGCGCCGAAATGCGAGAAATAGCGCTGGTCGATCGCTTCCATCGGCAGCACGATCAGCACGTCCGTCGTACCGAATTGCTTGTCTACCACCGCGCCGTCGCCGATGTAGCAGCCGAGGCGGAGATAACCCTTGATGAGCGGCGGCATGCCCTTCAACGCTTCCTTCGCGTTGATCTCTTCCTTCGGGATCATGTTCATGTCGACCTTGATGTCGGGATGCGCCGAGACGAGCCAATCCTCCGGTGCGCGCGAGAAATGATGCAGGAAGCTGAGCGCAAGCGCATGCTCCTTCGGGTCGGTGCCGGGAAAGCTCGCGCAGCCGATCATGACATTGGCGCGCTGCTCGCGGATGTAATTCCACAGGCCCTGCCATAGCAGCTCAACAGTGCGCTTGTTGCGGTAGGGCTTGAGCACGCAGGAGCGGCCCAGTTCCATGAATTTGTGCGTCGCGCGCTTCCTCTCGACGAGGGGCGCGATGTCGTATTCGCCCTGCGTGTAGAACCCCAGGTTCTTTTCGGCGACGTCCTGAAGGAGCACGCGATAGGTGCCGACCACCTTCGACCGCTTCGGCCAGGGCCGCTTCGCCGTGCGCTCGACCGCCTTGTCGATAACGAGCAGATGGTCGCAGATCGGGTCGTACTGATCCTCGTCGCGCTTCTTGATGCGCGTCCGCGCGTCGGCGATGGCGGCCATCTCCTTGTAGAAAACTTCGAAACGGAGGCGCTGCGCCTTCTTGATATCGGCGACCGAGCGCGCAAGGCGCACTTCGAGGTTGCCGATCTTGCCGTAAATCCGCTTCGGCTTCCTGAGCGGGAAGATCGGGAAACGCCGCCGACGCTTTGCCGCGAGCCGGAGGAATGACAGGGGCTTCGACCTGAACGAAGGCAGTCCGCCAGACCGGCCGTTGGAGGGTATGCGCATGAAACCTCTTTGTGTCAGTCACGGCATGATCTGCCGTTCCCATCCCGTGGAGGCGGATTTGAAGCTCGCCACATGGCGGAACGAACCCCGCCTGGAAACTCGACAATCCGAAACCACATCAGAAACGTAGGCTTTGCTGGTGCTGTCCGAAATCCGTAGCCTTTCAAAAGCCCGCCGCGACGTCTGACGAACTCCGTATTCGGGACACTAGCTTCTGGCTCGAAATTCTGCCATCGCTAAAAAGGAATATTAAGGCATTGCCATGTCGCCGCAAGATGCACTGTGAAGCATCTGCTGGAGCGGCGTGTGAGTTTTCCCGCACCCGCGGTCCGGTTCCGGGATCGCCACCCATCGGAGGATTAATGAAGCGCATAGAAAACGCTCTTGAATCGGGAATTTTTGCGAGCCGCTGGCTGCTCGCGCCGTTCTATCTCGGCCTCGTCGTTTCGCTGGGGCTGCTGCTCGTGACGTTCGTGCGCGAGTTCGTCAAGTTCGCGCCCGAGGTGCTGGCCGGCGCCGAAACCGGCAAGGTGATCGTCACCGTGCTGTCGCTCGTCGACATCGTGATGGTGGCCAATCTCGTGCTCATCATCGTGTTCGCAGGCTACGAGATTTTCGTCTCGAAGATGCACATCACCGACCATGAGGACCGCCCGGACTGGATGGGTCACATCACGTTCTCCGATCTCAAGATCAAGCTGATGGGCACGATCGTCGCCATCTCCGGCATCGAGCTTCTGAAGACCTTCGTGAACATCAAGAACGTCAATCAGGAAGAGATCATCTGGCGGCTCGTGCTGCATCTCACCTTCGTCGTTTCGGGCGTTCTGTTCGCGATCATGGACCGCCTTTCGGAAGGCCATCACAAGCTGGAAGAGTTGGAAGCGGAGAAGTATCGGCCCCATAAGGACACGCCTGTGTCCTAGCGCGCCGTGATTGATCGTTGGTAGAGCTTGTCCGGAGCCTGAAGATGTGCGATATGACCGCTATGGAAATCACAATGGCCATGTCTGTCGCGCATTTTTCGGGCTCCCGGGCTTCTGCCCCGTCCCGTGTAAGCGCACGCATGCGCCCCGCGACGAGCGGCCTCCTTCTCCTTATCTGCCCCTGAGCGCTGACGGTCCGGCGAACGGGCGAGCGCTTGGGGGTTAAAACCTGGGCGCTCCATTAGAGGTCTTGCCCGGTTTGTGATATGCTCCACACATCCAGGTAAGGACTCCTTTAGATGACCGTTTCCAATTCCCCCGCTTCCGCGGACGCTTTCGCCGCCCGCTCCGAAAAAGACCGCATCCTGATCTTCGACACCACACTGCGCGACGGCGAGCAGTGTCCCGGCGCGACCATGAACTTCGAGGAGAAGATGCAGGTCGCCGAAATCCTCGACGAGATGGGTGTCGACATCATCGAGGCTGGCTTCCCCGCCGCGTCGGTGGGCGACTTCGAATCCGTGGCCGAAATCGCAAAGCGCTCGAATAACGCCGTGATCGCCGGGCTGGCGCGCGCCAACCCCAAGGACATCGACCGCGCGGGCGAAGCTGTGCGCCATGCGAAGCGCGGCCGCATCCACACGTTCATCGGCACATCGCCGCTGCACCGGCAATATCAGCTGCAAATGAGCGCCGAGCAGGTTTACGAGGCCGTGGTGATGTCTGTCACTCGCGCGCGCAACCTGATCGACGATGTCGAATGGTCGGCGATGGACGCAACTCGCACCGAGCCGGATTATCTGTGCCGCGTGGTGGAAGCCGCCATCAAGTCGGGCGCGACCACCATCAACATCCCCGACACGGTCGGTTACACGGTGCCGGACGAGTTCGTGGACATCATCACGATGTTGAAGGAACGTGTTCCGGGCGCAGACGATGTCATCTTCTCCACGCATTGCCATAACGATCTCGGCCTGGCCGTCGCGAACAGTCTGGCGGGCGTGAAGGCGGGCGCGCGGCAGATCGAATGCACGATCAACGGTCTCGGCGAGCGCGCAGGCAACGCCGCGCTGGAAGAAGTCGTGATGGCGATCAAGACGCGCAACGACGTGATGCCCTACTGGACCAACATCGACAGCACGATGATCGCGCGCGCCTCGCGCCTCGTCTCGGCCGTCACCGCGTTCCCGGTGCAGTACAACAAGGCCATCGTCGGCAAGAATGCGTTCGCACATGAGTCCGGCATCCATCAGGACGGGGTGCTGAAGAACGCGTCCACATACGAAATCATGACGCCGGAAAGCGTCGGCGTGCGCGCCAGTTCGCTCGTCATGGGCAAGCATTCGGGCCGCCATGCCTTCCGCGAAAAGCTGCGCGATCTGGGCTACGAGTTGGGCGACAACGCCTTCGAGGACGCGTTCGTGCGCTTCAAGGCGTTGGCTGACCGCAAGAAGCACGTCTACGACGAGGACATCGAAGCGCTGGTCGATCAGGAAATCGCGCAGGCGAACGACCGCGTGAAGGTGCTGGCGCTGACGGTCATCGCCGGAACCAGCGGCCCGCAGAAGGCGACGATCACGCTGGAAGTCAACGGCAAGCAGGAAACGGCGGAAGCGACGGGCGACGGTCCGGTGGACGCGACGTTCAACGCGATCAAGGCCATCGTTCCGCATGAGGCACGGCTGCCGCTGTATCAGGTGCATGCCGTAACCGAAGGCACCGACGCCCAGGCCGAAGTGAGCGTGCGGCTGGAAGAGAACGGCAAGACCGTCACCGGGCGCGGCGCGGATACGGATACGATGGTTGCATCGGCGCGCGCCTATGTGTCGGCGCTGAACAAGCTCGCCATCAAGCGCGACCGCGTGCATGCGCAGTCGGGCGGCACGGCGGCTTAACGGCCACCTTCGAGCCGCGCAAGAAATTGAGCCGGGACAGGGCACAAAGCCGCGTCCCGGCTGTTCGTCCTCCGGCTGACAATCTGCGAAGGAGGACTTCGACCGATGCTCGCGAGACGGCTAACCGCGACCTTTGTCGCCGCCTTGTGCATAACTGCGCTCGCCATCCAGCTTCATCTCGCGATCGACCGCGCGCACCCCGGCGGTCACAGCGTCGGCGGCGCGATCCTCAACTACTTCAGCTATTTCACGATCCTGACCAATCTAGCCATTGCGGCTTTGCTCGGCGCAACCGCCGCAAACGCGTCCGACGCGCGCATATGGAACCGGCCGTCTGCGAATACGGCGCTCGCCGTTTACATCATCGTGGTTGCCACGGTTTATGCGGCGCTCCTGCGGCACCTGTACGCGCCGTCGGGCATCGAATTTCTGGCCGAGCGAACGCTTCATCTCGTCGTACCGGCCGTTTTCGTCGGATACTGGCTCATTCTCATTCCCAAAGGCACACTCCGCCTCAAGGACCAGTTGGGTTGGCTCGTCCCGCCAGCCATTTTCTTCGTCTGGACGCTCGTTCACGGAGCTTTGACGGGCTTCTATCCCTACCCATTCCTGAACGTAGCGGAGCGCGGCTACACCAGCGTGTTATGGAGCGGGTTATTGTTTTCCGCGTTTTTTCTGACTCTGGGAACTGTCCTCATCATAGTCGACTGGCTTCTGGGCTCGCTTCAGAACCGCTGGTCGGGTGAGGTGCCGACCGCGTGACGATCCAAACGCACACCGAATTGTAACTCCAGCGGCCTTATGAACCTTATAGAGAACCCTTTAGTGAAGGCGTCCCATGGTTGTATGCGTCGCAAATCCGTCGCTCGATCATGACGCTGAAACGAAGAAAAGGCTTACCATGATGCGTCGAGCTACGGCTGGGGGGGCCGATCCCGTGAACAACCCGCTTCGTACGTCCTTCGCCCGCTGGCGTGATCTTGCTCTTGTCTCTTGCTTCGCCGCTGCCTCATTCGCGCCGTTTGACGCGGCCGACGCGCGGACGAGATACCGCTCCTACGACCGTCCGAAGCAAAAGGTGGAAGCGCCCGCGCCTGCACCGCTGAACCGCCCGTTGTTCTTCGTCGTGAATATCGGCAAGCAGCGCGTCACCGCCTATTCAAACGACGGCATCTATGCGCAGGCGCCGATCTCGTCGGGCGCGCGCGGCCATGCTACGCCGACCGGCATCTTCAACATCATCCAGAAGAACAAATATCACCGCTCCAACATCTACAGCGGCGCGCCGATGCCGTTCATGCAGCGGCTGACGTGGTCGGGCGTGGCGATGCATCAGGGCGCGCTGCCAGGCTACCCCGCGAGCCACGGCTGTATCCGCTTGCCGGGTGATTTCGCGAGCCGTATGTTCAACGCCACCGAGGGCACCGAGCGCGTGATCGTGGCGAGGGGCGATGTGGTGCCGATGCCGTTCTCGCACGCTAAGCTGCCGGAACCCGCGATGTTGCAGGCCCCTGGGAGCGAACAGACTGCGTCGATTTCCGGGCGCATGCTGGCGAACGCGGTGACCATCGCGGAAGGCGCTTCCGCCGCCGACGCGCAGAAAATCGACGTCAAGGCCGAGGCTCCCGACAGCGCCAACGCGGGTGGCAAGCTGCTCAATCCGCGCGAATATGCGCTCACCATGACGAAGATTGCCGCGAAGACCGCCGATGAGGCCGAACGCGCGGCCAGTCCCGCCCGCCGCAACGTCGAAGCGCGCGTGCAGGAACAGCGCATCGCCGCGACCGACCTTCGCAAGGCGCAGATAGCACTGTCCGTCGCCAGCAATCGCCTCGACGCGGCTGACAAGCGCCTGGCCCGCGTCGGCGACAACGAGACGAAACGCACCGAGGCCGAAGCGGCCAAAACCGAAGCCGAAACGAAGGTGAAGGAAGCGCAGACGCAGGTCGAGACCGCCGAGCGCGCCAAGGCCGAGAAGGACGAGGCGGCTGCTGTCGCGCAGAAGGCCTTCCGTCAGCTCGACGTGACCCGGTCGCAGGCCGCGAACAGCACATTGTTCTGGAAGCGCAGGCTCGCGCCGGTTTCCATCTTCATCAGCCGGAAGACCCAGCGGCTTTACGTTCGCCAGAACTACATCAAGGTGTTCGATGTGCCGGTTACCATCCGCGACCCCGGCAAGCCGCTCGGCACGCATCTCTACATGGCCATGCAACCCGCGAAGGGAGGGAGCGTCGAAGGCGCGCCGAAGCTTCGCTGGCTCTCCATGACGCTCACGGAGCCCAGCGAAGACCTTGCCGAGCCGCGCACGCGTCGCCGCAAGGGCGAGGAAGAAAAGCCGCGTTTTGCGCCGAATGTATCCGCATCGTCCGCGCTCGACCGCATCGAAATCCCGGAAGAAGTCGAAGACAAGATTTCGGAAATGCTCTGGTCCGGTGGTTCTATCATCGTTTCGGATTCGGGGATCAGCAACGAAACCGGCGAATACACCGATTTCGTCATCCTCACGCGCTGACCCGTCCCGCGATAAACCGCATGCATTGAAAGCCGCGTGCGTCCCACGCGGCTTTTTCGCGGAGAAATCAGAAACAGCGTTCCCGTGCGAATTTCAGGATCGCCTTCCGTTTCTTGCGCCGTCGCTTGCCAATCGGAAAAAGCATGTAGCCTATGATCTGCGCCGAAGAGCGGATACTTCTGAGACCGGGATGCATTTTCCGCTCTGGCTGTGAGGATGCCCCAGAGTTTTCGCGGCGCTCACGGATTTCTCGAAGCAGTTTTTCATAAAGCGGTGTCTTTGCTGCATAGCGCCAGTAATATTCCGCCATATGAACCGTCGGATCATTCCACGGCTTATTGCCGCCTATGTAATGGACCACATGAGGTGCGGCACCCGCATCAAGATAACGCGCATACAGATCCGGTTCCGAGAGATGATATAACCGCTCGCAGTCGATTACCATGTTCCATGAATAATCTATCAATTTCACTTTGTTTTCGAAAACAATATTTAAAATATCTTGATCGACGTAAGCAAATAATTTCGTCCCGATCAATGCTATAAGCCTTTCAGAAATTTGAGATCCATTGATTTTGTTTATGTTGAACAATACTAATCCAGAATTAAAGTAATTACTTATGCCAATCAATCCCAAATAATCCTTGACATAAGTTTCATAGTATATTTTTTTCCCAACTATATCCAGCATCTTTTTATTCTGTGTTGCAATCATCGCGAAATCGCGGACGGCTGCGATATAGTATCCGTCGACATCGATATCGTAAAGATCAGCTAGATCCCGATTGGTGATCGTGTCCGCATCGATATACACAACTTTGTCAAAATCCCTCATCAAGTCCGGGATTTTGAGCCGATAGAAGTTCTCCTTCCTAAAATGGAAGTGAGTAATGAAGTTTATTCCGTCGAAGCATCGACTGACGTCGAAAAATCGCAGGGATATGTTTGGTTTATCGCAAACATTGCGTAACATATCGCGATCTTCGCTCGCCAAATCATCGGCGAAGACGATGAGATCATAAAGTCTGTTGGGCGACGCGTGCTCAGCAATCGACGCGATAAGCGCAGCACCTCCCGGCATATATCTGCGGTTGAAGCACATCACGACAGGAACTGCCGTGGCAGCGCCTGGAAAAGCCGGTTCGATGGTCGGCGACTGGGTGCCATCTTCGGCAATGACATGCGAACGCCCCTGTGTCTCCCGCACGTGGTCGGAAGGGGCTTCCGATAGGGTAAGCGACATATAAAGACCTTTTCCCAAAAATGATGTGTTTAGGTGCTTAATTCAAAATCCGACGAGGGGCAAATCCTGTCTGCGCGAACATGCCTATTACGCCTTTCGGAGCGGGCAGGCTCTCCCGTTCTTGACCCGCGGATTCAGCGCGGGCAAATAGAGGGAGCATTCGCGGAGGCTCCAATGGCAGTGACAAAGACCCCATCCAAATTTTTCAAGGCCCTCGCGGCGGGTGCTCCGGCTCCGTTCGTGGAAAAGCCCGTGCGCCTCGAACGAATGATCCACTTCGTCGCGCCGCATGTTGAGAAGATCCGCGCGAAGGTGCCGGACCTCATCAAGCAGGTCGACGTGGTGCTCGGCAATCTCGAAGACGCGATCCCCGCGACCGAGAAGGAAGCCGCGCGCAAGGGCTTCATCAAGCTCGCGCAGGAGAACGAGTTCGGCAACACCGGGCTTTGGACGCGCATCAACGCGCTGAACAGCCCGTGGGTGCTCGACGATATCGTCGAGATCATTGCAGCGGTCGGCGACAAGCTCGACGTCATCATGCTGCCGAAGGTGGAAGGCCCGTGGGACATCCACTATCTCGACCAGCTGCTCGCCCAGCTTGAGGCGAAGCATAACATCAAGAAGCCTATCATGATCCACGCGCTGCTTGAGACGGCGGAAGGCGTGGCGAATGTCGACCACATCGCGGGCGCGAGCCCTCGCATGCATGGCATGAGCCTGGGGCCGGCGGACCTTGCAGCGAGCCGCGCCATGAAGACGACGCGCGTCGGCGGCGGGCATCCGTCCTATGGCGTGCTGGCTGACGCGTCGGGCGACGCAGCCCGCGCCTTCTTCCAGCAGGATCTGTGGCATTACACCGTGGGCCGCATGGTAGACGCCTGCGCAACTTACGACCTCAAACCCTTCTACGGCCCGTTCGGCGACTTCTCCGACACGGCGGCGTGCGAAGCGCAATTCCGCAACGCCTTCCTTCAAGGCTGCGCCGGGGCATGGACCTTGCATCCTTCTCAAATCGAGATCGCGCGTCGTGTGTTCACGCCGGACCCAGCCGAGGCGGCCTTCGCCCGGCGCATCCTCGAAGCCATGCCGGACGGCACGGGCGCGGTGATGGTGGACGGCAAGATGCAGGACGACGCGACCTGGAAGCAGGCCAAGGTGATCGTCGACCTCGCGAACCTCGTCGACGCGAAAGACGGCACTTCCCAGTGACCGCGTGACATCTTGTAGCCCAGAAGCATTAGTGCGAAGTTTTTGAAGGATGCGGGAAGAACTCAATAACGCCATGGCGAAAGAACGGCGCGCGCGGTTTGCCATAGGGGAAGTCGTGAAGCATCGCTTTTTCCCATTTCGGGGAATTATCTTCGACGTCGACCCCGAGTTCGCGAACACAGATGAATGGTGGCTGGCCATCCCGGAGGATATTCGTCCGGAGAAGGATCAGCCGTTCTATCATCTGCTTGCCGAGAACGAAGAGACCGAATACGTCGCCTATGTCTCCGAGCAGAACCTTCTGCCTGACGACAGCGGCGAGCCGCTGCGCCATCCGCAACTCGACGAGCTTTTCGACGAGCTGGAGAATGGCGGCTACCGCTTCCGGGGGCCAAGCGCGAACTGACGTGGCGAGGCAAGGCGGCGCGCGTGGCCGCCTTGGCGCGGAAGGCGGATGCTGGGTCAGGCCGCCATCGCCGCGTCACCCGAATCTGACGAAGCCACCACACCCGACAGGATAATATCCGCCGCCCGTTCCGCGATCATGATCGTCGGCGCGTTGGTGTTGCCGCTGATAAGGCGCGGCATGATCGACGCGTCCACAACGCGCAAGCCCTCCAGCCCGCGCACGCGCAGCGTCTCGTCCACCACCGCCATGTCGTCCTGCCCCATCTTGCAGGTGCCGATCGGGTGATAGATCGTCTCGGCCGTGCGACGGTTGTAGTCGTCGATTTCGGCGTCGGTGCGCACGGTGTCGCCCGGCTGAAACTCCTCCCCGCGATACGGATCGAACGCAGCCTGCGCGAACACGTCGCGCAGCATCTTGAAGCCGTCGCGCAGCGTGCGCAGGTCGGCCTCGTTTTGCAAATAGTTCGGCTGGATCGCCGGATGCGCCAGCGGGTCAGCCGATTTCAGCACGATCTCGCCGCGCGCATGCGGCCGCTGCATGTTGTAATAGCCCATATAGCCATGGCGCTGGATCATCTTGCGCCCGTGATCGGCATATAGGATCGCCGCGAAGTGATACTGAACATCGGGCGCGACCACCTCGGGCCGCGTCTTGAGAAACGCGAGCGATTCAAGCCCCACGATCGACGCCGGGCCTTTGTGCGTCATCAGATAATAAGCGACATGCCGGACGAGCGCGCTCGGCTTCACGATGTTGTAGTAGGAGACGGGCTTCGGGCAGTAATGCTTGATCGCGCCGTGGATGTGGTCCTGAAGGTTCTTGCCGACGCCGGGCAGATGGTGCACCGGCTCAATGCCGTGCGGCGCGATTTCGTCCGCCGGGCCGATCCCTGACAACAGCAGCAGTTGCGGCGAATTGATCGCGCCGCCCGACACGATCACCTCGCGTTCGGCGCGGATGGTGCGCTTTTCGCGGCCTTGGGCGTATTCCACGCCGACCGCGCGGCCATTCTCCACCACGATGCGCGTCGCCTGCGCCCGCGTAATCACGGTGAGGTTCGGCCGGTCGATCACCGGCTTGAGGTAGCACACCGCGGCGCTCGCGCGACGCCCGTTCGACACCGTACAGTCTATCGGGCCGAAGCCTTCCTGCGACGCACCGTTGAAATCGTCCGTGTAGGGGTGGCCGGCCTGCTTGCCCGCCTCGATCCAGGCCACGTTCAGCGGGTTGACGACGCCCGGCCGCGACACCTTTAGCGGTCCGTTGCCGCCGTGATACTCGTCCGCGCCGCCTGCATAGTTTTCCGCCTTCTTGAAGTAAGGCAATACGTCGTCCCACGCCCAGCCGCGATTGCCGAGTTGCGCCCACGTATCGTAATCGCTCGGCACGCCGCGAATGTAGATCATCGCGTTGACGGAGCTTGAGCCGCCGAGCACCTTCCCGCGCGGCCAATAGAGCCGCCGCCCGTTGAGGCCCGCCTGCGGCTCGGTGTGATAGCCCCAGTCTACCCAGCCGGTTCGCATCAGGCCCGCATAGCCCGACGGCATATGAATGAGAAAATTCCAGTCGCGCCCGCCCGCTTCGAGAAGCGCCACCTTGACGGACGGATCGGCAGAGAGCCGGTTCGCGAGCACGCAGCCCGCCGAGCCACCGCCCGCGATGATATAATCGTAGCCCATGTTTCCTCCGAGCTTATGTATCTTTTTCGTCCAGATTGCTCCCCGCATGGGCCGGGCGCAAGCCCCCGCACCGTGAGCGGCGTCTTCGCCTTTAGCCGTGTGTCGCCTCGCGTGCGAAACCTGTTTGCAGCGGCCGGTTGCGTTGATACGCTCCGGCAACACCTCCGAAGCCTCAGGATCGCCCGCTGTACGCCCGCGCTTTCATCGATTTCCCCAAGGACGACGCGCCGCCGCTGAGCCTCGGCTTCGCCTCGCCTCGCGCGCTGCTCGTCGCGGAGCGTATGGAAGAGGTGATGCCAGTTATCCGCGAGGCGGAGGCCCAGGCGCAGGGGGGCCGCTGGGCTGTCGGTTTCGTGGCCTATGAGGCGGCGGCGGCTTTTGACACGGCTTTAAGGACGCTCGCGCCCGACCCAGGCTTTCCGCTGGCGGCGTTCGCCGTGTTCGACGCGCCGACACCGCCGTGCGAAGCGCCCTCGGCATTCGCCTGCGCGGGTTGGCAAGCCGACATGACACACGCTGCCTACGCGGAGAAGATCGCGCACATTCGCGACGGCATCGCCGAAGGCGCGCATTATCAGGTGAACCTCACCATGCGCCTTGCGTCGCGTTTCGAGGGCGACCCGCGCGGCCTGTTCGAAGCGCTGCGACGCGCGCAGCCGCACGCCTACGCGCTTTATCTCGATTTCGGCGGTGTGCCGCGGGGATGTCAGATCGCGTCCGTCTCGCCGGAACTGTTCTTCGCGTGGGAGCCGCGAACCCGCGCGCTGCTCGCCCGCCCCATGAAGGGCACCGCGCGCGCTGATGCGCCTCCAGAAGCGCTGCTGGCCTCGCCCAAGGAGCGCGCGGAAAACCTCATGATCGTGGACCTTCTGCGCAACGACATCGCGCGCGTCGCCGTCGAGGGCACGGTCCGCGTGCCTAAGTTGTTTTCCATCGAGAAACTGCCAACCGTGCAGCAGATGACGTCGACCGTCACCGGCACCGCCAGCCCCAAAACCGCGCTCGCCGATATTTTCGCCGCGCTGTTCCCATGCGGCTCCGTCACCGGCGCGCCGAAGATCGCGGCGATGAAATCCATCGCGACGCTCGAAACCGGCCCGCGCGGCCCCTATTGCGGGGCGCTCGGCATCATCGAACCGGGCGGCGCGGCGACATTCAGCGTCGGCATCCGAACGGTCGCCATCGCGAACGGCACCGCCGTCTGTGGCGTGGGCAGTGGCGTGACGTGGGATTCGAATGCCGCCGACGAATATGAGGAGTGCATCATGAAGCGCCGTTTCCTTCTCCGCGCGAGCGCCCCTTTCGAGTTGCTGGAAACGATGAGGATCGAGAACGGCGCGGTTGTGATCCTGCATCGCCACATGTCGCGGCTCGCCCGCGCGGCGGAGCATTTCGGCTTTCCTTTCGACGAGGCCGAGGTCCGCCGCGCAATTGCGGACGTGTGCGCAGACTTGGCGGCGGGCGCGCATCGCCTGCGCCTGCTTCTGTCGCGAGACGGTGTGGTGACGCTTGAGACCGGCCCGGTTCCGCACACGCCTGCGGACCCCGTCGTGATGCTCGCGAAGTCGCCCGTCTCAAGCGACGACGAGTTTCTGCGGCACAAGACGACGAACCGCGCCATTTACGAAGCGCACGCCCCGAAGAATACTGCCATCTTCGACACGCTCCTTTTCAACGAGCGCGGAGAAATCACGGAATTCACGCGAGGCAACGTCGCCATCATGTGTAACGGAAAGCTCGTTACGCCGCCCGAGACCTGCGGCCTCTTGCCGGGAACGCTTCGCGCCGAGCTGCTCGCCCGTGGCGATGTCGCCGAAGACCTGTTAACGCGAAGGGATATTGTCGCAGCAAGCAACATTATGTTTCTTAACACTCTTCGAGGATTGATTTCCGTTCGGCTGCAAATTGAGTAATCTTCCTTGTCCGCCGGACAACAGCGGCGCTGCCGCTAGAGTCGGCTCTGCGGCCAGAACGCTGCGAGGCGCGCGCTTTCGCAGGTGCATATCCTCATCATAGGCTGTTTTTGTCTTGTCGAAGCTTAGGGTAGCTTTATTCATAGATGTTTCCGACAGCGTGTTTTGAAGCGCCTCGCTACCGCGACAAGCAGCCTGAGGGAAAGGCAGCTTCCTCAAGTGAAATGAATGGAATGAGCGACAAAAGAACGGGGCTTTCATCGCAGGAAGGGGCTCTTAGTTGCTTTGAGCTTGCCAGCGAAGCGGCTGGATTTGGTATATACGAATACGATATCGCCAACGAGAAGGTGCGCTGGTCTGGATATATGCGGCGTCTGCTCGGCATCGCCGAGGAGAGCAAAGCATGTATGGACAGCGTGCTGCCGTGCATCCATCCCGATGACCGCGAACGCGTCCGCGGCGCGGCGAAAGCCATCGTGCGAACGGTAGGGCGATATCACAACGAGTTTCGCATCGTGCGACCGGGCGGCGAGATCCGATGGATTCTGGACCGGGGGCAATCGCTCGGTCCCGTCAATCCGGCAACGGGCAAGGTGGCGCTTTCCATCGGCACGCTGATCGACGTGACGGAGCAGCGGCAGGCCGAAATCGACCGCGCCCTCTGGGAAAGTCGCTTTCGCAGCATTTACAAGTATTCGATCGCCGGGATCGCCATCACCGGCCCTGATGGCCATATCCTCGAATGCAATCGCGCTTACAGCCGCCTCGTCGGATATTCCGAGAGTGAGCTTCGCGAAAAGCATTTTTCCGAATTATTCCATCCCGATGAATACGAGGAGCACGTTGAACTTGCCCGTGCAATGCAGGCGGGCGAAATTTCATTCATCGACGTTGAAGGCCGCTATGTGCACAAGAGCGGGCGGCCCGTCTGGACGCGCAAGATCGTTTCCCTGCTGCCCGATGAGGTTGGAGGGGGAGCGCGCCTCGCGATGGTGCTTGCGACGGACATAACGAAGCGCAAGCAGGCCGAAGAGGCGCTGCGCGAGAGCGAAAAGCGCGAGCGGCTCAGGCGGCAGGATCTCGAAGCCGTTCTGGAGGCTGTGCCTGCAGCCGTGATTTTCGGAGAAGACCGCGCCTGTTCGCGGCTGAGCCTCAATCGGATGGCGGAGGATATTCTCGGGCTGCCGGGGCAGCTTGAGGTTGCCGGATTTCCCAAAGTCGTCAGAGTTTCGAAAGATGGACGCTTGGTCGAGGAAGGCGAGTCCCCCCTTCATCGAGCAGCCGGGACCGGACGGCCGGTTCTCGGCGAGGATATGGAACTTCACTACCCGGATGGCCCATCGCGATTCATCCACGGTAACGCCCTGCCGCTTTTCGACGAAAAGGGCGGGGTGCGCGGTGCCGTTGGTGCGTTCTTCGATTGCACCCAATGGAAACAGACTGAAAAGGCGCTGCGCGACAGCGAAGCGACGCTGGCACGCGACGCGGCGGCGCTCCGCCGCCTTAACGACGCCAGTTCGAGGCTCTGGCGCGCCCGCGATCTCGCAAGCGGGCTCGATGAGGTACTCAGCGCGGCGATCGAGCTTCTGGGGGCGGATCGCGGCGTGATCCAGGTTTACGATGCCGAGCGCGGAGTTATACGCATAGCAGCAGTCCGCGGCTACGATGAGGCCCTCGTCGCCGCCTTCGAAGAAACGAGGATTGATGACTATCCTGTTCTCGCCGAGGCAATACGGAACGGCGAGACTCTCGCGATAAGTGACATTCTGAATGATCCGCGCTTTGTCGATCCTCAATACCCGCAAGTCGCGGGCGTTCTGGGGTTTCGGGCCGCGCAGTTCAGCCCGCTCGTCTCACGCGACGGCACGGTGCTCGGCGTGCTGTCCACGCAGTTTTCGCAGCCGCACGATCTCTCGGAGCAGGATTTTCAGAGGCTCGCCCTTTTTGTACGGCAGGCCACCGACTTTCTGGAACGCTGCCGCGCGGACGAAGTCCGGCGGGAGAGCGAGGAACGTCTCCGCGCGATCGTGGATACGGCCGTCGATGCCATTATCGTCATCAACGACGAGGGGCTGATCCAGTCGATCAATCCGTCCGGCGAACGGATATTCGGCTATAGCCAGGAAGAACTTGCCGGGCAAAACATCGCAATTCTGATGCCTGAGCAGAACCTCGCCCTGCACAATAATTATATCGCCAACTATCTAAAAACCGGTAAGGCGATGATAATGGGGAGTGGCCGCGAACTCATGCACCGGCGGAAGAACGGCACGATCTTCACGGCCGATACTGCCATCGCTGAGTGGCATCTCGCGGGAAAGCGCTATTTCACCGGCACCATTCGCGACATCACCGAACGAAAGCGGCATGAGGAGGAGGTGCAGCTTCTGCTGAGAGAAGTGAACCACCGATCCAAAAATTTGCTGGCCCTTGTTCAGGCCATCGCGCGGCAGACGGTATCCACCAATGCCGAGGACTTTCTCGAACGCTTCGAAGAGCGCGTGCGCGCCCTTGCGGCTGCGCAGGATCTCCTCGTCAAGTCGGAATGGAAGGGCGTCGTTCTCACGGAACTGATCCGTTCGCAGCTTGCTCACTTTCGCGATGCTATCGGCGAGAGAATTTCACTCGACGGTCCGCCGCTGTTCATTTCCGCTCCGGCGGCGCAGACGCTCGCGATGGCGTTGCATGAACTGGCGACGAACGCGGGCAAATATGGCGCGCTTTCCTCAAGCGAGGGAACAATCCACGTAAGCTGGTCCGTCGGCTGGAACGCGAGCGAAGATGCCGACAGCTTCGAGATGGAATGGCGCGAGGCCCACGGGCCGGCTGTCAACGCCCGGGCCAGGGAAGGATTCGGTTCCACGGTTCTCGGACCGATGACGGAAATGAGCCTCGATGCGCAGGTTCAGTTCGACTTCGAGCCGTCCGGTGTGATTTGGCGCCTGCACTGCCCGCTGAAGAACATGGTGGAGGGACGATCGCCCGCCTCCGTTCCGGCCAAGCCACCGGCGGGAGGGCCGCAGTCAGGGCGCAGGTGTGTGCTTGTCGTAGAGGATGAAGCGCTCGTCGCGCTGGAAATCGTGCACAGCCTTAGGGAAGCTCGCTTCGAAGTGCTGGGGCCAGCGCGCAGCGTGGCGCAAGCCTTCGACATACTGAAGAAATCCCGCTGTAGTGCTGCGGTGCTCGATATCAATCTCGGATCGGAGACCTCGGAAGCCGTCGCGGTCGAACTCAATCGACGCGGCATTCCTTTCGTGATCGTATCGGGATACTCGCTCGACCAGCTTCCGCAGGCTTTCGAAGGCGTGCCGGCGCTCGTGAAGCCGGTGCGGCCAGACCTTCTCAAGAAGGAACTGAACCGCCTCATGGGAGATGACAGCCGCTGCCCAGCGATCTAGTGGTCCGGCCTCAATTGATGTCCATGCTTTGCATCTTCGACATCCAGCGAACCTCACCGGAAGCCTAGGATCAGCCTTCGCGCGTGCCGCAACCTCATTGAGTATCAAGTTTAGAGACCTATCCGATCAGGTTAAACCAACCTGATCGGCGCGTCTGTCTCTGACCATAAAAGCGCTGGCGGTGCACTAGTTTGTCACGAAGCAGGATTTGTCACCGCCGATACCCTTGATCCTCTGACAAAGGTCCATCGCTTCCTGACGCGTGCCGAGCGGACCCGCCACAGCGCGATACGTGACGCCCCTGGCACCAAGGTCTGCGATCTTCGCTTGAAGGGGCACGGCGCCAAGCGCGCTTTTGTACTTGTCCGCCAGGATGGGGATATCGCGCTGAATCGCCCTTTCGTCGGGCGCGGATTTCAAGGACACCCAGAAGCTGCCCGCCGGTGCTGGGGTGGCATACGCCGTCGCAGGTTCCGCCGGCGTGAGCGATGCCGACCGGGTGACGGGCGCGGCCGACGACACGGCGCCGGTGCGGAACGGCTGAACCGCAGGTGCCGGAGACGGAACTGCTTGAGTGGTTGGGAATGTGGACGGCCCGTTGCCGAACGGCGGCGGCAACTCGCCATTCGCCGCGCTGGCTATACTCTGGGCCGGGGCGCGGTTTGTGTCGACGCGGGTTCCATCCGGGCGATAGACTTCGCTTCGCACCACTGTGGGCAGATCGGGACCGCGCGCGATGGGGCCCGAAGGCTGCGGCGCGTCGCCGGTGCGCTGGGCTTTACGCAACGCCTCGTCTATGCGGTCCTCAAGCGAATTCGGCTGGCCGCCGCTCGTGGACGCGGATGCATAGCTTTGCGGAGCGGGCGCGGAGGCCGGAGCCGCAAACGCCGCCTGCACCTGCTGCCCGTCCGGCGTCAACCGGTCGTAGATCGTCTTTTCGCCGTTGGGAAACTGCTTTCCGCCCGGATTTTCCGGCGCGGCTTTCAACGGACGAGGGTCGGCGCGGATCACGCCAGTCTCGTCCACAGGTCCGCTCATCGACTTGTAGAGATACGCTCCGCCACCGCCGACCGTTATAGCGCCGACGAGCGCCATCGCGACGAAAAGCTTCCGGCTGCGTTTGCGCTGAGGCGCGTGATCCTGTTCGAGTTCATCCTCGTCCGCGAAGAAATCCTCATCGAGTTCGTCCGCGTGGGGATTATGGCGGCCGAGATCGTCGCCGTGGGGAGCCGCGTCGTCAGCCCATCCGCCCTGTGCGGGAAAGCGCGCGCTGTAATCTTCCTGCTGCGGCGCATATGTGTTTTGAGCAAAGCTCTGAGGCTGTTGCGGAGCGTAGCCGCGATCAACCGGGGCACTTTGCTGCGGCGGTTGCGGGACATATCCGCGATCGACGGGAGCTTTCGGCGGTTGCACTGCGTAACCTCGATCGGCCGGCGGCGTAAATCCGCGGTCCGGCTGCGCGCTCCGAGGCGGCAACGGAGGCTGCGCCTGGGGTTGCTCCTCCGGCAAATAGAAACGCGACGCCTGCCTTTCCTGCGCGGCGAAACCCTGATCGTAGTCATCGACCGTGGAGCGCGCCTCCCGCTGGTAGTAGGCCGCGTCGTCCTGACGCGGGGCCGGCGGCTGGGGCGCGGGCGGAGCCTGACGGACCGGCAGATTCGCGTAAGGATCCTGCTGACGCTGGACGGGCTGATCGTAGAGATCGTCCTGATAGGCGGGGCCTTTCGCGGGGAACGGTGCCGGATCGAATTGCGGCGTATCCCTCATGAAAAGATCGTCGCCGGCATCCCTGCGATAATCGAGCGGGCCCGGTTCAGGGGCATAGGGCGACGGCGGCGGAACATAGCTCGCCGGGCTCTGGTCGGAAAACCGCGGCGGCTCGTTTCGCGCAGGGAACGGAGGCTGAGCGGGCGGCTGCGGAACCTGACGCGGCTGCTCGTAAGCGTGGCGGCTGAAATTGGAGAATGCCGGGCGCTGCGGCTCACGACCGCGCTGCTCGGGATACCCGCCGGAAGCTGGATCGCGCGACGACGATTGCTCCCATCTCTCGTCGCGTTCCTGTGCGGCGGGGTTTCGCCTCTCCCCCTCGACAGGACTACGTCCGCGCCGCGATGCCGAATCGTCATTCGTAGACATCGAACGATTGTCCTCCATATTCGCTAGTTCACGGACCTGGGCAGGACTAACGCATTTCTGAAATTGCTTCCACACCGAGCAACTTCAAAGAAGAGCGCAATACTAGCGCGGTCCCTGTTATAAGCGCCATTCGCGCCATTGTAATGTCCGAGCTTGCGGGAACCATGAAACGCAAATGTGGCAGTTCTTTGCCTCGCGCCCAGAGACTATGGAATAACGCTGCGATTTCATGCGCATAGAACGCCACGCGGTGCGGTTCATGGGCCTGCGCCGCCTGCTCAACAAGTCGTGGATATTCCGCAAGTTTCCGCGCGATCGCAACCTCCGCATCGTCGACAAGCAGCGAAAAGTCAGCTTTTGCGAGCGAATCAGGTGACAGATCCATATCCGGGAAGCCCTCGTGCGCCTTGCCGAGAACCGAGCAGGCGCGGGCATGCGCGTACTGCACATAGAACACCGGATTGTCGTTCGACTGTTCGAGCACCTTCTCGAAGTCGAAATCGAGCGTCGCGTCGTTCTTGCGCGTCAGCATGATGAAACGCACCGGCCCCGCACCGACCTCGTCCACCACCTCGCGCAGCGTCACGAACGAGCCCGCGCGCTTCGACATCTTCACCGGCTCGCCGCCGCGGAACAGGCGCACGAGCTGGCAGATCTTCACATCCACCTGCGCCTCGCCGCCCGACAGTGCCTTCACAGCCGCCGTGAGACGCTTGATGTAGCCGCCGTGGTCCGCGCCGAGCACGTTGATGAGCGTCTTGAAGCCGCGCTCGATCTTCGTCTTGTGGTAGGCCATGTCGGCCGCGAAATAGGTGTAGGAGCCGTCCGACTTCTTGAGCGCACGGTCCACGTCGTCGCCGAAATCGGTCGCGCGGAAAAGCGTCTGCTCGCGGTCTTCCCAGTCGTCGGGCAGCTTGCCCTTGGGCGGCGCGAGGCGTCCTTCGTATATGAGCCCCTTCGCTTTCAGGAAGTCGATCGTCTCGGCGATCTTGTCCTCGCCGTTCGCGGTGAGCGAGCGCTCCGAAAAGAACACTTCGTGCTTGATGCCGAGCGAGGCGAGGTCGTCGCGGATCAGGTCGAGCATGGCGGCGATGGTGCGTTCGCGCACCTTCGGCAGCCATTCGGCCTCATCGCCCCTGAGCGTGTCGCCGAACTCCTTCGCGAGCGCCTCTCCGACCGGCTTCAGGTAGTCGCCCGGATAAAGGCCAGCCGGGATCTCGCCGATATCCTCGCCGAGCGCCTCGCGGTAGCGCAGATGCGCCGAACGTGCGAGCACATCGACCTGCGCGCCAGCGTCGTTGATGTAATATTCGCGTGCGGGCTTGAACCCGGCGAAGTCGAGCAGGCTCGCCAGCGCATCGCCAAAAACCGCGCCGCGTGTATGGCCGACATGCATCGGACCGGTCGGGTTGGCAGAGACATATTCCACGTTGACGGGCTGGCCCGCTCCAAGCGTGCCGCGTCCGTAGTCGGCGCCTTGCGTGAGCACCGTGCGCAACACGTCGCCCCAGATCGCCGGTTTCAGCGTGAGGTTGATGAAGCCCGGCCCGGCGATCTCCACCTTCTCGACGTCCGGGTCGTGCGCCAGCTTCGCGGCGATTGCTTCAGCGAGCGCCTTCGGGTTTTGGCGGGCAGGCTTTGCCAGCACCATGGCGGCGTTGGTCGCGAGGTCGCCATGGGTCGCCTGACGCGGCGGCTCGACCACGAACGTATCGAGCTTCGCATCTTCGGGCAGCATGCCTTCGGCCTGCATTTGGAGCAGGATGTCGCGAATGCGCGTTTCAAAATTCTGGAAAATGTTCATGCCTTCTCATAGGCGAAATGGCGCATGTCGCGCAATCCCATCGCCTCGAAAAGCAGCCGTTCTCAAGCAAAGAAAAGCAAGCGTGAGCGATCAAAGGCGCGAGCGCTTGCGTCAACGCGCCCGAGTGTCAAGAACTCAAGTAAAAGCGCCTTGGGCTGGGGACTCTCGATGCCGCCAAGAGGCTGGCACGCGTCGCGCTAATGAACCTTTTTGCCCTTGTTCTCGTCCTCGTCCTTCGTCGTGCCGATGGCGCGCGAAACCCAGTCCGGACGGCAACGGGTGTCCTGATTGACGTTCTTGTTGAACCTGTCGATGTTGCCCTTGTCGTCAGTCCATTCGCCGTTGCGGCAATATTCCTTGCGCTTGACTTCGGCGTCTTTCTTGGCCTGCTTTTTGGCTTCCTCGGGATCGCTGGGCCACGCCTGCGCGGAAGCAAGTTGCGGCCCTTCACCCGGAACCGGCAGTGGCGCATGCGCCGGCGGCATCACGAGAGGAGCGCGCTCCTGAAGGTTCGGCTCAGGCGCGGGCTTGCCCATCAGGGTTTCCTTGACGTTCACGCCAGCCGCATCAAGCAGCGGCGCGTTGATTTCGAGATCAGGCCCGCCATCGCAGCCAGCCAGAACCACGGCAAGCGCAAACGCCGCCGATACGCCAATCACGCTTTTTCGCGATGCGAACATGGTTGACCGCCCCCGATTCCCGTCAAAACCGAGCGTTAGGCTTGGTTTCCGGCTTCTTTATGGCTTGATTTTAACGAGTCGTAAAGGAGGCCCCCGACGCCCGCCACGATGGCGACATCGGCGAGGTTGAACACATACCAGTGGAATGAGCCGACATGGAAAGAGAAGAAGTCCGCCACCGCGCCATACTGCATCCGGTCGATGGCGTTGCCGAGCGCGCCGCCCATGATGAGGCCGACCGCCGCCGCCGAAAGACGCGTCTGCATATGGGCCAGCCACAGGAACAGCGCGAGCGTTGCCGCAAACGCGAACGCGATCAGAATCCATTGGCCGGCGGCGCTGTCCTGCTTGAATAGCCCGTATGATACACCGCGATTCCACACGAGCACGATGTCGAAAAACGGCGCGACGACGATCTTAGCGGTTTCTCCGCTCTGGAAGAAAGCGATCGTCCAGACCTTCTGACCCTGATCCACGAGAAGGGTCGCGGCGGCGAAGATAAGGCCCGTCAGGCTGTACAATCCCCAGATTTTCATCGGCGCCTCTTGAAACCTAGAGATGAAGACGAGCCTCTCTAGCCGACCGACCGGGCTTGCACAAGCGCGGCTCTTTAAAGAGCAGGCCTCGAAAGCGGCGAGAAGTGCAGGTGACAGCCGCGCGAGGCCGGTCTATAAGCGCGAACAACGGGACGGCGACGGAAATTCAAAAGCGATGAGCCAGACGATCATCTCCATGAAGTGGGGCAAGCGTTATGGCCCGGACTACGTCAACCGCCTCCACTCCATGATTCGCCGTCACACAACGCGCCCGACGCGTTTCGTCTGCTATACCGACGATGCGGAGGGCGTTGACGAAGGCGTGGAAACTTACCCGCTGCCGCATATCGTACTGCCCGAGAAACAGCGATGGTGGCCCTGGCGCAAGATTTCGCTGTGGCAGAAGGAACTGGATGGGATTTCGGGCGAAGTGCTGTTCCTCGACCTCGACGTCGTCATCACCGGCGGCCTCGACGACTTCTTCGACTACAAGCCGGGGCACTTCTGCGTGGCGCGCAACTGGACGCAGCCCAAGGAGCACATCGGCAACACGTCCGTCTATCGCTTCCCCGTCGGCGGCCACACTTATCTATATGACCGGCTGATGAGCGACTTCGACGGCTACTATGGCAAATACCGGAACAGCCAGACCTTCATCTCGCGCGAAATCACGGACATAGAGTTCTGGCCGGATTCGTGGTGCCATAGCTTCAAGCACAGCCTGATCCCGACATGGCCGCTCAACCTTATCAAGACGCCGCCGCTGCCGGATGGAACGAAAGTAGTGGCTTTCACCGGGAAGCCCGACCCGGACGAGGCTGTGGTGGGAAAATGGCCGCGCGATCATTGGTATCACGTGTTCTACAAGCAGGTGCGGCCGACTCCCTGGATAGCGGAACACTGGCGGTGATTCGGTCGATGCGGCGAATTACGGCCTTGCGCAATGATCCTGTTTAACAAAACGTTGCATAACCGGACTAAGAAAGGCGGCGTCAGGAGACGTTGCGGCAAAATGGTACTAACACGTTGTTCAGCCTGCGTTTGCCAACGTCGGAGGGGATCACCATCTCCTACCGGCGAGCATGCGTTTTCGTCACTGCTCACGAAAAATCGATTATTTTTTGGGCATATCTAGACGTAGGTAGGATGACACGCTGCGATCGACGCGCTAATCAAGTATTTCGTTTGCGGGCACAAACGAGCACTAAAATTGCGGCGTCAGATCGCGAAAGCAGGTGGGAGGCGGAATTATGAACTTTATGCCGCAGCGCTTCTGGGGAGTCGCACGTGCTCCGCTGGCTGCGCCTGCCGACCATCCACTTGTGAATTACGGACGCATCGGGGTGCTGCTCGTCAATCTCGGTACGCCCGACGGCACGAGTTATTGGCCCATGCGGCGCTACCTCAAGGAATTTCTGTCCGACCGGCGCGTGATCGAGGCTAATTCCGTTGTCTGGTGGCTGATCCTCAACATGGTGGTGCTGACCAAGCGCCCTTTTACGTCCGGGGAAGCCTATCGTTCCGTCTGGAATTCCGAGCGCGATGAATCGCCGCTCCGCACCATTACGCGTAGCCAGAGCGACAAGATCGGCGCGCTTCTCGCGCGCGACCCGCGCATCGAGGTCGACTGGGCGATGCGCTACGGAAATCCGAGCATCAAGTCGCGGCTAGAAGCGCTTCAGGAAAAGGGCTGCGATCGCATCCTGATTTTCCCGCTTTATCCCCAATATTCGGCGGCGACTAGCGCCACCGCCTGCGACAAGACTTTCGACGCTTTGAAGGAAATGCGCTGGCAGCCAGCCATTCGCGTCGTGCCGCCCTATTTCGAAGATCCCGACTATATCGATGCGCTTGCTTCGTCCACGAAGGCGCGTATCGCTGCGCTCGATTTCGAGCCGGAGGTTGTAATCTCCTCGTTCCACGGCCTGCCGCGCTCCTACACCGACGCTGGCGACCCGTATTACTGTCACTGCGCGAAGACGGTCCGGCTGCTTGGCGATGCGCTCGGCTGGTCCGAAAACCGCCTTCTGCTCACCTTCCAGTCGCGCTTCGGCTCGGCGGAGTGGCTGCAACCCTACACCGCCGACACCATAGCGGACCTCGCGCAGAGAGGCGTGAAGCGCGTGGCGGTGATGACTCCCGGCTTCTCTTCGGACTGCATCGAAACGCTGGAAGAGATGGGCATTCAAGGGGCGGAAATTTTCCTGGAGAATGGCGGCGAGAAATTCGCGGCCCTGCCCTGCCTGAACGACTCGAACGAGAGCATCGACACGCTGACGACCATCGTCAAACGCGAGCTTTCCGGCTGGGTCGACTTCTAGCGGGGCAAACTTGAAGTCGCGTGTGGCCGCGAGTTTACGCGCCGAACGCGCGCTTCAGGCACCGCCCGTTTTTCGTGACTGCCATGCTCAAATTCGACCTCGCGACGAGATCAGCTTTTCAATAAAATTTCGCGATCTCGTTCTTCTACTCTTCCGTCGGTTGCATTGCAGAGAGGCGCTCATCTGGCCGGTCCTCAATTAATCGAAAGTTTTTCCCAAAAATCCCGGCTTTTCCTTGTTTTCCATCTGCTTATCGGCAAATCTCCCCGTGCCGACGAACACTCTTGACCAAGGGAACGCATGCAGACGGGCGCGCGACTTCAAGCAGCGATAGAAATCCTGTCCGAGATCAGGGAGCGGGGCAGACCGGCATCGGTCGCGCTCGCCGACTGGGGCCGCTCGCACCGCTTTGCCGGGTCGGGCGACCGCGCCTGGATTGGCAACCTCGTTTACGACAGCCTGAGGCGGAAGGGTTCGCTTGCCTTTCTCATGAACTGCGACGAGCCGCGCCCCGTGGCGCTGGCGGCGCTGCACTGCTCGTGGGGTCTGACAGCCGACGACATCGCCGTCTTGTGCTCGGGCGAGGAGCACGCGCCGGAACCGCTGACGGCCGCTGAAATCGCGGGGCTTGAGAGCGGCGACCTTTCAGCCGCGCCAGCGCACGTACAGGGCGATTACCCTGAGTGGCTCGCCGCATCCTTCGCAGCAGCCTTCGGCGCGCGTGCGATTGAGGAAGGAAAGGCGCTCGCGAACCGCGCCCCGGTTGACCTCCGGGTCAACACGCTGAAGGCGACGCGCGACAAGGTGCTGAAGGCGTTCGACCGTCATAATGCCGTTGAAACGCCGTGGTCTCCCATCGGCGTGAGGCTGCCGCCGCGCGAGGGTGGCGCGCGCAATCCGAATGTCGAGGCCGACCCGGCGCACGGCAAGGGCTGGTTCGAGGTTCAGGATGAAGGCAGCCAGATCGCGGCGCTCATCGCGGACGCGGAACCTCGCATGCAGGTGGCCGACCTCTGTGCGGGTTCGGGTGGAAAGACGCTGGCACTCGCGGCGCATATGCAGAACACCGGCCAGATTTACGCCTACGACGCGGACGCGACGCGCTTTCGCCCCATCTTCGAGCGGCTGAAGCGAGCAGGCGCGCGTAACGTGCAGACGCTCCAGCCGGGCGAGACGGCGGCGCTCGACCCGCTGGCGGGCCACATGGATCTCGTGCTCGTCGACGCCCCGTGCACAGGCACAGGCGTTTGGCGGCGCAAGCCGGATGCGAAATGGCGGCTTTCGCCCGCGCAGCTTGATGAGCGCGTCGCGACACAATCGACGCTCCTCGACGTCGCAGCGACCCTCGTAAAGCCGGGCGGTAAGCTCGCCTACGTGACCTGTTCAATCCTGCCGGAAGAAAACCAACACCAGATCGAGGCGTTTCTCGCCCGCGCGCCTGGCTTCGCTGCCATCGACGTCGCCCGCCGCGCAAAGGACGTTCTCGGCCGAACCGTCGAGACAGCCTATGCGGGCGAAGGACACGGGCTTCTTCTCACGCCCGCGAGCCACGAAACGGACGGCTTCTTTATCGCCCTGCTGACGAGAACCGCCGATTGAACTTGAACGCGACGTTTGGAAGTGAGGAGCGGGTGCGGCTTAAAACCCGCTTACCCAAGCCGCAAAAGCGTCGCAAAGGCACAAAATTGCCTAAAATTCGCCCAGAGACGGTGTCCTAGCTCGTCGCCGATCCGCAAACAAACAGTCACAACACGGATCTAACAAACACTCGCGCATGAGCCGCGTCGGCACGCCGTACGATGACGGCAGCATGCGTGAAAAAGGGCTGTCGCGCGATTGACCTTTCGTCTGATGGGCGTCGCGCCCGGTTCGCCAATCTTTCACACTCAGGACAAGCGAGTTTCACCATGGGTTTCCTCAAGGCCATCATCTCATTGGTTCTTTTCGCCATCATCGCCGTTGCGGGCTACTGGCTCATCGCCTCTTACACCACGAAGGGCGAGTTGCCTTACTGGGCAGAGATCAACGCCAACCTTCCCGAGCCGCTCCGCAGCTTCGCCTGCGCGAACATCAAGAAGACGGATGCGACGGCGGTCGTCGCGAGCTGCCAGTAACGCCGAGCCTCGCGGCCGGTTTGCCGCCGGAACGCTTTACGCGCGCAAAAACAAGGCTATGTTAGGAATGGGTTCGCGCTTGCGCGGACCCATTCGATTTTCTGGACAGAAGTGGAGCTTCTCTTGGCCGGTCTTCCCGCTACGGATGCCGTTCTCATTGTCGATTTCGGTAGCCAGGTTACGCAACTCATCGCGCGGCGCGTGCGCGAGGCCGGTGTCTACTGCGAAATTCATCCCTATCAATCGGCGGCGGCCGCCTTCGAGACGTTGAAGCCGAAAGGCGTGATCCTCTCCGGCGGCCCGGACACGGTGACGCGCGAGGGCAGCCCCCGCGCGCCGCAGGCCGTGTTCGATGCCGGCGTTCCGATCCTCGCCATCTGCTACGGCCAGCAGACGCTCGCCTTGCAACTCGGCGGTGACGTCGAGGGCGGCCACGCTGCCGAATTCGGCCGCGCCGATGTGGAGATCCTGAAGCCTTCGCCGCTTTTCGATGGCATCTGGCAGGTCGGGCAGCGCTACCCCGTCTGGATGAGCCACGGCGACCGCGTCACGCGCGCGCCCGAGGGCTTCGAGGTGATCGGCGTTTCCGAGAACGCGCCCTTTGCGATCCTCGTGAACGAAGCGAAGCGCTATTACACCACGATGTTTCACCCGGAGGTGGTGCATACGCCGGACGGCGCGAAGCTCCTCTCCAACTTCGTGCACAAGATCGTCGGCCTCAAGTCGGACTGGACGATGTCCGCCTACCGCGCGGAGATGATCCGCAAGATTCGCGAGCAGGTCGGCAACGAGCGAGTGATCTGCGGTCTTTCGGGCGGCGTCGATTCGTCGGTGGCGGCGGTCCTCATCCACGAGGCGATCGGCGACCAGCTGACCTGCATTTACGTCGACCATGGCCTGATGCGCCTCGGTGAGAGCGAGCAGGTGGTCGGCATGTTCCGCGACCACTACAACATCCCGCTCGTGCATGTGGATGCGTCTGACCTTTTCATCGACCAGCTTGAGGGCGAAGCCGACCCCGAGAAGAAGCGCAAGACCATCGGCCGCCTGTTCATCGAGGTGTTCGAGGCCGAGGCGAAGAAGATCGCCGCCGACGGACGCGGCGCGCCGCGTTTCCTCGCGCAAGGGACGCTCTACCCCGATGTGATTGAAAGCGTCAGCTTCTCCGGCGGCCCGTCCGTGACGATCAAGAGCCATCATAATGTCGGCGGTCTGCCGGAGCGCATGCATATGAAGCTGGTGGAACCCCTGCGCGAACTCTTCAAGGACGAGGTTCGCGCGCTCGGCCGCGAACTCGGCCTGCCGGAGAGTTTCATCGGCCGCCATCCGTTCCCGGGGCCGGGCCTCGCCATTCGCCTGCCGGGTGGCGTCACGCGAGAAAAGCTCGACATCCTGAGGAAAGCCGACGCCATCTATCTCGACGAAATCCGCAAGGCCGGGCTTTACGATCACATCTGGCAGGCGTTTTCCGTACTCCTGCCGGTGCAGACGGTGGGCGTCATGGGCGACGGGCGCACCTACGACCGCGTGCTCGCGCTGCGCGCCGTCACCTCGGTCGACGGCATGACCGCCGACTTCTTCCCGTTCGACATGGGCTTCCTCGGCCGCACCGCCACGCGCATCATCAACGAGGTAAAAGGCGTCAACCGCGTCGTCTATGACGTGACGTCGAAGCCGCCCGGCACCATCGAGTGGGAATGATTTTTGCCCCTCCGGCATCAACGAGCGGACAGACAGCTGCGCGTCCACGGTCTATAATGCTCGGTCCGCCGATCTTGATTACCGTCGCGTCGGCGAGAATCCGATAATCCGCTGCCTTTTCCACGGCCGCCAAAAGCTCCGCATCGGTGAGAGAGAGTTCTCTGCCGATATTCCTTAAAAGCGAGTGTTTTTATCTCGGTGCCGTTGGCAGCAGAAGGACGCGTCTGGCGCGTCAGCGGGTGCTTGTCGGGAAGGGCACCGATCCAGCCGACCTCATGATCCTCCGAACGCCCGCGGGCATGATCCCCATGCAAAACAGCCAGCGGAACTCGCTATTTTGATCCTGGCGGAAATTGTAGCTGCGGCCAAGGACAGACATTAATCGACCTGAACAGAAAGCTCCGCCGGAAGAGCTTCCCGGAATCAAAAAAGAGCGCCCGGCGGTTAACCCGCGGGCGCTCTTTTTCTTCTAAACCTCAGGGAGCGATCAGCGTTCCGTTTTCTCGGCACCCGCCTTGATCGTCAGCTTGGCGTAGCGCACATGCGCGCTCGCGTGCTGCTTGCAATGCGGGAACTTCAGCGGACAAATCTTGCTGCTGATCGCGGCCTTCAGGACATGGCTGCCGCGTTGACCGTTTTCGTTGGATACCTTGTGAAGCGTGGGCATGGTCGGCATGGCAGCCGGAGCTTCGGGCTTGGGCTGCTGATCGATGCCCACCGGCTTGATGTTGTCGGAGGCGTTGCTGGCCTCATCCTGTCGCGGTGCAGGGCGCTGCTTTTCGAGGGGCTTGCAGCCCGGAAGCTGGACCGCGTGGCGGGCCTTGTCGCCGCGGCGGTCGGCGAAATAATAGCGGTTGTCGCAGACATAGGCCATGGGCGGCAGGCGGTCGCGGTCGAACAGAAGGTCGGCGCGGCGCAGATCGGACCAGAATTCGTTCAGCTTGCGCGTATCATCCAATTCCGGGGCGTATTTCGCAAAGCGGAAGGGCAGCGCGAGCACGGGCACATGGGATTGGCCGCCGCGCAGAGCCGCGCGAACCGCGTCGTAAACTTCCTCGACATTCGCATCCTGAATGGCGAAGCAGCCGATGGACGAGCACTTCCCGTGAATGAGGATGCTCGAACCGCCACGGCCGTTCATCTTGTCGAACGCGTTCGGGTAGTTGATGTTCATGGCGCGATGCCAACGGGGGTTGGGGCCGATAAGGTCATCCCACTCCACGCGATACAGGCCTTCCGGGGATTGGCGATCGCCTTCGTACATCTTCGGACCGAGGCCACCAGCAAACTTGCAAATGCCGTAGGTCTTGAAGAGTTCGTAGCGCGGACCTTTTTCGACCCAGAGTTCCAGTGTCGAGCTTTGCTTGTAGATGCGGATGAAGACGGGGGAACCGAGCTTCATGCCTTTGCCTTCGAATTCAGCTGCGAGCGCATTCTCCTTCTCAACCGCGCCGCGCGCGTCCCGGCTTGTGGCGGAGGCTCCCTGGAAGGAAGCCAGGCAAAAGGCGATCGCGCTTACCAGCACGCACACTAAACGATACTGCATCTTCACTCCTTGTAAACTACGCCAGACTAGCGCTCACGCCAAGTGGCGGTTTGAAGCTGTTCCAAGTCATGTCAAGAACAGGCTCAAGCTTCATTTCCGGAATCGAAATGTGATCTAAGTATGACCACCGGAAAACGAATTATTTAAAGCTTTTAATAGAATTTTATTTAAAGAATTTACCTGCTTTAATTCCTGGACTGTAGCTCCCGAACATTGAATTTGCAAGGCAATATGTTCAAGGCACGATTTGGTAACCTTTGGACCCGGGCTTTTGCTTCAGAAAAGCGGGCCTGAATCGCTCTTCGCAGCGCTGCGCGGATCCCAATCGGCGGGCTGCCCAATACCTTGAAATCGATAATGAAAACTGGCGTTGCAGGCTCGGGAGGACACAAACTGCTCAAGACGTCCCACTTAAACTATAGCTTGCTATATCGCTTGCGGTTCGCGAGCTACTTAGGAGACGGCCAGAAACAAACCTGACAATTGCCGTTAATCTATGGGAACGCGTGAAAAAAGATATTTGGAGCGTAAAAACTGCTCTCTTCTTCGGCGGCCTGCGCGCATTTTGCGCACCACCTCCCACAACCGGAGGCGTCAACACATCGCAGCCGCCGGGCGCTGTGATGGGGAGCGGTCCACTGCGCGACGCCAAATTGGCAAATGCCGGCCGTCGTTCAACCGCTTTTTGCAGGATCGGCGATAAACGGGCGGATACGTCGCAGCGAGCGGCGGTGGCGATATTGTATGCCAACTATTTTGGCGCGATAATTGCTTTAACTGCTGGTACGCCGCGCAAGCCGTGATGGTCGGATTGGCGTGACGTGACCCAAGTTGGAACGGGAAACTCAATCGCCGGTTGCTCAGGGTGCTCCCTTGCCCTGGCACCGGCGCTTTTTTTGCGGGAACGGCACCGTGGGCATCAACCCGAGATTAACTTTCAGCTTCTCCTACACTTTCATCTCCAGTATGGTCGCATATCCTAGCCGAGCCAATGCTTGGACGTTTAGGTGAGGATCCGTTCATTATGGGCGATGCTATCTCCGGAAAACTTTTAAAAAATATTTTTCGATATGCTTCCTGCATACTGGGCAACAGGCAATTGAGCCGTATTGCCGTTGTTGAAGCTTTGAAAGCGCAGGGCATTAATGGCGGATCGTCGAGATTCGAACTTTACCGCCTGGTGAACGAAGCTGCCGTGTCGAGTGCGCCTCTCGCTGAGGTGCGCTTCAGCGGAGGGTGCGGTATCGGCACCGAACTTCTGAAGCTTCCTCACCAGCGCCGCCAGATCGTGGCGCTTCGGGCGGTCATGGGGTTCTCTTACGGCGACGTGGGCGAAATAATGGGGATGACGGAGGCGGCCGTTCGCCGGGCCTACGTCTCTTCGCTGCTGGAAATGCGCGCGAAGCCCGCAGTGCTGATAATCGAAGACGAGGCCATGATCGCGCTCGATCTCCAGAAGATCATCAAGACGCTCGGCCTCTCCGTCGCTGGCATCGCTAAAAACCGTGAGGAAGCTTTGCGGATCGTGGGCTTGTCTCACCCGAAGCTGATCGTCGCGGATTATCGGCTCAGGGATGAGACCGGCATCGATGTGGTGAACGCGATCCGCGAGCAGATCCACGCAGACGTCATCTATATCACCGCTCATCCCGAAGCCGTCACCGAGCAGCTTGGAGCCGCTAGCGAAGTGGTGCTTTCGAAGCCGTTCAACGCGCGCGCTCTCGTCGCCGCGGTCCAGTCGAAGCTCGCGGCGTAAGGCGCGCCGCGAGATGGAACGATGACGGATCAGGGCTGCTTTTCGAAGTCGCCGTCCACATAAAACCAGCGCCCGTCCTCGCGAACGAAGTGGCTTGTTTCGCGTATCTCCCAAACGCGGCCCTTCGCCTTGTAACGCGCGACGAATTCGACATCGGCGGTATCCGGGCCGGTCGCCTCATGGCGCGTTACCTTCAGGCCCAGCCAGCGGCGTGCTGACGCTTCAACGTCCAGATCGGTCGGGCGCGTGGTGGGATGCCAGGTTTCGAGCAGATAGTCCTGAAGCTTCAGCCCGAACCCCGTGTAGCGGGACCGCATCAGCGCCTCGGCATCGGCTGCCGGTTCACCGTTGTGCAATCTCTGGCAACAGCGCTCATAGCTTAACAGGCTGCCGCAGGGACATGGACCGCGATACGTCTTTTCCTCTTTCATGTCGGCCGTGTCCTTCCGTTTGCGCCCATGCTCATGAATAGCGAAGTGCAATTTCGCCGTCTGCACCGCGTGCTACCGCGTTTCGTAATCCGTATCGAAGACGGCGAAGTTAAGCTACAAGCAAGGGCGCCATTTCGGGCGACAAAGCACCACAACCACGCGGGCGGGAATCGGGATGATCGCGATTACGGACAGGATCGACCTCGACGAGGGCGAGATCGCCGTGACGTTCATCCGCGCGAGCGGTCCCGGCGGCCAGAACGTCAACAAGGTTTCGACCGCCGCGCAGTTGCGCTTCGACGCGCGCCGCTCACCGAGCCTTCCTGAGGCCGTGCGCTTTCGTCTTGAGCGCATCGCCGGATCGCGGCTGACCAAGGACGGCGAGATCGTGCTCACGGGCGGCAGCTACCGCACGCAGGAGGCCAACCGGAGGGACGTCATCGACAGGCTTGTGCGCATGATCCGGCAGGCCGCCATCGAGCGTCCGGTGCGCAGGCCGACGCGGCCAACGTTCGGCTCGAAGCAGCGGCGGCTCGCCGGTAAATCGAAGCGGAGCGACGTCAAGCGCCAGCGGCAGGCACCCGGCACCAGCGATTAGGAATCTCTGCGGCATCGCGCCGAAACTCGACGCCGCAGGGTGGTTTCAAGCGATCACGCGGCCACGGCGGGCAGTTCGGATAGAGCCGTAGCAAGCGCGCCTTCGTCGTAATTCTGATCGATCATCCGGCCTTCGAAGTAGTTGATGTAAGCGCCCATGTCGAAATGGCCGTGGCCCGACAGGTTGAACAAGATCGTCTCGGCCTTGCCCTCCGCCTTGCAGCGCAGCGCTTCGTCGATCGCGCAACGCACGGCGTGGGTCGACTCCGGCGCGGGCACGATGCCTTCACAGCGCGCGAACTGCACGCCCGCATCGAAACATGCCTTCTGGTGATAGGCGCGCGCCTCGATCAAGCCCAGTTCATGGACATGCGAAACCATCGGCGCCATGCCGTGATAGCGCAGGCCGCCGGAATGCGTCGCGGGCGGCATGAACGTCGAGCCGAGCGTGTGCATTTTCATGAGCGGCGTCAGGTGCGCGGTGTCGCCGAAGTCGTAGGCGTAGGTGCCGCGCGTCAATGTCGGGCAGGAGGCAGGCTCCACCGCGATGATGCGCCGTTTGCGGCCGCCGCGCAGTTGCAGCCCGAGGAACGGGAACGCGATGCCCGCGAAGTTCGAGCCACCGCCCGTGCACCCGATCACGACATCCGGGTCATCGCCGGCCATTTCGAACTGCTTGATGGCTTCCTGGCCGATGACCGTCTGATGCAACATGACGTGGTTCAGCACGGAGCCGAGTGCATATTTCACAGCCGGGTCTTTGGCGGCGATTTCCACCGCTTCCGAAATAGCCATGCCGAGCGAGCCGGGGCTGGTCGGGTTCAGCGCGAGCATGGCGCGGCCGGAGTCGGTCTGGTCCGACGGCGAGGCGATACAGCGCGCGCCGTAGGTTTCCATCAGCGCGCGACGATACGGCTTCTGGTCGTAGGACACGCGGACCTGAAACACCGTCACGTCGATGCCGAACAATGCGCCCGCGAACGCGAGCGACGCGCCCCATTGTCCCGCGCCCGTCTCGGTGGAAAGGCGCTGGATGCCCGCTTCCTTATTATACCAGGCTTGCGGCACGGCGGTATTCGGCTTGTGCGACCCCGCGGGCGAGACGCCCTCGTTCTTGTAGTAGATCTTCGCGGGCGTGCCGAGCGCCTGTTCGAGACGGCGCGCACGGTAGAGCGGCGACGGCCGCCACATGCGGTAGACATCCCGGATCGGCTCGGGGATCTCGATTTCGCGTTCGCTCGTCACCTCCTGCTCGATGAGCGCCATCGGAAACAGCGGCTCAAGGTCGGCAGGTCCGGCGGGCTGTTTGGTGCCCGGATGCAGGACGAGCGGCAGCGGCACCGGCAGGTCGGCCGTGAGGTTGTACCAGAATTTCGGGATTTGCGTTTCGTCGAGAACATATTTGAGTTGGTTGCTCATGCGGCCTTCCTGCTTCATTTTTGGGCACCATACACGAGCAAAGAGGGGCGTAACCGTGGCACTTTGCGGCGGGCGGCTTCTATGATGAAATTGCACGGCCGGGCATCGTCCGCGCAATGCAAATCTCTCCGATGCGCCCAAACTGGCAAAAGACGAAGGTTTGGCCTCCTTGCAGAGCGCGATAGACTGCAAAAGCTCCTGCGGCGCTATCCCCTTTCTTTTTCAACCCGGTTTCGGCTAAAGTACCTGCTGCAACTTCGCTTTGGCGGCTGGATCCGAAACGATGTCAATTTGGGGAAAACTTGCCGGAGCTGCGGCGGGCCTCGCGTTCGGCGGGCCGCTCGGGGCGCTGTTCGGCGGCGTGGCGGGCCATGCGGTCGATCGAACCCTTTCGGATTCGGGGCATGACAGGCAGGTCGCCTTCACCATGGGCGTGATCGCGCTCGGGGCGAAGATGGCGAAGGCCGATGGCGTCGTCACGATCAGCGAGATTCAGGCCTTCAAGGAAGTGTTCAAGATCCCGCCGGGCGAGGAGCACAACGTCGCGCGCGTCTTCAACCTCGCGAAGCAGGACGTTGCGGGCTTCGAGATGTATGCGCGCCAGCTTGGCCGCCTTCTCCGCAACGACCGGCAATTGCTCGAAGACGTGCTAGACGGCCTGTTCCATATCGCCATTTCAGATGGCCAATTGCTTCCCGCAGAGGATCAGTTTCTCGCCGACGTCGCGAAGGAATTCGGCTTCACCCATATAGACTATATGGGCATTCGGGGGCGGCATTTCCGCTGCGACCTGTACGATCCCTACACCGTGCTTTCGGTATCGCCGAATATCTCGGACGCGGATCTCAAGGCGAAGTACCGTAAGCTCGTCGCGGAAAATCACCCGGATAAGCTCATCGCGCGCGGCGTGCCCGCCGAGTTCATCGAGATCGCGACCAAGAAACTCGCCGCCATCAACGCCGCCTATGATGAGATCAGGCAATCCCGTCACGCCGTTTAGCGCAAGAGGCCGGCGGCGGGCGGCAAAGCCTCAGAAAGCGTAGCGTATCATCAGCATGACATCCGAAATCCCCCCCGCATTCCAGCCCGATTCCGAGCTCGTGTCGCGCATCGTCGCCGCCGAAAACCGCGAGGACCGGCGCGGCTGCTCCGCCCCGAATATCCTCATCCTGCATTACACGGGCATGGAAAGCGCAGAGGCGGCCATCCGCTGGCTTGCGCTCCGCGAGTCGGGCGTCTCCTGTCATTACGTCGTCGACGAGACGGGCGCGATCACGCAACTCGTGCCGGAAGGCTCGCGCGCCTGGCATGCGGGCCTCTCCATGTGGGAAGGCCGCGACGACGTGAATTCCCGCTCCATCGGCATCGAGATCCACAATCCCGGCCACGGCCTCGGCTATCCCGACTTTCCGCGCGCGCAGATGCTCGCCGTCGAAAAGCTCTGCCACGACATCGTTTCGCGCAACAAGATTGCGCCGCGTCACGTGCTCGCCCATTCGGATATCGCGCCCGCCCGCAAGGACGACCCCGGCGAGAAGTTCAATTGGGCATGGCTGGCGCTTGGCGGCATCGGCCACTGGGTCGAGCCAGCGCCGATTGTGGAAGGCGACGCGCTCGACACGGGATCGTGCGGCGCTGCCGTTCGCGAGTTGCAAAAGAAGCTCGCGGCCTATGGCTACGGCATCGACGTCACGGGCGCGTACGATGACGCCACGCGGATCGTGGTGAGGGCGTTTCAGCGCCATTTCCGGCCCGCGCTTGTGGACGGGCGCGCGGACCCATCGACGCTGAAGACGCTCGATGCGCTGCTAGAGGCGCTGCCGGAAACCGACGCACGCTCTTTTTAATAAGGGTGCGCGGTCCGGCTGAGCAGCCTCGTGCAACCAACCTGTGGCCGAAACGCCGCATCCCGGGCGGAAATTCCCGTGGCCCGTTGAGGCGTTAGCCGCTCCGGGCTATGAATGCCGGATGATTATTCCGCGCAAATTGCCCTTAAAGGTAGCATTCGGCCTCGTCCTTGCGATCGTCGTGGATTCCGCTATCCAGATTTTCTGGAAGACGGCGGTGCTCGATCTGCCGGACGACGCCTCGTTTTTCGCGATCTTCAAGGAGCCGCTGTTCCTCGTCGTCATCACGATCATGACCCTCCAGTTCTTCAACTGGATGGTCGTGCTAGCCAACGCTGATCTGAGCTTCGCGCAGCCGGTGACGGCGCTGAGCTATGTTTGCGTTGCAGTCATGTCAGCGATCTTTCTGCGGGAATCCGTTGACGTCGTGCAGATGCTCGGCATCGCCCTCGTGATTGCGGGCGTCTACTTCATCAGCCGCACCGATCACCTCACGAAGCGCGCCGAGCCGGAGGCGGACCTCATCGCCGAGCGCGCCGAGCATTTGGTGGTGCGTCCCGTCGCGATCCTGCCCGCGCCGAAGTTGGCTCCGGCTGCTCCCAAGCTGAAAAGTCACGCAGCTTGACGCGCTTCTGGCTTCGTTGAATGCGGATAAAGCAGCGCGCGTCCTTTGCGTTTCGCTAACGGCGAACGATATGGAGACGATCCAAGGGGCGCGGAGGTTTGCATGGAACGGAATGTGGGCGGGAAACTGCTGATTAGCGCGGTGCTGGCGCTAACGGCGCTGGCGGGCGGTGCTGCTCGCGCCGACGATATCGGCTGCATCAGCACGGCATTCCGCCTCATCGGCAAGAACGACAAGGTGTGCGTCAGCGCGTTCGACGACCCGAAAGTGCCCGGCGTGGCCTGCCATATCGCGCAGGCGAAGACCGGCGGCCTCGGCGGCACGATCGGACTCGCGGAAGATCCGAGCCGCTTCTCCATCGCGTGTCGTCAGGTCGGCCCGATCACGGTCGATATCGGCAAGCTCGGCGAGAACGAGGAAGTCTATTCCGACCGCACCTCCATCTTTTTCAAGAAGACGCACGTTTACCGGACCGTAGACAAGAAGCGGAACACGCTTGTTTATGTGGCCATCAGCGACAAGCTGATCGAGGGATCGCCTCAGAACTCGATTTCCACGGTGCCGGTCATGCCTTGGGCGGCGCGATAGATCGGCCGAAATCGGGCTCGATTTGCGCAGTGAGGAAAGGTCCCCGCGTGGGCTAGGCGCTGCCGGGCGGGCGATGCTCGTCTTTGTTATTCTGCGGAACGAGCAGGCGTTCGAGCCGCTTGCCGAGCGCGAGGATCAGCGCGACCAGCACGGCGGCGGTGACGACAATTGGCCATGCGCCGAGCCCGCACGCCATCCCGATGCATGCGGTGAACCAGATGGCGGCGGCGGTGGTAAGCCCCCGAACCTTGTCGCCAGAATCGCGGCGAAGGATCACGCCCGCCCCAAGAAAGCCGATGCCGGTGAGCACGCCCTGAATAACCCGGCTCGATGCATCCGCCTGAACGCCGGAGGGATGCTCGCTCAAAAGCACCGCCAGCGCCGAGCCGAGCGCCACGATGGAGAGCGTGCGGACGCCGGTCGGCTTGCCGCGCGCTTCACGGTCGAGGCCGATGGCCGCACCCACCGCAGCGGCAGCGGTGAGGCGCAGGACGGCATCGGGCCAATCAATCATGCGAACCTCCACGGGAGCGGCTGGAAAAAGACAGTGCTCGCGCCACGACTGCGGGCGGGACGGCAAAACGCGGTCCCGCAAAGAGTTCCGTACCCGGAGTCGAATTGCCGCGCATGAGACGGCCGGCGATTGCACTCCGCCTGACGAAACGAGGCATTCGGAACGCGAGAAGGACGGCAGAGCATCGCGCCGCGTAAAGCCGAGTTTGCGCCCAGCGTGAGACATTGACGGCTTGCCGCCCAAGCGCGAAGCCCCTCAAGGCGTTCGCGTCTCTCGTTCGATCGGCTCGCCACGCTGTCGAGGTGCGACCGCGAAGGCGTCGTAGAGCCGAACGGCCGCCGCCGCCGCTTCCGCACGCCCGCCAGGAACGACTCGTCGGGCTTGAAAACGCCGCTGTAGCCCGGATCGAGAAGGGCAACGAGCCGCAGCACCGCCGCGCGATCCTCCGCGCACAGACCTTTCAGCACGTAGCTCACGCCCGCGATCTCGCGCCGCTGCCTCTCGCCGAACGGCACGCGGCCGCCCGATGGCGGCGAGCGCACCTCCGATCTGAGGTAATTGACCGCACCGGCATTTGAGAGCGGCGATGCAGGACGATAGCCGTTCTAGCGCTTGCGCCTCGCGGTCGGAGAGCGCGCGGTCCAGCACGGTCAAGCGGCGGCGAAGGGAGCGGATGCGCACGGCTTCCGGCTTTCCCGCCGCGTCTTCGAGGATCGCAAGCCGCATTTCGTGCGGGGTCAGGATCGGCCGGGCCCGGTGGCGTGCGACGACGGGGGCGCCGGGCGGTGTCAGCACATCGCGCGTGAACGCGGTATGCTGGCGACGCCAGGGCGACGGGCCGTCGGAAAGGTCGCGGCGGCTTTTCGCTTCTGTCATGCGCCCCTCGGTTCTTCCTGACGCTGGAAAGCCAGCTGCCAATGTTTCTTGCAGTACGAGCGGCCGGGTTCGGCCTTGCATCCGCAGAACGAAAAATCCGGCTCCGCGGGATCGCCAAGCGGCCAGCGGCACGCGCCGTCGGGCAGATGCTCCAGCGCCGCAGCTCCGTAAATCGCGGAGGGGCCTGCGACCGAGCGCCGGACGATGAGACCGCCGTCTTGCGGCTCGTCCCGCCGGGCATGTTCGCGCAACACGCGCAGGCTGATGCCATTGCGGCGAAGGAGAGAGCGCAGCGCCTTTGGATTGACGCCGAGAGTTCTCGCGATATCGCTTGTCCTGAGTGTCGCGAGGGCTGCAATGATTTCGGTCAGGTCGCCCGTCGTCCAGCGCCGCCGTCCGTGGATCGGTTGGGGCGCAGGTTGCGACAAACGCGAGAGAGCAAGGGCAGGAAGGGCCTGGGAGGCGGCCTGCATCGCTCCAGCGCGTGGGAGGCGAAGCGGGGTAAGATTACACATCTGAGGGCACAAGAAAGAGTGAACGCTTCTGTGTGGAAACATACACAAAACGTGTAAAATTATCGTAAGTGCTAATCTGTTTTGGAATAAGAGCGGCGGTGCCCCTACCCTACGGAAGAGGCGCCTATGGAAAAAAGTTCATGTTGGAATTGATGTTAAGGGGAGCGGCAAGCCGCCGCCTGATCGCTATGCAAGCGTGTTGCATCACAAAGACCTGCGAATCAGATCAAACTCTTACGTTCCCTCACCATGTCACGTTCGGCAGACGTGTTACACAATACGTGTAGGTAGGCAAAGTTAGATGCGAGATTGGACCCCGGACGAACTCAAATCGATTGCGGATCGCCTTCGGCGAGCGCGCATCGATGCTGGGTATGACAAGGCAAGCGACGCGGTCCGCAAATTCGGCTGGGGCTATAGCCGCTACATGAATTATGAGAACGGCGAGCGTGCGGTTCCGCCGAAACAGGCCATCCTGTTTGCTGCCGCATTTGGCGTCACGGTCGATTATATATATTTCGGAAAAGGTTCTGTTTTAAATAAGGCTGAGGGGTGAAGGCGTTATCGTCTCCAACGATCCGGCACATACCCTTGCTAGCGCTCGATAACATGGATGAACTGAAACGTATCGCTGAAGGCTCCGAGCCCGTATCCTCCCTTGCCATGCCTGTCTTTGGCGAGGAGGGGTTGCCCGGCCGTTGCGTCTTCATCGACATCCGCGACAAGTCGATGTCGCACCCTTATGAACGTGTCTCCTTCGAGCCGGGCGACAAGGCGCTGATCGACCTCGATGCGAAGCCATCGCCGTCGGATTTTGTGCTGGCGCTCGTGCCCGAGGAGCAAACCGCCCTGTTTCGTCTCTATCGCGAGGTTGGGCGCGCGGAGGACGGCTCGATCATCATCGATCTCGTGCCCCTGAACCCCAACTTTCGCACGATCCGCATTTCCAGCATTTCGCCCGGCCAGATCATCGGGGTGTGCCGCAGCATCCATCGCGTTTTCGATCTCTCAACGCCGACGCAGCGGCCGCGCCTCGGGTGAGCGTGAGGATCTTCCGCCGCGACCCGTTCCGAGAACGGTGGGCAAAAGCCGAGCGGCGCGCTTGAAAAGCAGCGCCGGGCACTATATGGCGGAGTCCACTGCGGCAGGCGAGCACATGAACCACGACACCTATCCCGACACCTACATCGCGAGCATCCTTCACGATGCGAAGACTTTCGCCATGATCGGCGCGAGCGCGAACACCGTTCGCCCGAGTTTTTTCGTGCTGAAATATCTGCTCGCGAAAGGCTATCGGGTGTTCCCGATCAATCCGGGACACGCGGGCGGGGAAATCCTCGGTCAGAAAGTTTTCGCCAGCCTCGCCGATCTGAGCGAGCCGGTGGACGTGGTCGAAGTCTTCCGCAGTTCGGGCGCCGCGCAAGGCATCGTGGAAGAAACGATCGCGCTGAAAGACAAGCTTTCGATCAAGGTCATCTGGATGCAACTCGGCGTGCGCAATGACGAGGCCTCCCGGCTCGCAGAGAAGGAAGGGATCAAGGTCGTCATGAACCGCTGCCCGAAGATCGAATATGGCAGGCTGTCGGGCGAAATCGGCTGGGTGGGCGTCAATAACAACCGCATCTCAAGCCGGAAACCCCTCATCCTCGGCAAGGGCTACCAGCAGCTTTCCATCCGCCCCGACAAATCGTAAAACGGCTGCATGCCGTCTGACGCTTCCGATTCTGGCTTGACGCCGCTCGCGCTGAAACTTCGCCGCGACATTGCAGAGCGTGGGCCGATCCCGCTTCACGATTATATGGAAGCGTGCCTTTACGACCTCCAGCACGGCTATTACCGCAAGCGCGATCCGCTCGGACGCGGGGGAGACTTCATCACCGCGCCTGAAATCTCGCAGGTTTTCGGCGAGTTGATCGGCCTCTGGGCGGCGCAAGTCTGGATGCAGATGGGCCAGCCGCAATCGGTGTGCCTCGTCGAGCTTGGGCCGGGACGCGGTACGCTCATGGCGGATGCGCTTCGTGCCGCCCGCGTTATGCCCGGCTTCTTGCAGAGCATCGCGGTGCATCTCGTGGAAAGCTCCGAGGTGCTGCGCGAGGCGCAGAAGGCGACGCTCGCGGGCGTTCCCGTTCCGATCCAATGGCATGGCGACATGGGCGAAGTGCCGAGCGGCCCCGCCATCGTCATCGCGAACGAATTTTTCGACTGCCTGCCCGTTCGCCAGTTCGCATTCGACGGCGCGGCCGAGGTGTGGCGCGAGCGCGTTGTGGCTTTCGAGGATGGCGCTTTCCATCTCGCGACATCGGCCGACGTTGCGCAGCCGCCGCTGACAGCCGCCTCTTATGGTGAACCGCGCGACGGCGATATCCTCGAACACTGCCCCGGCGTCGGGCCGCTTCTCGCCAAATTCGCGGCGCGCGCGGGAGACGCTCCGCTTGCGGCGCTCGTCATCGATTACGGCTACGCGAAACCGGCCTTCGGTGAGACATTGCAGGCCGTGCGCCGTCACAAGTTCGCCGGGCTGTTCGACGCGCCGGGCGAGACAGACCTCACCGCGCATGTGGACTTCTCACGGCTCGCGCGGCTTGCGGAGGAAGCGAGCTTCGTCGTCTTCGGGCCAATGGCGATGGGCGAATGGCTTCTGCGTCTCGGCGTCGAGGCGCGCGCGAACCAGCTGCTTGCCAGCACTTCGGCGGAGGAGGCGCGCGCCATCGCGCAGAGCATCGCTCGGCTCGTCGATCCGGCGCAGATGGGGGCGCTTTTCAAGATCCTTTCATGGACGCGTGGCATATCGGAGCCACCGCCGCCTTTCGGCGAGCACGTTTAAGGAGGCAGACGGTGGCTGAGGCAGTGACATTCAAGGCGGCGGAGGGGCTTTCGGTCCCGAGCATCCGGCACGGCTTCTTTCTGCGCACGGGCGGCGTGTCCGAGGGCATCTATGCCTCGCTCAATTGCGGGCGCGGCTCCCGCGACCGGCGCGAGGCCGTCGATGAAAATCGGGCGCGTGTTGCCATGGTGCTCGGCGTCTCGCCCGCATCGCTGATCGGGCCTTATCAGATCCATTCGCCGAAAGCGGTGATCGCGCACGAGCCGTGGGAGCCGGGTGACGCACCGCAGGCCGACGCCGTCGTGACCGCAACGCCGGGGCTTGCGATGAGCGTGCTCACGGCCGATTGCGCGCCCGTTCTTCTGGCCGATGCGGAGGCAGGCGTCGTCGCCGCGGCGCATGCGGGCTGGAAGGGTGCGAAGGCGGGTGTGCTCGAAGCCGCCATCGAGGCCATGGAGAGCCTCGGCGCGAAGGCGTCGCGCATCTCAGCCGCAATCGGCCCCGCCATCTCGCAACGCGCGTATGAGGTCGGGCCGGAATTTCGCGCGGCGTTCACCGAAGGGGCACCGGAGAACGACAAGTATTTCTCGGATGCGTTCGGACCACGCCCGCATTTCAACTTATCCGCCTATGTGCTGGATAGACTTGTCTCGGCGGGAGTGAAATCGGCGGAAGACATCGGCGTCTGCACGCACGAAAACGAATCGATTCTCTTCAGTTACCGACGCACTTGCTTGCGCTCCCAACCGGATTACGGACGCCAAATTTCCGCCATTGTGGTCGGGTGATGTGGATAACTAGGGGGTCTATACCCGATATTAACGTGTTTTTGTGTCGCTTCGCCGCTTTGGACCGCGTGGTTCTGGACGCGTTTTGCGGCGGCGGCTAAATTTCCTTCGTTATAAAGATTCGGCGGAATTATAGGTGCCGGTATAGTCAAGTACCGCCGTTCCTGAAGCAAAAAAGCAAGGAGTGGAGAAAGTGACGCGCGAGAACAAACTGGCCGCGCCAAGCGCAGCTCGCCGTGCCGCGTCGCTCTTGACTGGGGGACTTATGCTTGCCGGCCTCGCCGGGTGCAGCGGTGATCTCTTTCAGAATAGCGACAACGCCAGCCTGACTCAGAAGGCCAAGCCTGCTGTCGCCCTGTCCGCTGGACAGGGTGTTCCGCAGACTTACGCAAGCAAGGTCGACGAGCAGCTTGCTGCCTCGATCAAGGCCAAAGGTATCGTCCTCGTCGATGCGAAGGACGCCCAATATATTTTGAAGCCGACTTATGCCGCGGCCACCGAAAAGAAGGGCACGAAGGTCGCGTATACGATCGACGTGACCGACAAGGCCGGCAACAAGGTTCGCACGATTTCCGGCGAAGAGGTCGTTTCGAACAAGCGCGGTGGCGACAACTGGAAGCATCTGAACGACGAAGGCATCCAGAAGGTTGCGCTCAAGTCCGCGACGGACGTTGCTCTGTGGGTTGAAAATCCGAACGCTCCGCAGGCGGCTCCTGCCGTTGCGGCTGCTCAGCCTGCGACGCCTGTGAAGGCGGCTGCGGCTCCGGCCCCGACGCCCGTAAAGGCGGCTGCGGCTCAGCCTGCCGCGCCGAAGGTCCGTCAGCCCGCTCCCGCCGCCGAGCCTTCGCTGGCTTCGGCCGTTGCCGCTCCGGCACCGCGTGCGCATGCTTCGGCCAATCCGGCTGAAGTGGTTGCCGTGGTTTCCGGCGTGACCGGTGCTCCGGGCGATGGCAAGACCTCGCTGACCGAAGCCATGAAGCGGGCGCTCAATCGCCAAGGCATCAAGCTTTTGTCATCGGCGACACCTGGCTCCTACAAGATCCAGGGTCAGGTCGAAATGGGCGCGGCCCAGAACGGCCAGCAGCCGATCACGATCCGCTGGGTGGTGGTCGATCCGACCGGCAAGCAGCTTGAGAAGACCGTTGTCCAGAACAACAAGATCAACGCGGGCATGCTCGATGGCGCGTGGGGCGAGATCGCGGATCAGGCGGCCGGTGCCGCTGCGGCCGAGGTCACGAAGCTGCTCAGCAAGTCGCCCACCGGTCAGGCTCAGGCTGGCAACGGCACCTCGGGCTAATCCCGAAGTCATTATAACTCAACCTGTGGGTGGCCACGACGCGCTCACAGGTTTACAGATGACGAGCGCGCTGATACAAGCGCGCTCGTTGTTGTTTGTGCACAACTCTCGTCATCCAATGGACAATCCCGCATCATGAAGCTGGTCGCTGGCAATAGCAATCGGCCCCTGGCTAACGCCATCGCCGCTTATCTGAAAACACCGCTGACGGAATGCCTCGTGCGCCGCTTCTCGGACATGGAAATCTTTGTCGAGGTGCGTGAAAACGTCCGCGGCGAAGACATCTTCGTGATCCAGTCGACGTCCTACCCGGCGAACGACAATCTCATGGAGCTGCTGATCCTCACCGATGCGCTGAGGCGCGCGTCGGCGCGACGCATCACGGCGGTCATCCCGTATTTCGGCTACGCCCGGCAGGACCGCAAGACGCTGCCCCGCACCCCGATTTCGGCGAAGCTCGTGGCGAACCTCATCACGCATGCGGGCGCCGACCGCGTGCTGACGGTCGATCTCCACGCGGGCCAGATCCAGGGCTTTTTCGACATCCCGACCGACAACCTCTATGCCGCACCGGTCATGGTGCGCGACATCACCAAGCGCTACACCGACGGTAACATCACCGTTGTCTCGCCGGACGTTGGCGGCGTGGTTCGTGCACGTAGCCTCGCAAGTCGCATCGATGCGCCGCTCGCCATCATCGACAAGCGCCGCGACCGTCCGGGTGAATCCGAGGTCATGAACGTGATCGGCAACGTGACCGGCCGCCACTGCATCCTCATCGACGACATCATCGACTCCGGCGGCACCCTGTGTAATGCCGCGCATGCGCTGATCGAGAAGGGTGCCTGCTCCGTCGCAGCCTACGCCACACACGGCGTGTTTTCCGGTGGCGCGGTGGCCCGCATACAGGCGTCGAAGATCGACACGCTCGTCATCACGGATACCATCGTGCCGACCGAGGCCGTCCGCGTTGCGAGCAACATCGAGGTGCTGTCTTTGTCCGCGCTGATCGGCGAGGCGATCCTTCGCACGTCCGGCGAGGAGTCGGTTTCCAGTCTGTTCGATTAGCGGGCGCGGGGCGTCAAGCCCCGACCAATTTTTGCAGGCGATTAGCTGCTATCGTTCCAAGCGATGCACCTCGATTTCAAAGGTGCGCGCGACGAAAAGGCCGTGCGCACTCGATATGAATGACGGTTGAACGAACGAAGCAGCTTATTGTCTTTCGTTGAACTTGCCCTTATAGAGAGGGTTTGAGACATCCCTGAGTGCAGAACGTCCGCGTGCTTGATCGCCGCAATGACGCGCTCATCCAACAAAACAGAGACAAAAATGGCTGAGGTTATCGAACTCAAGGCGCAAGCGCGCGAAGGCACCGGCAAGCTCGCGAACCGCGCGCTTCGGGCAAAGAAGCTCGTTCCGGGCATCGTCTACGGCGGCGAAAAGGGCCCGGCGAATGTCGCGCTCGAATATCGGCACGTCTGGCAGCACTATCAGACCGGCCACTTCCTCTCGACGGTCTATCTGCTCGACATCGACGGCAAGAAAGAGCGCGTGATCCCGCGCGACGTGCAGGTCGATCCGGTGCGCGATTTTCCGATCCATGTGGATTTCCTGCGCGTCTCGAAGTCCTCGCGCATCGAAGTCGAAATCCCGGTGCACTTCGTCAATGAAGAAGCCTCGCCCGGCCTGAAGCGCGGCGGCGCTCTCAATATCGTGCGCCATGCGGTCGAACTGTCGTGCCCGGCTGATTCAATCCCTGAGTTCATTACGGTCGACCTTACCGGCTACGACATCGGCGACAGCATTCACATCTCGGCCGTGAAGCTTCCGGCCGGCATCACGCCCACCATCACCGACCGCGATTTTACTGTCGCGACGATCGCGGGTGCGGCTGCGCAGATCTCGGAAGAGGCGGCTGAAGCTGCCGCGGCCGAAAAGAGCGAGTAGCATCCTCCCATACCAGTTCGGCGTTCATCATCGATAAATTGTGAGAGATTTCATCATGAAGCTGATCGTCGGATTGGGTAATCCGGGTGAGAAATACGCGGGAAACCGTCATAACATCGGGTTTATGGCGGTGGACGAGATGGCGCGGGGCTACGGCTTCGCGCCATGGAAGAAGCGATTTCAGGGTTTCGTCGCCGAAGGGCAGATCGGCCTTCAGCGCTGCATCCTCCTGAAGCCCGCCACCTATATGAACGAGAGCGGTCGCGCGGTCGGCGAAGCCATGCGCTTCTACAAGATCGCTATCGGTGACGTAATCGTCATCCATGATGAGATCGACCTTGAGCCCGGCAAGATCCGCTTGAAGACTGGCGGTGGCAATGCCGGGCATAACGGCCTTAAGTCCATCACGGCGCATGTCGGCAACGATTATCGCCGCGTCCGGCTCGGCGTCGGCCATCCCGGCGACAAGGCGCTCGTCGCCAATTACGTTCTCCATGATTTCGCGAAAGCCGATAACGAATGGCTCGTGCCGGTCCTTGAAGGCGTGGCGCGCGGCATGTCGAACCTCGTGGATGGGAAAGAGGCCAGTTTTTTGAGCGAAGCCGCCCGGGGACGGAAGCCTCTCCCGAAGGCGGCGGAAGCGCTCGGCTCCGCTGAAACGGCGCCGGAGCGTGTCGAAGAGCCGTCTATCGAGGTTCCGCTGGCGACTGGCGCAGCGGCGGTCGCAGCGAGCGCTGTTTTTGAGGCAGTAGCCGAAGCGCCTGCGCCCACCGAGGGCGAAGCCGCTTTTGCTTCGGTCGAAGACGCCATCGCATCGCTTGGGATTGAAACGCCAAGCGTTGCGGAAGCACCTGCCGAGACTGAGGTGGAAGCAACGTCGCTCGCGTCGGTAAGCGAAGCGGTGCCCGAGCCGGAAGCCGAGGCCCCCGCCGCTGAAACTGTCGCGGTGGAAGAGATCGCGGCCGACCCGGTGGCCGAAACTCTCGCCGTCGAAACTCCCGCGCATGAAGAGATCGCTTCCGAACTGGACGCGACTGAACCTGAGGCGGCGGCCGAAGAGGTTGCCTCCGAGCCGCTAGAGGATGATCCCGAAGCCGAAGCGCTGGCCGCCATCGTGGCTGCCGCAACGAAGCCCATCGAGCCAATGCCCCTTCCCCCGATCACGGTTTCGGCCGGGCGCGACGGAAGCGGCGGCGCCGTTTCCTCCGCAGTCATGTTGCCGCACCCGGAAGCCGAGGGGGCCTCGGAAACCGTTTTCGATCTGGAACGCGAAGTGCCGCCGCAACGCGTGCCCCGCGATCAGGAGATCCTTGCCGCGAGGGAAGCGCTTACCGAGGTGGCGACTCCGAAACAAGCCGAACCCGAGGCGACGCCCATTGCTACGAGCGGCGACGAAGAAGCCATCGCGGAAGCGACAGGCGAGGAGGAAGCTGTCTCGGATGAGGCGGCTGTCACGGAGTGGCCTGATGGACAGGTCGAGCCGGACCTCGCCCAAGCAGAACCCCAACCGGACTACTTGGCAGCGCCCGAAACGGAAGACGCTCCGCTCGCGACGATGGGGGAGGACAGTCCCGCCGAAGCGGATATCGCGCCGGTTCTGGATGACACGTTCGTCGAAACCGCTGTTGGCGAGGCGGAAACCGCCGACGTCAGCATCGAGAGCGAAGCCGCAGAAACGCCGATCGTGCAGGAGGCCTTTGTGGCCGCCGAGTCGATCGCGTTCGAGCGTGCAGAAACTTCGGTGGAACAGGAAGACGAGCGCGCAATCGAGCCAGAGCCAGCCGCAGAGCCGGTTCAGTCTGGAACGCCGGACCCCGAACCTGCGCCATCGCCTGAGCCGATCATCGATCCAGTTCCCGCGCCGGAGCCGCAGCCGATTCCCGAGCCTGAACCCGTGGGCGATCCAGACCCTGCGCCTGACCCAGCGCCCGTTCCCGATCCGGCCCCGGTCCACGAACCAGAGCCCGAGCCGCTTCCGGAGCAGGCGCGCGAGCCTGAACCGGTGGCGACGTCCGCTGTCGTGGAACCCGCGCGAGAGCTGGAGTTTGCAGGCGCCGCCGCCGCAGTGATCGACCGGCCGAGCGCTGTGGAACAACCGTCCGCGCCGACTTCTGAAAGCCAGCCTGCTAAAGCGCCTGTTGCGAAAAAGAAGGGCGGCGGTTTCTTCGGCTGGTTCCGCCGTCGTAAGGATTCGTAATCGTGAAGCCGTATCGGCGGGTCAAAGTTCGCCCGCCGTCTGGACTTCGGTGGCGCATGACCTTATAGCAACCGCAGGCTGCCACGGCGGCCGTGCGCGATGGTTCCGCGATGCCATCGTGCGAACGTTTTCGGCGGCGGTCAAAATGCGCCGATGAGTTCGGGCGTGAGTGTCGCCATCTGGGATTGGGATCGAGGGCGTGCGTTGTGGTGTCGTTTGGGCGTCATCACGCTCCATCTCACTGATTTGACGCGCTTTCTTCAAGCGAATATTTGCTCGAAGACGCTCTTAGACCGGATCAGATCAGGTTGAGCAACCTCATCGTTTGCATCCGTCTCTGATCCAGGGGAAGAGCACGGTTTGATCTGATTGCGATGCAATCGATTGGCCCGGGTTCAGGCATAGATAAGCATCGACAGGACGTTTCATGGGTTTCAAGTGCGGTATCGTCGGCCTGCCAAACGTGGGTAAGTCCACGCTTTTCAATGCCTTGACGCAGACGGCGGCAGCGCAGGCCGCAAACTATCCCTTCTGCACGATCGAGCCGAATGTCGGCGAAGTCTCCGTGCCCGACGAGCGCCTTCAGAAGATTGCCGCCGCCGCGAAATCCGCCGCGATCATCCCCACGCGCCTCACCTTCGTGGACATCGCAGGCCTCGTGCGCGGCGCGTCTAAGGGCGAAGGTCTCGGCAATAAGTTCCTCGCCAACATCCGCGAATGCGACGCCATCGCCTATGTGCTCCGCTGCTTCGTAGACGACGATGTGACGCATGTCGAAGGCCGCGTCGATCCACTGGCCGACGCGGACACGATCGAGACGGAACTGATGCTCGCCGATCTCGAAAGCCTGGAGCGCCGCCGCCCTGCGCTCGAAAAGAAGGCCAAGGGCGCAGACAAGGAAGCGAAAACCGCGATTCAGTTGATCGATATCGCCCTCAAATATGTCGCGGAGGGTAAACCCGCACGCCTCGCGCTGGCAGAAATTCCCGAGGCCGATCACCGCGCCTTCCGCAATCTCCAGCTTCTCACGGCGAAGCCCGCGCTTTACGTCTGCAATGTGGACGAGGCGAGCGCGGGGACTGGCAACGAATATTCGAAAATAGTGGAGGATCGCTTCAAGCCCGAAGGCGCGGAAGTGGTCATCATCTCGGCCAAGATCGAATCCGAACTTGCGCAGCTCGACGAGGAGGAGCGCACGCTCTATCTGGCCGATCTTGGCCTGACCGAGCCGGGCCTCAACCGCCTGATTTCAGCGGGTTACCACCTTCTCGACCTGATCACCTATTTCACCGCTGGCCCGAAAGAAACACGCGCCTGGACGATCACCAAGGGCACGGCTGCACCCGCTGCCGCTGGCGTGATCCACTCCGATTTCGAGAAGGGCTTCATCCGCGCCGAGACGATCGCCTATAGTGATTTTGTTTCGCTCGGCGGCGAAACGGGGGCCAAGGAGGCCGGTAAATTCCGCCTCGAAGGGAAGGAATACGTCGTCAACGACGGCGACGTGTTGCATTTCCGCTTCGCAAATTAGGTGTTTGATCCCGGCATTTGATGGTGCATTATTCTCCCTCGGCTGGAAGGATGCGCTATGGGACAAATTCTTCATGGGAGCGCCACAACGACTGAGGCGGTCCGTCGAGCGATACAGCATAGTCAAGAGAGCTTGAGGGCCCTGGCCAAGCGCTACGGCATCAACACGAAGACGGTCTCGAAATGGAAGAAGCGCTCATCCGTCGCCGATGTGCCGACTGGACCGAAAGAGCCGAAATCCACGGTTCTGTCGGTCGAGGAAGAGGCGATAATCGTCGCCTTCCGCAAGCATACGCTCTTGCCGCTCGACGATTGCCTCTATGCGCTACAGGCGACGATACCGCATCTGACTCGCTCGTCGCTGCATCGCTGTCTTCAACGCCACGGTATTTCTCGGCTGCCGGACGTCGAAGGCGACAAGCCCGCCAGGAAGAAGTTCAAGTCCTATCCGATCGGCTATTTTCATGTCGACATAGCCGAAGTGCAGACGGCCGAAGGCAAGCTCTATCTCTACGTCGCCATTGACCGCACGAGCAAATTCGCCTTCGTGCAACTCGTCAAAAAGACCGGCAGGACGTCCGCTTCAGCCTTCCTCGTCGCCCTGATAGAGGCAGTTCCCTACAAGATTCACACGGTGCTCACCGACAACGGCATCCAGTTCACGTTTCCGCCGCGTTATGCCGATGGACCAACGGCCAGATACATGACGCACATGTTCGACATGCGATGCAGCGAGAACGGCATTGAGCACCGCCTCACCAAGGTCAAGCATCCCTGGACAAACGGCCAGGTCGAGCGAATGAACCGGACGATCAAGGAGGCGACGGTCAAACGCTATCACTACGACCGTCACGAGCAGCTCGAAACCCACCTATCGGACTTCATCAACGCCTATAACTTTGCTCGCCGACTAAAGACCCTCAAAGGCCTCACGCCTTATGAGTTCATCTGTAAATGCTGGACGAATGAGCCGGAAAGATTCAAGATCGATCCAATCCATCAAATGCCGGGACTGAACAATTAGGCCGTACACTCATAAAATGAGTGGCGTTTGATAACGAACACTGATTCAAGGCTTTCGGTTAAAAGGGAGGCCTTGATGACGCGCCGACGTTACGAACTGACGGACCTTGAGTGATCGATCCTGAAGCCGCTGCTGCCGAACAAGCCGCGAGGCGTGCCTCGCGTAACGACCGGCGGGTGCTGAACAGCATCCTCTGGCGGTTCCGCACTAGCCCTAGGCGGAAATTCCGGAGCGTTCTCGAGGCAGGCTTACGAGCAAGATCCACGCGCTTGTCGACGCCGAAGCCGCGATCGGCTTTGCGCTGACAGGCGGCCGGGTGCCCGTTATCGAAAAAGCCTTCTCGAAACTCAGGCCCTTTTGCGGGCGAAAGCCGAACGCTCTGATGTACGACCTTATGCGAAGCCTCGGCTCGTTCCGAAGCCCCCCGTTTATCCCATAAACATCACGTCTGTAGTGGACTGGTTCAGCCGCAAGGTGTAACTGCGCGCCCTGATCGGTGTTGAAGATCTCCGGCTTGCCGAAGCGGGCCAGAGCGTCCTCAACCGCCCCGCCGAGATGCAGAAGGCGATGTCCATCGTGATCGCGAGTTCACCGGCTTGCTGATTGGCGCCGACATCAGGATGCCAGCGCGTCAGAGCTACCACCAGTCGACGGCCCCGTCAGGACGAACGCCATTCCTAGGCAAACGCCTGTTGCTTAGAACTACCTTGGATGAGGTAGACGCGGTCTCACCTTGTTTGTCGCCACCGCCCCAACGGCTTGCAGGCGCAATCAACTTCCGTTGTTCTGGACGACTCTTCTTCCCCAGCGGCCAATAACGACTAATATGGGCCATGCGCCTCGTGTCATTGCTGCGCTGACTATCGGCATCAGATAGTTAGTTGGGCCTGAGTTTGATGTTCGACTGCCAAGCCAGCGGAAAATCGCGAACAGATTTGAAACCAATTGCAGGTTACTGTGCGTCCGATTTCAGAAACAATATCTGGGGCAAGCGGCCCTTCCGGGCGGACAGGCGAATATCCGGAAAAAAGGCAAGTGGCGGGCAAGCGAGGAATGTGATGACAACAGGTAATACGTTCAAAACGATAGCATTCGACGACGGCAGCTATGCAGTGGCCTCCGTCGACGCTGGCGATCCGAGGAAATTTGAAGTGGTAGCAACCTTCTTCGACATCGATCGTGCGCGCGACTATGCCGCAAAGGAAAGCAACAAGCCTTCGACCAAGTCCCCGGCGCGCGCCGAAGCGAGGACGGAGCCGAGGCGGTCTTCCGCCAATCAGGACGCACCCGCCAGCGCGGTCAGTCCGGCGAGCGACGCGACCTCAGATCTGAGCGAGCGCCAGGCTGCGGTTTTGAAGACGCTCCGCAGTCGCAGGAATGAAAACAACGAGGTCGAAATGCGGGCGGCTTCCCTTGCCAGCGCGGCCAAGATCCCCCTCGGATCGCTACATTCAGTTCTTCAGTCGCTCGAAAAGAAGAACTTCATCAAGACGGCCCGCGCTGGTTCAGCCAAGGCGCCCGCCATCTATGAAGTTTTGGAAGGCTGATTTCCGCAGGGAAATCAATCCTGGAAAAGAAAGCAATCCCGAGGGCAAATCAAAGCTGGAAAGATGTCTTTCCTGGCTTATTACAGGATTGCCTCTTCGGGACTTCGAATCTTTCTTTCTCCCACTTAAGCATGGATTCGCGTGCAATCACGTCGAGCATGATATTGTCGATGCGCTTCTGACGAATGCGTTCAGCTTCGTCGGAATCTTCCGCTGCGATGTATTTAGTCCAAAAAACGGATAGGCGTTCCCTCACCTTCAGAAAAGACATCATCAACTCCCGCCAAACATGCTTTAGGTTGAGGACAAGCAAAGCTACGCGCTCTGATTAATTAATATGCACCAGAGAACCGCATCGGAAACTCATATGCAATATATCTTTTTGCATATCCACCCTTAGCGAATCTTAAAACGCGTTTGTGATTTCGACTCACGTATCGCTTTCCTCGCCACGCTTGAGTTTGCTGCCGCGCTGCGGCGCTTTTCGCTGGCGATGATCTCTTTGCAGCCGCACCATTCGCTTTCTTCTCCGGTAGCGGCTCTGCCTTCCCGACGAGTTCCTTTGGAGGAAGGTAGCTGTCGCGTTCTTCCTCGGCATGGGCAGGAAACTGGGCAAAACAACTGAGCACTGCCGACAGCATGGCAGCTTTCAGACGAACGAAACGCATGACACCTCACAGCCGCAATGCGAAGACAGCCCCAAGCAAAGGGAGCGACTCACTTGGCCATGTTACGGATTTCTGACGCTTCGGCGCGTCAAATCCACGGCGGCGGTTAGTTTTGAATCAAGACGTATGAAGCAATTCGTCGGATGTCTTGAGCTGTGCCCTGCGCGCCGTCGCGCCCGCGGTTCTCGGCGAGGTGAACGGTGGCAGTTTTCGAGCAAACAAGGAGCCGCCTTGCCCTACCCCCACAATGCAGCAGGCAGTCCGTCAATGACGCTGCCCTCGAAAGCAAGGCCGGGGTCGCGGTCGCGCGCCAGCAGCAGCGGACCGTCGAGATCGACATAGTCCGCGCCGTTGGCGAGAAGCAGCGCGGGTGCCATCGCGAGCGACGTGCCGACCATGCAGCCGACCATGATCGACAGTCCGCGCGCGAGCGCCTCGCGCTTGAGTTCCAGCGCGGCGGTCAGGCCGCCCGTCTTGTCGAGCTTGATGTTGATCGCCTGATAGCGCGCCGCGATCTGGTCGAGGTCTGCGGCGGTGTGGATGCTTTCGTCGGCGCAGAAGCGGATGAGGCCGCGCTCTTCCTCCGCGACATCGGCGAGACGCGCGTCGGCTCCGGCGGGGAGCGGCTGCTCCACGAGCGCGACGCCGGCGGCGCGGCATGCCGCCAGATTTTCCGCGAACACAGCGTCGTCCCATGCCTCGTTGGCGTCGGCGATGAGCGTCGCGTTGGGCGCACCGCGACGCACTGCGGCGATGCGTTCCGCGTCGCCAGCGCCGCCGAGCTTTACCTTGAGGATCGGCCGATGGCTTGCAGCGCGCGCGGCGGCCTCCATCGAAGCGGGATCGCCGAGGCTAAGTGTATAGGCGGTGGTGGCTGGTTGAGGCGCGGCGATACCCGCAAGCTCCCACGCGCGCTTGCCCGCAAGCTTTGCTTCCAGATCCCAAAGCGCGCAGTCGAGCGCGTTACGCGCCGCACCTCCCGGCAGCAGCGTCAGGAGATCGGCCCGCGTCGCCCCGCCCGCTATCGCTTCGGCGAGGCTTTCGATTTTCGCGGCCACCCCTTCGACGGTTTCGCCGTAGCGCGGATAAGGCACGCATTCACCGCGCCCACGCGCGCCGCCTTCCTCGACGGTCGCGACCACCACACGCGCTTCGGTGCGACTGCCCCGCGAGATCGTGAACGCCCCCGCTATGGGCCAGCTTTCGATGGCGACAGAGAGCTTGCGCATCGCACTAGCCCGCCTTCACCGCACCGCGCGTCAGCGGAAAATCTGCCGCGATGCGCTCCACGATAGAGCCGACGCCGAAGCGGATCGGGTCCGCAGCAGGGAGGAAATGCTCATCCTGAAGCCGCTTCAGATAGTCGGTCGCGGCTTTCTCGTCGAGCGCCTGCGTGTTCACGGAAATACCGATAGGCCGGATGCTCGGATTGGTGAGCGCGCCGAGGCGCACGGTCATGTCGATCACTTCGCGGATCGATGGCAGCGGGTGCGCGACGTTGCGCATCGTCTTGCGCGTCGGCTCATGACAGACGACGAACGCATCGGCCTGCGCGCCGTGCAAAAGCCCCAGCGACACACCCGCGAAAGACGGATGGAACAGCGAACCCTGCCCTTCGATCAGATCCCAATGGCTGATATCGGCGGCGGGCGAAATCCATTCCACTGCCCCGGAAATGAAATCGGCGACCACCGCATCGATTGCGACGCCGCGCCCCGAAATGAAGACGCCCGTCTGCCCCGTCGCCTTGAAATCGGCGTCGAAGCCTCGCGCGCGCATCTCCTTTTCAAGCGCCAGTGCGGCGTATTTCTTGCCCACCGAGCAATCGGTGCCAACGGTGAGAAGCCGCATGCCCGAGCGCTTCGTGCCCTTGCCGACGGCGAATTTCTGGTCGGAATGGCGCACATCGAACAGTTCGCGGCCGCATTCGCGCGCGGTTTCCGCAATCGCCGGGATGGACGACAGCCGCACATGCAGCCCGCTCGCCACGTCGAGCCCCGCCGCGAGCGCCTGCTGAATGACGCCGATCCAGTGCTCGGGCAGCACGCCGCCCGCGTTCACCACGCCGACGATCAGCGTCTTCGCGCCCGCATCGGCGGCCTGCTGAACCGTCATGTCGGGCAGGCCGGTATCGGCCTCGCAACCCGGAAGGCGGAGTTGGCCGAGACACCAGTCGCGCCGCCAGTCCACGATGCCTTGCGCGGTCTTGGCCGAGAGCTGATCGGGAACGTCGCCGAGAAAAAGGAGATAGGGATGGCGAATGAGCATGGAGCGCCCCTGAGAAATTGATGCGGGATCATAGTCTTTAGCACGAAGGGTGCCAAGCCGCACGAAGTGGTGCCAAGCCGCACGATGGGTGTCGGGCAACGCGTGCAGGGTTGGATCCGTCTCACAGGACGGTCGTTCAAGACGCGGGAAATACCGGTGCGCCATGCGAGGTACCGGGCGAGGTACCGCGGAGCATCTGCGTTCGCGGCACTCCTGATTGGCAAATTTGAGCGGCCTGCCACCTCAGAGCGATCCATCGGAGGATGAGGCGGCCGCAGCGTCGTGCCCAAATAAGAAGCGGCACGACGCTGCAAGTTTCAGTGCTCGATCAGCTTCTCTGCGTGAGATCGAGTCCGATTTCACGCAAGCCTCTCTAGAACTTCACGGTGACAGCCGCGTTGAACGAGCGGCCGACGCCCGCCACGGCGCCGTATTCCGCGCCCGAAGTCGCCTTGAAGTCGGCATAGTCGAAGCCGCCGAGCGGCTGGTAATAGAGCTTGTCGAATACATTCTCCACTGCGAGATCGAAGCGCACATTGCTCCAGAGATAGCTCGTGCGCAGGTTCAACAGCGCATAACCCGGCGTCTCGAATTCGTTGCGCAGGCTCTGCACCTGATCCTTCGATGCGACGAGTTGCACCTCCGCCGTGCTCGACCAATTGCCGAGGCTATGCGTAAGCGCGGCACGCGCGTTGAGCGGCATGATGCGATAGAGGTTCACGCCGTCGGTGCGCTCGCCTTCCACCCAGCCGATGGTGCTGTTCACGCCGAACCGCCCATAGTCGGCGCTCGCCCAGAGCGGAGCCTTGCCCGAGACGTTCACGCCGTAGAGTTCCGCGTCGTGGTTCGCGAACTGGAACTGGCGGAATTTTCCGTTCTGGAAGTTCGACGTTGTGAAGGTCTTCAGGTAATTTACGTCGATGAAATCCTCGACGTAAGAATAGAACGGCGTGACCTTCACTTCATACTCACCCGCTGGGCCGGTGCGCCACGCTGCCGTGGCGCTAACGGTGTGCGCGACCTCTGGATCGAGATCGAGGTTGCCGACATAGCCGTTGCCGTCGCCAAACCAGCCGATCATGGTGCTAGCCATCATGCCCTTGCCCCATGAATAGCGCTCATAGAGGTTCGGCGAGCGGGTCTTCCGCGCATAACCGAATTCGTAGGCGCTCGCGGCGTTCGGCTCATAGCGGGCAAGCGCTGTCAGGTCGAAGTTGACGTCGGTGCGGGCGTGGTCGCGCGCGTTAAACGCTGTGGCTGCGGCTATGTCGTCAGCCTGCATCATCGACGTCCAGCTATAAGGCCGAACGTCGCCGGTATCCATCCACACGATGTCGTTGCGCGCGCCGAGGAGCGTGCTCCACTCAGGCGTCCATTTGCGCTCCCACTCCGCGAAGGTGCCAACGCGGGCGCGCGTGCCGCCATTGATGTTCTCATAGGTGTCCGGCCCCATCATCGCCATGCCAGCAACCGGCGGCCACCAGTCGTCGAGTGTCTGACCGTGGAACTCGTTGCCGATGCGAACCTTGTCGCGCGGCGAGGTGAGGATTTCCGCCTTCACCGAATAGCCGAAGTCGCTGCCATCGGTGTTCATCGGCATGTTGCCGCCCTTGTCCGCAAGGAAGTTCATCTCGTGCAGCGTGCGCTGGTAATACGCGCGTGCGTCGAGCGTACCCCACCCGTAATGCTGGAGAGCGCGGGCGTTGACCGCCCAGCCCTGATTGTCCGTCAGGTCCATGCGCTGATTGACGAAGCCCTGATACGGGATCTTCTGATAGGTGCCTTCGAGCACGTACAGGTCACGGCCGTCGCGCGCTGTGAGCGTGAGCGCGTGGTTGCCCGCCTCATATTCGGTAGAGCGGACTTCCTCGCCGCCGCCGCGTTCGTAGTTACGCGATTGGCTCCACGCGCCGTTATAGGTGGCGTTCAGGTTCTGCGTCGCCGCCTCGGCATGGACCGAGCCGCCGAAGCCGTCGCCGTTGCTGCGGTAGAAGGTTGTGAGCGTCGCCGCTGTCAGCACCTCGCCCGGTACGGTCGCGAAGTTTGCGGGCGCGCGCTCGACCGAGATCGTACCGCCGATCGAATCGCCGCCCTTGCTAACCGGCGCCAGCGCCGTATTGACCTCCACCTTGCCGATGGCCGACGGATCGACATAGGACAGCGCCGGGTTCATGCGGTTCGCGCATGCCGACGTGATGAGCATGCCGTTGAGTTCGGTGCGGATGCGCTCATCGCCGAGGCCGTTGATGGCCGGGAGCGCCGACACGCCGCCGCCCGTCGCGACGGCCACGCCGGGCGCTGCGGTCAAAAGTGCGGCTGCGTCGCGTTCGCCGGGACGCGCTTCGGTGAGAGCCGCGCCGGAAAGGACTGTCCCCGATAAGGGCTTCGCCAGCGTTTGCGGCTCCGGCTCGGCGAGGTCTTGCGGCACCGCCTCGGCCGCGCCGTTGGCTTCGGTCGAAGGCGTGGCCTTCTTTTTTCCAGGCTTCTTTGCCTTCTCTGCGTTCACCACGATGGGCGGCAGGGTGGACGGGCGATCGGTTGATTGTGCAACGGCCTGCTCTGCGCACAGCCCCGCTGCCGCGGTGCCAAGCACCGCGATGATGACTTTCGACATGGATATTCCCTCAAGTGCAAGAATTCGCACGCGCGGCGGCTCCCACGGCCGGGATGCGCGTCAGAAGCAATCAGGCTTGCAGGGAGGGGGGAGCGCGACTTTGCTGCAGTCGAACGTTTGTCGCCGCGTGGGAACTATGAAGGGGAATGACTGGAAGGGCAGCGCCGAAAGCAGGCGGCACGGGCAAGGGAGGCGCTTCGGCGGGCGGCAGCGCGTGCGCGAATGCGAGGCCAAGGCAGACGAGGCACGATTTCGGCGCGCCCGGCGCTTTCTTTCCTGGCTCCGCGCCTGCGCCGTCGTCTCCCGCCCCGGAGCGACACAACGCGTGTTCGTCGTAAGCCTCGGCAGCCGCCAGCTGTTCCGCCGCCGCCACCGCCTCGCCGAAAACGACGAGATGGTGGCGCGCGAGCGTACCGGCATGCAATAGCACGCCGATTATGGCTAACGAGCAAATCCAATGCCTTGAGCGCATGTCCCCACCGTGCCCAAATCGCTGGGGGGACGTTATCGATTTCGGAAGTTACAGTGCAAAGAAATAAAGCGGCGCATAACATGCGACGGAATAGCGCATGCGATGCGCCGCCTTTAGAACAAGAATGATCTATTTGGCGTGATGTTGCCAGTTCTTCAAAACTTCATCAACTGCGCGTGATGAGAGATCGAGCGTTACAGCAAATACCCTGCTGTCATCCGGGTCGCGCACGACATGAAAACCTAATTCGCGGCACATTTGCAGCATGCCCGTATTCTCATCCAGCACGCTCCCGTAAAGCTGTTTCAAGCCCTCCTCGCGCGCATAGCCGATGAGCTGGCGCATCAGCACCCAGCCCAGCCCGCGCCCCTTGAGATCGGAGCGGATCAGCACGGCATATTCGCCCTTTTCGTAATCCGGATCGGCGAAGAAGCGCGCCACGCCGAGCATCTCCGACGCGCCACCATCTTCGGCGGGCCGCACGGCGATGAAGGCCATCTCCCGCGCGTAGTCGATCTGCGTCAGCCGGGCGAGGAAATGATGCGAGAACTGCCGCACCGGGCTGAACAGACGAAGGCGCAAGTCTTCCGGCGTCACATGGCTCATGAACGACGGATAGAAGTGCTCGTCGTCCGGGCGGATCGGGCGAACCGTGACCGGCGTGCCATCAAGCAGCGTCTCGTGTTCCTCCCACCGCACGGGATAGGGCCGGATCGCGCATGGCACCGGCTTGTGTTCTGCCGGATCCACCACCTTGATGCGGGCGTCGAGCGCGATCATGCCCTTCGCGTCGATCAGGAGCGGGTTGATGTCGAGTTCGCGGATAGCGCGATGCTGCACCGCGAGCGACGACAGCTTCACGAGGCAAAGCGCCAGCCCGTCGAGATCGACAGGCGGGCGGTCGCGGAAGCCTTTGAGCAGCTTGTAAATGCGGGTCGAGGCGATGAGATCGCGCGCGAGCTTGAGGTCGAGCGGCGTCAGCGACATTGCCGTGTCGCCGATGGCCTCGACGCCCGTTCCGCCCGCGCCGAACAGGATTACCGGGCCGAAGGTCGGGTCCGTCGTGATGCCGAGGATGAGCTCGTAGGCGTTCGGGCGTCGCACCATCGGCTGCACGGTGACACCTTCGAGTATCGCGTCGGGCCGCGCTTCGCCGATGGCCTTGAGCATCTGGTGCGTGGCGGTTTCAACCGCTTCGGCCGACATGAGATCGAGACGAACGCCGCCGATGTCGGACTTGTGCGACAGGTTGCGCGACAGGATTTTCACAACGACCGACGGCGACTTGCGCAGAAGTTCGGCCGCCGCCTCGCCCGCTTCTTCCGGCGTCCGCGCAACAAGCGTCGGTACGGTCGGGATGCCATAGGCGGCGAGCACGGCCTTTGCCTCCGGCTCCGTCATCAGATCGCGTTTTTCCGCGAGCACGCTTGCAATCTCGGCCTTGACCGTGTCTGCGTCGAAGACGAGGTCTTCGGGCAGCGCGGGCGGCGTCTGCATCAGTTCGGTCTGTGCGCGGCGATAATGGACGAGGTGCATCATGCCGCGAACCGCCGCGATGGGCGTCTCATACGACGGGATCTTCGCCGCCGCGAACGCATCGCGGATGCCGGTTTCGTCGTGCCGCGCGAGCCAGTTGGCGATGACGGGCTTGTTCCTACCCTTCGCGCGCATCTCCTGCACGGCCGCGACGACCGCCTTTGCGCCGTCGAGCGACGAGGCGAGAGCCGTCGGGCAATTCATCACGAGGACTGCGTCCGCATTCGGGTCCGCGAGCACGGCATCGAGCGTCGCGCGGTAGCGGTCCGGCCCGGCGTCGCCGATAATGTCGACGGGGTTGCCGCGCGACCATGTGGTCGGCAAGGCAGCATCCAGCGCGTCGATTGTCTCGGGTGCCAGCGTCGCCAGCGTGCCACGAAAATCGGTCAGGCTATCCACCGCGAGAACGCCCGCGCCGCCGCCGTTGGTGACAATGGCCACGCGGTCGCCCGGCATTGCCGGCACATAGGCGAGCATCTCCGCGGCGTCGAACATGGCATCGAGGTCGGTCACGCGCAGCACGCCCGCGCGCCGGAGCGCCGCACCGTAAACGTTGTCGGACCCGGCGAGCGCGCCGGTATGCGATGCGGCGGCTTTCGCGCCTTCGGGATGGCGGCCCGCCTTGATGGCGATCACGGGCTTCACACGGGCGCAGCGCCGCGCCGCCGACATGAACTTCCGCGCGTCGCCCACGGATTCGATATAAAGAAAGACGGCGCGGCTTGTCGTTTCGCCCGCGAGGTAGTCGAGCATGTCGCCGAGGTCTACGTCCGCAGCATCGCCGATGGACACGACGTGACTGAACCCGACGCCTTCGACGGACGCCCAGTCGAGCATCGCGGTCGTGATCGCGCCGGACTGCGAGACGAGCGCCACGCTACCAGCCTTACCCAGCACCTGCGCGAAGCTTGCGTCGAGCCCAAGGCGCGGCACCTGCATGCCGAGGCAATTCGGGCCGATGATGCGCAGGAGATGCGGGCGCGCCGCTTCAAGCATCCGCTTGCGCAGGTCGCCGGAGACGCCCGCCGTGATGACCACCGCGGCGCGGCACCCTTTGCGGCCGAGTTCCTCGATGACGCCCGGCACCGTCTCGGGCGGGGTCGCGACGACGGCGAGGCCCGGCGTGAAGGGTAGCGCGTCGACGGATTTGAAGCAGGGTTGCCCGAGGATCGCCGGGCGCTTCGGATTGATGAAGGCGATATCGCCCGTGAAACCGCCCTTCAGCAAGTTTTCGGCGACGTGCTTGCCGATTGATCCCTGACGTTCGCTGGCCCCTATGAGGACGACATTGGCCGGATTGAAGAGGAGATCGAGATTGCGGATGGTCATAAGTGGCACTCCGTCGAGGCTCGGTCAAAAATGGCATGACCGAGCAGCCGCGAGCGCCGTCTTCGAGGGAACTCGGTACCAACTCAGCCATCGATAAACCCGCCCGCAGCGTGTGCTTGCGGACAGAGCGGGGCCCTTTCGCCTGCGCAGGCCGTGACGGTAAAGGATACGTTGCGCGGCACCAGGGTTGCCTGCGCGCCTTATCTCACACTTTGGTAAGCGACGCATATGTCGAACTGGTAACAAACGTGATGAGCGGCGTTTTGGGTGGCGTGACGGTCGCAAGGCCAAGGGCGGCCGTGCCATCATAGCCCTTGCGCGCGGTCGAGGGCTCCGCAGCCGCGGCTTTAGAAGTGGACGTTATTGACGACCCACGAACCGGCGGCGGCGGTCGCGCCTGCGATGAGGATCGGCGGCAGGGCGCGCATGAAAACCTGAAACAGCGTCATGATCGCCGCGAACGCCTTCTCACCGGCGGCCAGAAGCTCCCGTGCCGCTTTCGAGACGAAATAGAAGACGATGGCGGAACTTCCGAGCAGGATGATCACCTTGGAGCCGGGCATGTCGCCGAGCTTGTCCCACGGCACCGCGAGAATTTGCGTCAGGCACCATTGCCACGCCGAATTTGCGACGCGCGCAATCGCGTAAACGCTATCCTGAATCAGCTGCAGGATCTGGACGATGACTTGCATAGCTCAAGCTCATGTTGTTTCGGTGTCCCGGAAACGATGTGGATTATGCGCCAATAAGCATGTGGCGAGCTTGCGCGCTCGCGCCGTTGAAGGCGCGCGACGTGCGGTGTGAGCGCGCAATTTTTGCAGCCGGAAACTCGCGGCCCGATTTGCGGTTTATCCCGTTATCAAAGCAGGAACGCTGACGGCACAAAGAGTTGACTTCCGTCGGATTTCTTCGAGTCCCATCTTCACAACATGTGGGCGGAGGCGCTACCATAGGGCATGGCAACACGACACGGTCACATCGGCTGCTTGAAAAGCCACGGTTATCTCGACGGGCAGTTCCTCATTGCGATGCCGTCGACAACGGACTCGCGCTTTCATCGGTCGGTGATCTACGTCTGCGCCCATTCCGAAGAAGGTGCGATGGGGTTGATCGTCAATCAGCGCGCCTCGCACATCACGATGCCGAAGCTTCTGGAACAGCTCGACATCCCCATGAGCTGGTCGCGGCCGACTTCCATTCGCATGGACGCCATGGCTGTCCATCTCGGCGGCCCCATCGACATCAGCCGTGGCTTTGTGCTGCACAGCTCGGATTATTTCGTGGCCGATGCGACGCTTCCGATCAACGGCGGCGTTTGCCTGACGGCGACGGTCGACATCCTGCGCGCCATCGCCAGGGGACGCGGCCCGAACAACGCCATTCTGGCCCTTGGCTATGCAGGGTGGGAACCTGGTCAGCTTGAGCGCGAGATCCAGGAAAACGGTTGGCTCAATTGCCCGGCCGATCCGGCCATTATCTTCGACAGCGATCTCGACACGAAATATCACCGCGCGATGGAGAGTATCGGCATCGATCCCTCGCATCTCGTTTGCGCCGCTGGGCGCGCGTAAGGAGCCGGTTTGCCGCGTTTCTCGCACCGCGAGGCGGTTTATTTCAATGCGTTTTCGTCGCTCGAACCGGTTTCGGTCGAAAAAGCCCTCGAGTCGAGTTCCCGCACGATGGCTGCGGCACACGCGCCCCTTTCACCGCTCGCGTCGACGCGAAGCCAATCGGCCGGCGGTTCGATCGTCCGCAACTGATATTCGACCACCGCGGTGTCCGCGTCGGAAGCATCGCCCTCGCGCGCGATGACGCGCTCGCGCAGGATGTCGGGTCCGGCGTCAAGCCACACGCCGAGGAACCCGGCGCCGGCCCGCTGCGCGACTTCATGAAGCCGACTGCGCTGGATCGCTTCCGGGAATACCGCGTCCAGGATGACCGAATGCCCGCTGTCGAGCGCAACTTCCGCCTTCTTGATGACGCGGCGATAGACTTCATCGCGGCTTTCCGAAGTGTAAGTTGCGCGCGGCAGGCGATGCGTGAGTTGAACGCCATGCATGCTCTTGCGCTCGACGTCCGTGCGGATATGAAGCGCACCGGGAGCCGCGCCGATGAAGGGCGCCGCCTCGCGGGCGACCGTCGTCTTTCCCGTGCCCGACAGCCCGCCGATTGCGACAAGTCTCGGCTGGCCCGGCGAGATAACGGCGGCTGCGAAGGCGGCGTATTCGCGCACCTCACGCAAAAGCCGGTCGTGATCGCTCGGGGCGCAAACCGCCAGCGCGTGAATACCCGTCATCGCGCGGATGGCCGAACGAAATGACAGGAACAGCGGAAGCAGCGCGAGCCCCTTCACCTCGCTGATCGCCGCCATTTCGAGGTAATGGTTGAGGATGATATTCGCCTGAAGCTTCAGCCCGCGTTGCCACAGGTCCATCAGCAGAAAGGCCAGATCGTAGAGCACGTCGATGGTCGAAAGCCGGTCGTCGAATTCGAGCGCGTCGAACAACGTCGGCTTCCCGTCCCATAGCACGATGTTCTTGAGATGCAGGTCGCCATGGCAACGCCGCACGAAGCCCTCGCGCTGCCGCGCTTCAAGAAATGCGAAATTTTCGTCGAGTTCGCGTCGCAGTTTCGCAATGTAGGGGCAGACTTGCAACCCCTGCGATTGCGCCCCCGGACCGCATAGCGTCGCCTCCAGCGTATCGGCGACGCCGCGCAGCGACCGTGCGAAGCCCGAGTTCGTCACAACGGAGGCGTGGCGGTGGAAGTGCTCGACGGTGTTGGCGAGATCGACGGCAATTGCGCGATCGAAGCGGCCATCGCGGGCCAGCGCATCGAGCAGGAGCGTCTGATCGAAACGGCGCATGACCAGCACCCAGTCGACCGTTTCACCGGGACCGCCAAGCGCCAGCGCGCCATTCTCGCGCCGCGTCACAGGCTGGATCGACAGGTAAAGCTCGGGCGACGCATGGGAGTTGATGCCGAATTCGCGCGAGATGATGGCATGGCGCTTTTCGAGCGTCGAGAAGTCGAGATAGGGGAGCTTCACCGCGCGCTTGAGCTTGTAGGCGCGATCCCCGGCAAGAAAAACGATGGCTCCATGGGTTTCAACCCGCTCAACCTCGGAAACACCGTAGGTTTCGGGCTCGCAAAGAAAGGCGATGACGGCTGCCTGACCGGCGCTTTCCGCGTTGCCGTGGTGCATGGAGTTCGACAAGGAGGATCGGCTCCCTTTCAATGACTCCGGCCATCATCTTCGCGTTCACTCCCTCGCGCAACGGGAATTGCTCGCCGGATGCGCGGCGTTTTCCCGGCGGCGGCGAAGATGTCGCCCCTCCGGCAAAAAAGAAAGGCCCCCTTGGTGGGGGCCTTCGTTTCGGCGGTAAGGGTACCAGCCTACTTGAGCGGCGTGTAGACCGGCGCCTGCGAGAGCTTGTAGTTGACGCCGAGCTTGACGGTGTCGACGGTGAAGCTGTCCTTGAACAGACGCCAGTTGTTGTAATCGACGTCCCAGTCGTTCCAACGACGGTTGTTATTGTTGTCGAGTTCGAAGTCGTAGTGCAGGTACTCGACCTTGACCGACCAGTTCGGATTCAGCAGGAATTCGAGACCGCCGCCGATCGTCCAGCCGGTGAGCGTGTCATCGTAGGTGTGGCTGGAGGTATAAGTACCATTAGGATCATCATCGATAGAAACAACAGTCCTGACCTTAAGCTCCGGCTGAATCCAGGCAAAACCGCCCTTGGCATAGAGCAACGTGTTGCCCCAAGCGTAACCCAGGCGTCCCGTCACGTCGCCATAGAAGCCGCCCTCTGACTTAACGTTGACTACGGCGGTGCTGTAGGCGCTAGAAAAAGTGACGTCGTTGTAGGTCGTCGCAAGGAACGTGCGCTCGTTGTCGCTGCCGAGACCGCCGATGTCGACTTCGATACCGAGAACGAAGTTACCGCCGGTCTGCCAGTTATAACCGAACTGACCACCACCGAAGGCGCTCTGGTCGTTCAGATTTTTGCCGCCGAAGGTTGCAAAGCTGAGATCGCTGTCGTCGTAGCCGTCCCAGTACTCGTTCTTGCGCGTCTCAAGCTGAGTCCAGGCCGCGCCGAGATGACCACCGAAGTAGAACCCGGTCCATGTCGGAGGGACGACGATAATCGGAGCGTCCTTCATGCTGGGTGTGTAGATGTCGGCAGCGTTGGCCTGGGCAGCGATTGCAAGCGTGCCGAGGGCCACAGTGCTGGCCAGTGCGAATTTCGTGAGAGTCATGTCTCTCCTCTTTCCCCGCGAGTTGTAACGTCATATATGAACTCAACTGGGAATTGTGATCGCACGACCTTTTTCTAAACTCAAGGTTGTCTAGTATTGCAGGCGCACTTTTTCAGAGCCGCCAAGATGGGGCATCCTCGAAACATCAACGATTTCAATGGTACATCGGCCGGTGTGACAAAAATCTGTTGAAAAACTGCAACAGTTTTCGCAACCACCACAACTTGAGATAGGTTGTATAGTGCCTTGATTGCGGGCGCGGCGGCTAGTCGAGGGACGAATCGCCCCTCAACTTTCGAGTCGCCGGCTCACAATTATTGAAGGAAACGTGCCGTTTTCAGTAGGCGTTCTCGGTAAAGACCGGGCGCACGTCGCCACCCCATTCGAGATGATAGCGCCGGAGCAGGACATCCGCCTGCGTGAGTCCGCTTTCCAGAATGTCGTGAAGCGGATTCAGGAAGGAGCTCTCGTCCTTGAACCCGTGCTCGCGAGCGCGCGAGGCGAGGCCCGCTTCGGCGATTGCGACCGTGGCGCTGGCCAGATCGCGCACCGTGCCGCGGCGAAATGGCGTGGCAAGGCCGAGGCGCGGAACGTCGTCGCGGAGTTGCTGACGCTCTTCGTCCGTCCAGTCCTTCACGAGATCCCACGCCGCATCGAGCGCGGACTGATCGTACAGGAGTCCGGCCCAGAGCGCGGGAAGAACGCAGAGCGTCGCGTGCCAGGGGCCGCTGTCGGCGCCGCGCATTTCGAGGAAGCGCTTGAGGCGAACCTCGGGAAAGATCGTGGTGAGGTGGTCGGCCCAGTCTTCGATGGTGGGCTTTTCGCCGGGCAATTGCGGCAGCTTCCCTTCGAGGAAGGCGCGGAACGATTGGCCCGTCGCGTCGACATATTTGTGATCGCGCCGCACGAAGTACATCGGCACGTCGAGTGCGTAATCGACGTAGCGCTCGTAGCCCATGCCGTCCTCGAACGCGAAGGGCAGCATGCCCGCTCGCGCATTGTCCGTGTCGAGCCAGACGGCGCTGCGGAAGCTCAGATAGCCGTTGGGCTTGCCTTCCGTGAACGGGGAATTGGCGAAAAGCGCCGTCGCGATGGGCTGAAGCGCGAGCGAGACGCGCATCTTCTTGACCATGTCCGCTTCGCTCGCGAAGTCGAGGTTCACCTGCACGGTGGCAGTGCGGTACATCATGTCGAGGCCGTAACGACCGACCTTCGGCATGTAATCGGTCATGATCTTGTACCGGCTCTTCGGCATGCGCGGCGTTTCGGCGATGGTCCACAGCGGCGAAAAGCCGAGCGCGAGGAAAGAGATGCCGAGCGGGTCGGCGATTTCCTGCACCTGATCGAGATGCCGACCGACTTCCTCGCAGGTTTCGAACAGCGTCCTCAAGGGCGCACCGGAAAGCTCGAACTGTCCGCCCGGTTCCAGCGTGATGGAGCCGCCGGAACAATTGGCGGGCGCTTCGAGCGCGATCACTTTTTCGAGATCGTACACCGGCTGCCAGCCGAAACGTGCCGCGAGGCCTTGAAGAAGCGCCGAAATTCCCGCGTCGCCTTCGTAGGGCACCGGCCGCAACGTGTCCCGATAGAAGGGAATCTTTTCGTGCTCGGAGCCGATGCGCCAGTCGGCCTTCGGCTTTTCGCCTTTGGCGATTTCCGCCACAAGTTCGTCGCGGCTTTCGATCGAAGGCGCTTTATCGTTGTTCGCTAACATGAGAGGCCCTGTCGCCGCCTGAGTTTGGATGTTTGGCGACACTATAGTGACTCGTACGACGTTTTTTCAACGCCGCCAGTCTCCCACCGTCACATTAAGCAATGCGAGCACGGCGACGGCAGCCGTGTCCGCACGCATGATGCGCGGACCGAGCGAAATCGGGCAAACGAAACTCCGCGAAAGGAGATCGGCGCGCTCGTTTTCCGAAAACCCGCCTTCCGGCCCAATAAGCGCCGTCACCTTCCTGCCCGAGAGCGCCGAAAGCGCGTCGAGCGGCGAGGCAACCTCCGCGCGTTCGTCGCAGAACACCAGCGCGCGATCCTTGTCGAACGCCTGAAGGAACGCCGCAAACTTCACCGGCGCCTTGATCTCCGGCAGGGTGAGCACGCCGCATTGCTCCGCCGCCTCGATGGCGTTCGCTTTCATCCGGTCCGCGCCGAGGCGAGGCACCGCCGTGTGCTGGGTGATAACCGGCTGCAAAAGCGATGCGCCCATCTCCACGGCCTTCTGCACCATATAATCGAGCCGCGCCTGTTTCAGCGGCGCAAACGCATAATGAATGCCGGTCGGCGCGGTCTGTTCGCGCACCTTCTCCATGAGGCGAATCGTGCAGGCGCTTTTCCTTGCCTTGACGATCTTGGCGCGCCATTCTCCGCTCGTACCGTCGAACGTCAGAACTTCCGCTCCCTCCGACAGGCGCAAGACGTTCAGCAGGTAGTGAGCCTGCGCGGTATCCAGCGCGATCTCCCCGTCGGGGTCGAGTTTGTTTGCGACAAAAATCCGTTGCATGGCCATGGCGTTGAACAGTGCTGTTTGGGTAATGTGCAGGACACGGGCTGAAACTTAGCATAGGATTTGCAGCAATTTCGCGCGACGGAGAAAAATCGGCTGGGAACGAGGATTCGATGCCAACGACATGGCCTGAAACGGGAAGCAAGGTAAGCGCGGGCGCATCTCCCGCCGAGACGATTCCCGATGCGCCAAACCGCAATATTGTCGACCGTCTGGCGCCCGAGAGCCTCAAGCCCTGGCTCCGGCTCATGCGGGCGGACCGGCCCATCGGAGTGTGGCTTCTGTTGTGGCCTTGCTGGTGGTCGGTGGCGCTGGCGGCCCGCTATCTCAACGACTTCCCCAATTTCGCTTCGACGCTTCCTTACCTCTGGCTGCTCGTGCTTTTTGCCATCGGCTCGTTCGTCATGCGAAGCGCGGGTTGCGTCTATAATGACATCCTCGACCGCGACATCGACGCGAAAGTGGCGCGAACGCAGAGCCGACCGCTGGCGAGCGGACGCATCTCCGTCAAGGCGGCGTTCGCCCTGATCCTGGCGCTCTGCCTCGTTGGCCTCGCCGTGCTGATCCAGTTCAATGTCTTCGCCATCGCGCTCGGTTTCGCGTCCGTCGGCATCGTGCTCATCTATCCCTTGATGAAGCGCGTCACCTTCTGGCCGCAAGCTGTGCTGGGCCTCGCCTTCTCGTGGGGCGCGCTCATGGGCTGGGCGGCCATCTTCGGCTCGCTCGGCGTTGCGCCGATCCTGCTTTACGCGGCGGCGGTGGCGTGGACCATCGGTTACGACACGATCTACGCGCATCAGGACAAGGAAGACGACGCCGTCATCGGGTTGAAATCAACGGCGCTGCGCTTCGGGAAAAACACGCCCGCGTGGCTCGCGCTCTTCTATGGCATCACCATCGTCGGCATCACGCTAGCGGGCGTTCTCGTCGGCGCGGGCTATGTCTTTTATGGAGGCATGGCGCTCGCGGCCGGGCACCTCATCTGGCAAATCACGACGCTCGATATGGACAACGGGCAGAATTGCCTCGACCGTTTCCGCAGCAATCACCTGTTCGGCGCGATCGTCTTTTTCGCGCTGATCCTCGACATGATCCCGATCCCGGTTTGACACACATGACGTATGACCTCGCACGGGATTTCGAACTGGTCCGTGAGACCGCGCGCGAGGCCGGTGAACTCGCGCTGTCCTATTGGGGCCGGGGCATCCGCGAGGAAACGAAGGCGGACGGAACGGCGGTCACGGAAGCCGACCGCGCTGTCGACGCGCTCTTCGCGGCGAGGCTTCGCGAGGCACGTCCCGATTACGGCTGGCTGTCCGAGGAGAGCGCCGAGCATGAGGCGCGGCTTTCGGCGCGGCGCGTTTTCGTTCTCGATCCAATAGACGGCACGCAGTCTTTCATCCACGCAAAGGATGACTGGACCGTCGCGCTATCGCTCGTCGAGGATGGCGAAGTCATTCTTTCCGCGGTGGTCAATCCCGTTCGCGGTGAATTCTACGAGGCTTACCGCGGCGGCGGCGCCTTCCTCAACGGCCGCCCGATCGCCGTCAGCACACGCGACACGCTTTCCGGCGCGACGCTCATCGTTTCGCCCTCGCATCTCAAAGGCAGCCGGTGGAAGCGCCCCTGGCCTGAGGTGCATCCTGTCCACATTTGCTCGATGACCTACCGCCTTTGCCTCGTTGCGAGCGGCGTCGGGGATGCGTCCTTCGCTCTGCCGCCGAAATGGGAATGGGACGTGGCACCCGGCTCGCTGCTTGTCGCGGAGGCAGGCGGCGTCGTTACGGACGCGAGCGGCGAGAGGTTCCGCTTCAACAACAAAAGCGCGAAGGTGCCTGGCTATCTCGCGGCCGGACCCCTCCTGCATCCCCTCCTCGCGGAACGCATGGGCGACGCACTTTAGTGCATCTGCCCAACGGATAAGCAGGGGGAGCCGAAGCTTAGGGCTTTCATGCTGCGATCCTTTGGGCTAACACCGTCCTTGCCTTCAGGACATACGTGCAGCGATTGATGACGTCAGCTTCCCCAAAGCCAGAGAAATTCCTCCGTCGAGTGCAGCAATCGGACCTGTTCATGGACAGGATCAGCGGGCTGGCGGCCGGTCATGTCCGCATGGTCCTTGCCACGTCCAAGGTCATCCGCGATCCCGTGGACACCGACGCGCGCCTTCTGAGCCACCATCCGTCCATCGTCGCGATGTGGCACGGCCAGTTTCTCTGCATGCCGCTGATAAAGCCGAAGACCATGCCGGTCAGCAACATGGTTGCCAAGCACGCGGACGGCGAAATGATCGGCCGGACGCTTCTGCATTTCGACATGGGGCTGATCCGCGGCGCGGGCGCTGGCGAATCCGGCAAGGATCGCGGCGGCGCGGGCGCGCTTCGGGCGGCGCTGAAGGCGCTGAAGGGCGGCACCACCGTCGCCATGACAACGGACATTCCGCCGGGGCCTGCGCGCGTCGCCGGGCTCGGAATTGTCACCATCGCGCGCATGTCCGGGCGGCCGATCCTCCCGACCGCCGTCGCGACGGGGCGGTTCCTCACTCTGCCGACGTGGAGCCGCATGACGATCAACCTGCCGTTCACCCGGCTTGCCATGGTCGTCGGCGATCCGATCCATGTGCCGCGCGATGCCGACGAAGCGGAGATGGAGCACTACCGCCAACTCGTGGAAGACGCGATGAACGCCGCCACGGTTCGCGCCTATGAACTCGCGGGCGGCAACGTGATCCGCACGCTGCCGGACGAAAAACGACCGCCGCGCAAGTCGGGCTTCCTGCTTTCTGTCTATCGCGGCGCGACATGGGCGGCCCGTCCCGCCGCCATGACCATCCTCAAGCGGCGTGCCGCGCGCGGCAAGGAAGTGCCGGAGCGGCTTGGTGAGCGCCTCGGCATCGCCTCCGCGCCGCGTCCCGAGGGCGCGCTTGCGTGGTTCCACGCGGCAAGCGTCGGTGAGACGAACTCCGTCCTTGCGCTCATGGACGAGCTGAAGCGCCGTAATCCGACACTGAATCTGCTCCTGACCACCATCACCGCGACCTCGGCCAAAATCGCGAAGGAGCGGCTCCCCGAAGGGGCGATCCATCAATTCGTGCCGCTCGACAATCCCGCCTTCTGCAAGCGCTTCGTCGAGCATTGGCACCCCGATCTCGGCCTCTTCGTCGAATCCGAAATCTGGCCGAACCTCATCGTCGAGGCGAGCGACGCGGGCGTTCCGCTCGCGCTCGTCAACGGGCGTATGTCGCAGCGTTCGACGCAACGATGGCGGCGGCTGTCGAGCCTGAGCCAGCCGGTCTTCTCGCGCTTCGACCTCGTGCTGACGCAGAACCGCCGGATCGCAAAGCGCCTCAAGAGCCTCGGCGCGCGCAAGATCGTCGTGACCGGCAATCTGAAATACGACGCACCGCCGCCGCCGGTCGATGCAAGAGCGCTGGACGATCTGCGCGGCGCCATCGGCGAGCGCCCGATGTTTCTCGCCGCGAGCACGCATCCGGGCGAGGACGAAATCGTGCTCCGCGCGGCGGAAATGCTGCGCGCGGCCGTCCCGTCGCTTCTGACCGTGATCGCGCCGCGCCACCCCGAACGCGGCGGAGACGTTGCGGCGCTTGCCGAGGCGCGCGGCGACACGGTCGCGCGGAGATCAGCGGGCGACGCGATCGCCGACACCACGCATATCTATGTCGCGGACACCATCGGCGAGCTTGGCCTGTTCTATACGCTCGCCGAGGCGGCCTTCATCGGCGGCTCGCTCGTCGAGCACGGCGGACAAAACCCGATCGAGGCCATCAAGCTCGGCGCGGCTATTCTTTCAGGGCCGCATACCTTCAACTTCACCGAAACCTACGAGACGCTTGGACGCTTCGAAGGTTTCCGCCTCGTCCACGATGCAGACGGAATCGCCGCCGCCGCGCGACAGATTTTCGAGCATGCCGAGGCGGCCGCGCACATGAAGCGCAACGCTGCCGCCGCGATTGCTACGCTCGGCGGCGCGCTGGAAAAGACGCTCGAAGCGCTCGCGCCGTGGCTTCCGGCCTCCGCGCCCGGCGAGGCGGCACCTCAACCCGAACTCCTTCCGCACGATGCGCCTTGAGCCACCGCGCTGGTGGTACGGCGGCGGAACCCCGCTCGCGGCCTGGGTGCTTTGGCCCGTGTCGGCCGTTTATGGCGCCATCGCCGAGCGCAGGTTTCGCAAGGCCGAACCTTATCGCAGCACCCTGCCCGTCATCTGCGTCGGCAATTTCACGATGGGCGGCGCGGGCAAGACGCCGGTCGCGCTGAAGCTCGCCGCTTTGCTACGGGGGATCGGTCGGCAACCCGCCTTCCTCACGCGCGGCTACGGCGGCTGCGAACGCGGCCCTTATCTGATCGACGGCGATGCGGACGGCGCACAGCGGGTCGGCGACGAGCCTCTGCTTCTGGTACGCGCCGCGCCAACCGTGTTGAGCCGGGACAGGCGAGCGGGGGCGCGGTTCATCGAGGGAATGGGCGCAGGCCCTAGCGAACCACTGGCGGAAGGCGCATCGGTCGCGCATGCGTCTTTGCCGACGGAGCATGACGGACCGGCCGCACTTGAAGCGGCGAATATCCATGAGGAGATCCTCGCGTCGATGCCACGAGCGGGCGCGCGCTCGGCGATACCGGCGCACGCCGCGCACGACAGCGCAGCGCCCGACATCATCATCATGGACGATGGCTTTCAGAACCCGTCGCTCGTCAAGGATTTCTGCCTCGTGGTGGTGGACGGCGGCGTTGGGATCGGCAACGCCCGCGTGTTCCCGATGGGACCGCTGCGCGCGCCGCTCGATGCACAACTGTCCCGCGCCGATGCGGTCGTCGTCCTCGGCGGCGCGGCCGTGTCAGCGTTTCCGGGCGAAGACGAGCTGAACCACGCCGGTGTGCCCGTCTTTCGCGCGGAGATCGTGCTGCTGATCGACGATGCGCTTCGGGGGCTGCCGGTGCTGGCCTTTTGCGGCATCGGCAGACCCGGCAAGTTCTTCGATACGCTGAGCGGCGCGGGCATCGTCGTGGCGGAGGCGCGGGCGTTCCCGGATCATCATCCCTTCACGGAGGCGGATGCGCGCGGGCTACTGGCGCGTGCGCGGGCTCTCGACGCACGTCTCGTCACAACCGAAAAAGACCGGGCGCGGCTGAGAGGCGGACCGGGCGCGCTGGCCGAACTCTACGAGGCCGCCGAGGCTCTGCCCATCGACGTGCGCTTCAAGGTGGAGGACGAAGCGGCTCTGCTGGCGGCCATCGCTCGCTCGACCCGGGCCGTGGCCTCCAAGCGTTAAGTTCCGCTATTACGATCCGCCACAGGCGAAGAGGCCCGCGCCGCTAAACCGAAAGATCGCCCCCTATTCCAGCGAACCGAACAGCGCCAGAGCCGCCTCGGCCGTTTTCTCGTCCAGCGGCTTCGGTTCCAGGTCCACGCCTTTCCCCAGCCTGTCGATCAGGATCTTGAACGCGGCGAGGCGGGCGTAATTCTTGTTGTTCGCCGGAACGAGGTACCATGGCGCATAGTCCGTCGAGGTCTTTTCGAGCATATCCTCGATAGCGTTCTCGTAGTCGGCGCGATGGTCGCGGTTGCGGAAATCTTCGTAGGTGAGCTTCCAGCGCTTGAGGGGATCGGTGAGCCGGTCCTTGAACCGCTTGAGCTGTTCCTCGGCGGAGATGTGCATGAACACCTTCGCAATGCGCGCCCCGTCATCGACGAGAAGTCGCTCGAACTCATTGATTTCGCGATAGGCCCGTTTCCACTCGGCCTTTTTCGCCAGACCCTCGACGCGCTCCACCAGCACGCGGCCATACCACGAACGGTCGAACACGACGATCTGGCCATGCTCGGGCAACCGCTTCCAGAAGCGCTGAAGATAGTGCTCCTTCTTCTCGTTCGGCGACGGTGCGGCAATCGGGTGCACCTTGAAGCTGCGGGGATCGAGCGTCCAGCCAAGACGGCGGATAACGCCGCCCTTCCCCGCCGTGTCCCAGCCTTCAAGCACGACCACGGCATGTTCGCGCGTGCCGAGATACGCCTGCTGAATCGATTGCATGGTCTTTTGCAGGGCGACGAGCTTGTGATTGTAATCCTTCTGATCGACGTGATGGCCGTCGCCAAGAGAGGCGAGCGATGGGTGCCCGCTCACGATGAATTTGTCTGCCTTCACGAACGAAATCTCCCAGGACGCCTCCCGCGATGATCCGGGAGCGCGCGTTAAGAATCGATGCAGGGGAACGCGCGGCTACAGCGCACGCCGGTCTTCGGGCAAAAGAGCCTAATACTGTTCGAATGCTTTGCGCAGACCATCAGCCCGTCTCGACCGGCTTCGGTGGCCGATTTCCGCGCACGGATGAGAACACGCGAAACAGGAGAAGCGCCGCCACCGCCGCCGCATAGGCGAGCGGCTCCAACGTCCACGATTTCAGCGACAGAAGGTAGTGCGCAATGGCGAGTACCGCCGCGAGGTAAACCCACCGATGCAGGCGCTGCCACGCCGCCCCACCCATGCGCTTGATCGCGCGCGCGTTGGAGGTCCACGCGAGCGGCACCAGGATCGCGAAGGTCACCATGCCGAGGGTGATGTAGGGGCGCTTCACGATATCGCCGAGGATCGCGGCCATGTCCGGCCCACGGTCGAGCACGACCCATGTCAGAAGGTGAGCGCAAGCGTAAAAAAACGTGAGCAGGCCCAGTGCGCGCCGGAACCGGACGAGGTTCGGCCCGCCGAGTCGGCGAAGCGGCGTCACCGCGAGGCTCGCGATCAGGAAGCGCAGCGCCCAAAGGCCGAGCATGTGTTCGAGCGTTTTCACCGGATCGGCGCCGAGTTGATCGCTCACCGCGAGCCAGAAAGTCCACACCCCCGGTAGCGCGCCGACCAGATAGACGGGCCAGCGCGGGAAAGTGCCGATGGCCCGCTGAGCGGCGCGCCTTGGCGATGCTTTCGGCTGTGTCATGGCCTGTTCCCTGCTTGCGACGCGGCGCGACGGCGTCCCGAGACGCCCGCGCGTGCTTGTTCAATGACATGGGCTGCGCGGAGGGCTTTTCGAAGCGGCGCATCGTTCACAGCGCCGCGAGGTGCGGCGATTTTACCGACGTGTCCGGCCAACCGCCTGCGAGGAGGATTAAGACCCTGTGAAATTATACTAAAAATTTACGCGAAGTCTCGATACTTGCCCGGAGTAGTTCCACTTGAGAGGGCGTTGAGTATGAGAGTTTTAGTGGCATGCGTGGTCTTCATGCTGGGCGCGGCAGGCGCTCAGGCGCAAGGCCGAAATCCTTACTACGGTGAGCCGACCGACTATCTGGGCACATGGAATAACGTCGAGATCCAGCGCAATCTGGTCGTGCGCATCGAAATCCGGCCCGAAAGTCCCCGAGGCGGCGTCTGCGTCACCGTTTTCGGGCTACGCGACGGCGAACCCGTCGTTTTCGGCGAATATCGCGGCCGCACCTTCCTTTCCAGCTCTCCGCGCGAGCGCGAACAGGACAATTCGGCGGTTCTCGTCCGCATCAACCAGCCTAGCCTTCGCGGCAATGTGTTGCTGCGCTTCAATGGGCGCGGCGAGATCGTGGCGCACTCCCTGCTCAACATTTCCGGCCGTGGCGACGTCTACAGCGTGGAACGGTTCGCGGCGGCCGATCGCGGCAGGCGCGACTACGATCCTCGCGACCGTCGTCCGTACGAGCGGCCCTACGGCTACTAAGAGAGAACGCAAAAAACCCCGTCGCTCACCGCGCCGGGGTTTTCTTATCTCAGTTCAGGCCCTTGAGGCCGTCCGAAAGCCCCGCCAGCGGGGCCGGAAAACCGACGCCTGAGTCCGGTGTTGGAAACACGATGAAGCTTGCCGTCTGGCCGCTCGTGAATTTTCCGATCAGCTGATCGTCCACGATCACCTCGGCGAGGCAACCGAACTTGCGGCATTTGAGAAACTTCACGTTGCCCACGTCCTTGCCATCCACGCGAAGGCCGAGACCGGCGGGAAGCACGACGTCGAGCGGGGCCACGATGCGCAGGATCTTCTTGTTCTGATCCTCGAAGGCCCGCATCAGAAGCACGGTCATGAACATGTTGGGCCGGTCTTCGAGCTTCAAATCCTGCACGAGCGCGCATTTTTCTTTCTTCGCGCCTGCGAGTTGCGCACATTTCAGCTTCCATGCGCCGTAGATGGCCTTCACCTGACCGGAGCCGATTTCCTGGGCTTGAGCCGCACCAAGCCCCGCAGCGCAAGCGCAGGCGGCGAAAAGGCACGCGGCGAGAAGTTTGGCCGTTCTTTGCATGGTGGCGGTCCGTGTCGAGAAAGCGCTGAGCGCGAGGATATAACCTTGCACTCGGCAAGAATTCAGGCCGAATTGAGACTGGAGCGCCAGCGCGTCGTCGATCTCGGGCTTGCTGTTCGCCGCCGAACGGTTCCGCGGCCGCCGTGGCGCGATGCGTCGGCACAACCTCCGGTTCGAGTGCGAATTTGCTGCGTCGGAGATGACACAGGCCAAAGTCCGTCCTATTGTGCTGAAAATCCGACAGCCTTTGCCCAAAGCGGTTCGCCGCTCGCGGAACAAGAAACGATATGATGTACGTCTCGACACGAGGGGCCGCGCCGAAAGCGGACTTCGAGGAAGCGCTTCTCGCCGGTCTCGCGCCCGATGGCGGGCTTTACATGCCGGAAACCTGGCCGCAGCTATCGTCCTTGCCGGCATCGCCCACAGGCGCCTACGCGGCGGCGGCGGCGCATGTGATGACGCCATACATGGGCGGCAACCCCGGCGAGGCGGAGCTTTTCGCGCTTGTGTCGGATGCCTACGAGCGCTTCGCCGATCCCGATACCGCGCCGCTCAAGACAATCGGGCTGGATCTCTATCTGCTTGAGCTGTTCCACGGACCGACGCTCGCCTTCAAGGACTTCGCGATGCAGGTTCTGTCGCGGCTGATGGAGCGCGCGCTGAAGCGGCGCGGTCAGCGCACGACGATTGTCGGCGCGACATCGGGCGATACGGGCGCGGCGGCGGTCGAGGCGTTTCGTGGCCGCGACGACATCGAGCTGTTCATTCTTTATCCGCATGGCCGCATCTCGGACGTGCAGCGCAAGCAGATGACGACGGCGACCGAGGACAACATCCACGCCATCGCCATCGAGGGCACGTTCGACGATACGCAGGCCATAGTGAAGGCGCTCTTTGGCGACGCGGAATTCCGCACGCGACACGCGCTTTCGGCGATCAATTCCATCAACTGGGCGCGCATCGTGGCCCAGACGGTCTATTACTATACGGCGGCGGCGAAGCTCGGCACGGCGTGTCACCCGAGCTTCTCGGTGCCCACCGGCAATTTCGGCGACATCTTCGCGGGCTTCGCGTCGTCGCTGATGGGCCTGTCCATGGGCCGCCTCGTCATCGCGACGAACGAGAACGACATCCTCGCTCGCACACTTGAGACGGGCCGCTACGAGCCCAAGGGCGTCGTGCCGACCGACAGCCCGAGCATGGACATCCAGATTTCGAGCAATTTCGAGCGGCTTCTGTTCGAGGAGAGCGGCCGCGATGCCGACCTCGTGAACCGCGCGATGGCCGATTTGAAGGCGAAAGGTCACTTCGACCTGCCGCCCGCTACGCTCGCCCGCATCCGCGAGCGCTTCACGGCGTGGCGCGTGACGCGCGATGAGGCCGCGGACGCGACCCGCGCGCTGTTCAATGAAACCGGCATGATTATCGATCCGCATACCGCCGTCGGCGTTGTTGCGGGCAAGCGCGAGCAGGAGCGCAGCGGCGGTTCGATGGTGGTGCTTTCGACGGCGCATCCCGCAAAGTTCCCGGAGGCCGTAACGCGCGCGACAGGCCGCGCGGCCGATATTCCCGAACGCCTCGTGGAGCGCCTTCAGGGTCGCGAGCGTTTACAGATTTTGCCGAACTCGGCCGCTGCGGTAGCGGACGTGATCGCCCGGCACGCAGCAAACAGGCCGCAAGCATGATCCGCAAAAAGTGGCTCGCGGTTGCGATCAGATCGTGCGTCGACACTACGCATGATCCGCAAAAGCGGACGCCGGTTTTGCGATAGGATCATGATTTACAAAAAGGCATGATCCGCAAACAGATTTCCGGGTTTGTTATCATGCTGACAAGATGCTGTTAGCGAGGGCGCGTCGCCATTCGAGGCGATCTCGCTTGAAGTCGTGAATTTTTGAGATTTGCCCGAGGTTCTGCCCATGACAGTCGAGACCAGCCAGCTAGCGAACGGAATGCGGATCGTCACCGATCGCATGCCGGGGCTCGAAACGGCGACGGTCGGCGTTTTCGTGACCGCTGGCGCGCGCTCCGAGACGGACAACGAGCACGGCGTCGCTCACTTCCTCGAACACATGGCCTTCAAGGGCACGCCGACGCGCTCGCCGATCGAAATCGCCGAGGAGATCGAGGGCGCGGGCGGCGCGCTGAACGCGGTCACATCGTCGGAAGCGACCAACTATTACGCGCGCGTGCTGAAAAGCGACGTGGAACTCGGGCTTAACCTCATCGGCGACCTGCTTCTCAACCCGTCCTTCTCGGACGAGGAGATGGACCGCGAGCGCGAGGTCATCCTTCAGGAAATCGCGGCGACGCAGGACAGCCCCGACGACATCGTGTTCGATCTGGCGCTCGACGAAGCCTATCCGAACCAGTCGCTCGGCCGGTCCATCCTCGGCACGGAACGCACCATCTCGCGCCATTCCGCCGCCGACCTGCGCCGCTTTCGCAACGAGAACTATTCGGCTTCGCGCATGATCCTGTCGGCTGCGGGCGCAGTCGATCACGACGCGATCCACAAGCTCGCCGAGAGCCTGTTCACGGGCCTCCCCGAGGAGGCGCCGCGCCCGATCAAGCGCGCGAAATTCGAAGGTGGACACGCCACCGTCGACAAGCGCTTCGAGCAATGCCACGTGATCTTCGCCTTCGAGGGCTTCCCGAATGGTCATGAAGACTCGTTCGCCGGACGCATCTTCGCCGGGATCGCGGGTGGCGGCATGGCCTCGCGGCTGTTTCAGGAGGTGCGCGAAAAGCGCGGCCTCTGCTACGACATCCACGCCTTCGATTGGGGCTATTCGGACAGCGGCATCATTGGCCTCCACGCGGCGACGAGCGCGCAGCAGTTGAAGGAACTCAGCGCGCTGTCGCTCGGCATTTTCGCTGACCTCGCCGAAAATGGGCCGACCGACCGGGAACTCGCCCGCGCAAAAGCGCAGATCAAGGCGGGGCTTTTCATGAGCCTCGAAAGCTGCGAGTCGCGCGCGGGCCAGATCGCCTGGGATTTGATGGTGTTCGGACGGACAATCTCGAACGAGGAACTTATCGAAAAGGTCGATAGCATAACCCGCGAGCACGTTCAGGCCGTCGGCCTCGGCTTCCGCGAACGGCCGGAAATTGTCTCAGCGGTGGTGGGCGGGCGCGGATCGGCGGCCGCTGCGGCCGACGCGGCCGAGGCCTTCCTCTCCGGCGAACTCGCCGCCTGAGGCCGCCATGATGCTCGGCGGGTCGCGCATGTTTTTCCCCGAGACAAGGCCCTATGTGGAGGGTGACGGCGTCTATCTGCGCGAACCGCAAATGTCCGACTACAAAGAGTGGGCGGCGCTCCGTGGAGAAAGCCGCTCTTTTTTGGAACCGTGGGAGCCCCGCTGGGCGAAGGACGAGCTTTCCCGCGAAACCTACCGCCGCCGCATCCGCTATTATTACCGCGATGCCCGGCAAGATGTCGGTTACGCCTTTTTTCTGTTCAGAAGCTCTGATAACGCCTTAATCGGCGGCTTGACGTTGAGCAATATTCGGCGCGGCGTAAGCCAAAGCTGTTCTCTCGGGTACTGGACCGGCGCTCCGCACGCCCGTCAGGGATACATGACCAAAGGAGTACAGTCGGTCATATGGTTCGTGTTCGACGTTTTGCGTCTTCATCGGCTCGAAGCGGCCTGCCTGCCGGAAAACAAGCCTTCGGCGGCTCTGCTGGTCCGTACGGGGTTTCAATATGAGGGCCTGGCCCGTCGATATCTCAAGATCAATGGCGTGTGGCAGGACCACTGGCTGTTCGCGCTCCTCAACGACGACCCGTTGCCGTAACTCCTTTTCAAATGAGGCGGATGCCGGTTCGCCAAGCGCAACCGCGCTCGCCGATCGGACTGATTCCCGTTCAATGCGCGCGGTACGCTGATGCGAGGTCGAATGCTGCTTTGCGCCGCCGAAACGGCCGCCTCCGTTCGACCTCGCCTCCGTGGGGTCGCGCGAATGGTGCTCTGCCTATGCGCCGCATGGACCGCCGCCGCGCTGATGTCTTCGTCGCCTGCATCAGCGGTGGAGCCCATCGTCGTCGGCTCCGCGCAGGAAAAGATCGACATCACCCTTCTCGGCGAGTTTTACGAGCGGCGCGGCGACAAGATCGCCGCCGAAACCGCAGCCAATGCCGACGGCATCGCGGGCCGCATGACCGTCTCCGCGAAAACGCCCGGCACCAATCCGAGCTGGATCGTCTTCGCGCTCTCGAACCCGACCGACAAGCCGGTGATGCGCTTCCTCAGCGCCCAGCGCTACGACATCGTCAATTCCGGCGTGTTCAAGCCTGACCTCGACGCGCCACGCATCACGAACGTTACGCCATCGCTCGGCTTCCGCCCGGAGCGGGTCGAGGATTACGACTTCCTCGACATCTACCGTCTTTCCATAGAACCCGGCACCACGGTGACATTCATCGTGGAACTCGCTTCGGCGTCGGTGCCGCGCCTCTACCTTTCGTCCGCGCAGAATTTCGGCAAGCGCCTGCGCGACGTCAATCTTCTGAACGGCATTCTGCTTGGCATCACGGGCCTACTCGCGCTGTTTTTCACCGTGATCTTCGCCGTCAATCACAAGTCGATCTTCCCGGCGGCGGCGCTGCTCGCCTGGTCGGCGCTAGCCTATCTTTGCGTGGACTTCGGCTTCTGGCACAAACTGTTCCAGCTATCCTCCGAAGATAACGGCACCTATCGAGCGATGACGGAGGCGTCGTTTGCGGCGAGTCTCGTCATCTTCCTCTACGCCTTTCTCAATCTCAGGCTGTGGCACTCGTGGATTTCCATGGCCTTCTTCGGCTGGATCGTAGCGCAGCTCGGCCTCATCTTCTTCGGGCTCGTGGACGCGCAGGCAACCATGAGCCTCGCGCGCCTGTCGCTGATCCCCATCTCGGTCATAGGAACGGCCGTCATCGTGTTCCTGGCGCTCAGGGGACAGGAACGCGCGCTTTCGCTGCTGCCAGTATGGATGCTGTTTCTCCTGTGGTTGTTCGCAGCCGCCGTCATCGTCACCGGCAAAATGTCCGGCGACGTGGCCGTGGTGGCGATCTCGGCGGGCCTCGTGGTGTTCGTCATGCTGATCGGCTTGACGGTGACGCAATACGCGTTCCAGAGCGCCGATCCCGGTGCGTCCGGGGAAGATCCAGGGCAGTTCAAGCTGCGCGTCATGGCGCTGGAGGCCTCCGGCGCGAGCGTCTGGGAGTGGGACGGGCGCCGCAATGAAATCAACGCCGGGCCGGAGGTCGAGAACGCGCTCGGCGTTCCTCCCGGCACGCTTCGCTGCTCGCAGGACGCCTGGCTTCAAAATCTCCACGCCTCCGACCGTGAACGCATGCGCCTCACGCTGTGGACACTACGCGAGCGGCAGGGCGGCGACATCAACCTCGAATTCCGCATGAAGCGGGCCGATGGCGGCTATCTCTGGTACGAGCTTCGCGCCGCCGTCACGCCGCAACGAACGACGCGCCAGCTCCGCGGCGTCGGCCTCCTGCGCAACGTCAACGCGCAGAAGCGAGCGCAGGAGCGGCTGCTCCACAACGCCATCCGCGACGGCCTCACCGGCCTGCCGAACCGTGAGCTTTTCCTCGACCGGCTGCAGTTCGCCGTCGCCCGCGCGCAACAGGAAAACCTGAAGCCGACTGTCTTCTTCGTCGACCTCGACGCGCTCAAGAACCAGAGCCGCTCGGCCGATTTTGCCACCAATGACGGCGTACTGCTGACCATCTCGCGGCGGCTCCAGCGATACATCTCGCAGCAGGACACGTTGGCTCGCGTCAGCGCGCTGCAATTCGCGATCCTTATCTCCGACGACACCGAGCCGCGCCATATCGCCATGCTGGCCGAGCGCGTGCGCCGCTCGCTTCGCACGCCGATGAAGGTCGGCGGCCGCGATCTGGTGCTCACCGGCAGTATCGGCATCGCCATGTATGACGGCACGCAGGAGCACGCGGAAGACCTGTTGCGCGAGGCCGAAAGCGCCATGTATCGCGCCAAGCGCGCAGGGCCCGACCGCATCGAGCTGTTCAAGCCCGAAATGCGCGGCGCCACCGACGAGCGCGCCATCGTGCAGGCCGATTTGAAGCACGCCATCGAGCGCCGTCAGATCCGCATCCTGTACCAGCCCATCATGCGCATCGCCGACGAGCGGCTGGCGGGCATGGAAGCGTTCGTCGTGTGGGAGCACCCCACGCTCGGCAAGCTTTCGCTGCCGGAATTCGAGGCGGCCGCCGAAGCTGCGGGGCTTTCGGGCGAGCTGTGGTCATACGTCTTCGAGCGCTGCATCCGCCAAGGCGCGCGCTGGCACCGCATCCTTCAGCGCGACGACCCGATTTACCTCTCGATCAACATGTCGAGCCAGCAGCTTTTCCACCACGATCTGGTGCAGAACCTGCGGCTCATCATCGGGCGTGAGACGCTGCCCAAGGGCGCGCTGCGGCTGGAAATCGCCGAGACGCTCATCAACGCGAACCCCGAGCAGGCGATCGAGATTCTCGACTGGCTGAAAAGCCTCAACGTCTCCATCGCGCTCGACGAGTTCGGCGTCAGCTTCTCGTCGCTGTCCTACTGGAACCGCCTCTCCATCGACGCGATCAAGATCGACCGCTCGCTCGTGACGCTCTCCGACAAGGACCGCTCAAGCGCCATGGTGCTGAAGGCGGTGCTGTCCATCGCGCACGAACTCGGCAAGGACGTCGTGGCGGTGGGCATCGACAGCGAGGAGGATCTCGCTTATGTCCGCGCGCTCGGCTGCGATTACGGTCAGGGCTTCTTCTACGCGGACCTCATGTCCGACAAGGACGTCGTCAACCTTCTGAACGCCATCGCGCGCTCGACCAAGCGCGACAACAGAGCCATCGAGAAGGAAGAGCGTCGCGCCGACCGCCGCGCGCAAAAGGGGCGCGAGGAGGAAAGCGAAAAGGCGTTGGTTCTCGCCGAAAGGGAAACGCTGACAGCGGGGGACGGCGCGCCGGAGGCGTCCGCCAAGCCGTCGCGAGCTATAGGCCGCCGTTTCCGTCGCGGTGACGCGAGCAGGACGCGGACAAAGGGCGAGGCGGCAGCGCCTAAACCGGAAGCCGCGACGCAAGCAGCAAGCCTTGTCCCAGGTCAACCGCCCCAGCCCGGTCAGGGCTTCGCCACCGACGCCCCCAAACCGCCGGGGCAGCCTTTCCCGCCGTTCAATAAGCGGTAGAGCTTTTCGCGGCTGCTCGGTCAGGCGTGCGTTGAATCGGACCCGATTTGACGCCGCGAAGGTCGACATCCAAGACTTACATCGTCGTGCCGAACGCTGTGTCAATAGCGAGAAGCCGTATCCGATGGTTCAAACGTCTTTTTTACGCCAACCGACACCCGCTTCGTTGGCACGCATAACCGCCAAGGCACTGCCGTCTATGGCGATGATAGCGCGGCGGCGGAACCTCAGAAATAGGTCTTCAGGTCCATGCCCGCGTAGAGAGACGCGACCTGCTCGCCATACCCGTTGAAGGGAAGCGTCGGGCGACGCGGCGCGAACAACCCGCCCTCGCCGATACGCCGCTCGGTCGCCTGGCTCCAGCGCGGATGATCCACCGCCGGGTTCACGTTGGAATAGAAGCCGTATTCACGCGGGTTCTGCATGTTCCACGAGGTCGGCGGCTGGCGCTCCACGAGGCTGACGCGCACGATCGACTTGATGCTCTTGAACCCGTATTTCCACGGCACGACGAGGCGCAGCGGCGCGCCGTTCTGGTTCGGCAGCGTTTCGCCGTAAAGGCCGACCGCGAGGATCGTCAGCGGATGCATCGCCTCGTCGAGGCGCAGGCCCTCGCGATAGGGCCAGTCGAGCGGCTGGAAAAACCCCCTCTGCCCCGGCATTTCGGACGGCCGCACCAGCGTTTCGAAGGCGACGAACTTCGCGGAGCCGAGCGGCTCGACTCGGGCGAGAAGCGCCGACAACGGGAAGCCGATCCACGGGATCACCATCGACCAGCCTTCGACGCAGCGCAGCCGGTAGATGCGCTCTTCAAGCGGCGCAAGCTTCAGGATGTCGTCCAGCGCGAGGGTCGCGGGCTTCGCGACGAGCCCGTCGATGGCGACGGACCAAGGGCTCGTCTTGAGCTTGCCGGCGTAGGAGGCGGGATCGCCCTTGTCCGTTCCGAACTCGTAGAAATTGTTGTAGGTGGTCACGTCCTTCTTCGGCGTCAGCGGCTCGGTCGTGCCGAACGGGCCTTTGTCGAAGGCGAGCGGCTCCGCGTTCGAGGGCGACGGTAGGCCCAGCGCCAGCGACGCAATCGCCCCGCCGATGAACTCGCGGCGACGCAAATACAGCGCGCGCGGCGTGATCTCGGAGGAAGGGATGGGCGGCCCCAGCGCGTCGCGCGTTCCGACAGCCGCGCTCTGGCGCACGGATTTCTTGCCGCGATCCGGGTCGCATGCGGGTTGATCTGCGCGTTTGTCCGACATGACACCTCGCTTCCGATCCGCATGTGGGCGTCGCTTTGGGAAAGCGCCACCGGGTGTCCATCACAAGGCGGAGAGGCGGCGCTCCTCGCTCGCCCTCTCAGCCCGGCAGCGCCGCCGGGTGAGGCCGTCGCGCGAGGCCGTAGAGATAGACGATCAGCCCGCACCAGATGATCGCGAAGCCGGCGAGTTTCGCCTCCGTCAGCAACTCGCCGAACACGAAGACGCCGATCAGGAATTGCAGCGTCGGCGCGAGATATTGCAGCATGCCGATGGTGGAGAGCGGAACGCGCTTCGCGGCGAGCGCGAAGGTGATGAGCGGCACGACGGTCACCATACCGGAGCCCGCGAGCAGGAGGTCGAGCGATACGGGGCCGTGCAGCATCGCAAGTTCGCCGCGCATGCCCATGATCCACAGCAGCACTGCGGCCGGAAGCGCAAGGATCGCCGTTTCGAGGAACAGCCCTTCGGCTGCCGGAAGGGGCGCGGTCTTCTTGATGAGACCGTAAAATCCGAAGGATAGCGCCAGCGTGAAGGCGATCCACGGCACGCTCTGCGCGCCAAGGCACAGATAGGTCACGCCCGCCGCCGCCGTCAGCACACCCGCCGCCTGCACCGACGAAAGCCGCTCCCCGAGTGCAATGCGCCCGATAATCACATTGACGATAGGCAAGATGAAATAGCCGAGGCTCGCCTCCACGGTTCGGTTGGTCGTCACCGCGAGGATATAGACGCCCCAGTTTATCGATATGAGAACCGCCGCGAGCGCATAGAGACCGACAAGCCGCAAGTCTAGGCGGCGCATCAGCGCTCGCAGGTGCCCCGACAGCAAAAGCCATGCGAGGAGGAAGACGAGCGACCACAGGATCCGCTGGGCGAGAATCTCAAGCGCCGAAGCCGGTTTGAGGAGCGCGAGATAAAGCGGAAGCAGCCCCCAGATGAAATAGGTCGCCAGCGCGAACCCGAGCCCGTGCATATCCACTGCCCTTCCCTCCCGGAGCGCCGCGCATCCTGATGAGCATCCGCTTGACGCCTCAAACCCCCCAAAGAAGGCTCACGATGAACCTCCCCGCGATGAACAGCAGGAAGGACATGAACGTGATTTCGAGCGTCCGCCGCGAAAGCCGATGCGCTACCTTCGCGCCGAGCGGTGCCGCGAGTACGCTCACCGGGCCGAGCACGATGAAGCCGAGAAGGCTGACATAGCCCGCCGACAGAGGCGGCAGCGCGGCGACGTTCCAGCCTTCCACGATATAGCCGATGGTTGCCGGGATCGCGATGATCGGCCCGAAGCCCGACGCGGTGCCGACCGCCTGGTGGATCGGCCAGCCAAGGAACTTCATGTAAGCCGTGACATAGGCCCCGCCGCCGATGCCGATGAGCGTGGAAATCAGGCCGATGCCGAAACCTGCGACGAGGTTCCACGGCGCGGGCGGAAGCGCCGCGTCAGGGTTTGGCTCACTTTTGCCGAAGGCGAGTCGCGAGGCGATGAAGATGCACGACGCCGCGAACACGGCCTTGAGGAAGCTCGACGGCGCGCGCGACGCGATGAACACGCCGAGCACCGCGCCTGCCACAACCCACGGCCCGAGCCGCCGGATTACCTCCATCACCACCGCGCCGTGCTTGTTATGCGACCTTACCGAATTGATCGCGGTGGGGATGATGATGGCGAGCGATGTCGCCACGCAGACGCGCATGATGATGCTCTCGTCCACGCCGACCAACCGGAACAGCTCGTAGAGCACAGGGACGCTCACCGCGCCGCCGCCGATGCCGAGAAGGCCCGCGAGAAAGCCGGTGATGATGCCGCCGATAAGGAGCGCGATGGACAATTCCGCGATCTGATACCATGGCAGATGTTGAACGAGGTCGAGCATGGCGGGACATGAAATGAAGAGTTGAAAGGCGAGCGGAGACTACAGTTTTGCCGCGTGCATGCAATTATTATTATTTTCGGCCATTATTGTATGCATTTTCGTGCTTATCGCATGCATTTTATCACAAGGCTTCCGCCGGACGACGAACCGGTGCCCGATTTTGGTAGCTCGTCACGGCTTTGGTCGCGTACGGACATGCCGACAACGTATCGGCTAATCGAATTTCTAACACCGCGACCTTGCCCAGCGCATAGGGCCGGGGCGGTTTACGCGGCGATTGAAGGATTTCGCGCGTGCGACTCAAGCTTCACCGGCTGGTCACGCCGCGAGCGACGGCGCCTCTTCCACCCGCCGCGCCGCCTCGATAGCGGCGTGTATGATGTCCAACCCCGCGCCCGGCTTGACGCTTTCCTCGGTCAGCAGACGCCGGAAAGGCCGCGCGCCCGGCCTGCCGTTTACGAGCCCGAGCATATGGCGCGCGATGGCGGAAAGCCGCGTGCCGCGCTCAAGCTCGCGTTCGATGTAGGGTAGCATGCGCTCCAGAGCCTCGTGCGGCCGGAGCGGCGCAGCCGTCTCGCCATAAAGCGCGGCATCCACTTCGAGCAGCAACGCCGGGTTTTTGTACGCTGCGCGGCCGAGCATCACGCCGTCCACCATTTCGAGATGCTTCGCACTCTGTGCGATCGTCTCGATGCCGCCGTTGATGATGATCGTCAGTTCGGGGAACGCGGCCTTGAGACGATAGACGCGCTCGTAATCGAGCGGCGGCACGTCGCGGTTCTCGCGGGGCGATAGGCCCTTGAGCCACGCCTTGCGCGCATGAACGATGAAGATCTCGCAGCCCGACGCCGCCACCGTCTCGATGAAGCGCGTGAGGTCGGCCTCGCTGTCCTGCTCGTCGATGCCGATGCGGTTCTTCACGGTAACGGGGATCTGGCCGCCGACGGCGCTTTTTATCGCCGCCACGCACGACGCGACAAGCTCTGGCTCCGCCATCAGGCAAGCGCCGAACCGGCCCGATTGAACGCGGTCCGACGGGCAGCCGCAATTGAGGTTGATCTCGTCATAGCCGAAACCCGCGCCAATTTCGGCCGCGCGCGCGAGTTCGACCGGGTCCGAGCCGCCGAGTTGCAGCGCGACAGGATGCTCTGATGCGTCGAAGCCGAGAAGCCGCTCGCGGTCGCCGAACATGATGGCGCCGGACGTGACCATCTCGGTATAGAGTCGCGCGCGACGCGACAGTTGACGATGGAAGAAACGGCAATGCCGGTCCGTCCAATCCATCATGGGTGCTACGCAGAAGCGCCAATCGGCCCCTTCTGAGGATTTTTCCTTATTTAGCAGTAGCATATATTCGAAACCGATCTTCTTCGTTGCGCCCGTTCTTGTCTGATTTTACCCCGTTTGCGCCCATTTTTTCAATGTGGTACGACATATGTCGTACTTCTGAGGGGCGCTGTCGTACCATGGGGACCATCCTTCCACGAAAGAGAAAAGACGGGTCCATAGGATATATCGCGCAAATCTTCATTAAGCGCGAGGGAAAGAGACATCGTGAGGCGCGGACCTTTGATCGAAAACAAGCTGCCGCAGCATGGATCAAGAAGCGCGAAACCGAAATTTCAAGGTCCGACGCGCTTTTTGGCGTAAGCCAGACCAAAAGAAACGCTCTGCTTCGAGACGCCATCAACCGCTATGTCGCCGAGAGCCGCAAGGAAATTGGTCGAACGAAAGCGCAGGTTCTGAACGCGATCAAAACCTTTGATATCGCCGACATGCCTTGCGCCGACATACGGTCTCAGGACATCGTCGAGTTCGCAACAATGCTTTCATCCGGACGCACACCGCAGACCGTCGCCAACTATTTATCGCATCTCTCGGCTGTGTTTCGGATCGCAAATCCTGCGTGGGGATATGCGCTCGATCCACAGGCCATGAAAAACGCCTTCGTTGTCACCACGAATCTTGGCCTAACTGGCAAGTCAAGGGCTCGTGACCGCCGCCCGACGATTGCCGAACTCCACCTCATCCTGGATCATTTCACAAAGCAGCGAAGGCGCGCGCCGCAGGCTGCTCCGATGGCCGCAATCGCGGTCTTCGCTCTGTTTTCCACGCGACGTCAGGAAGAGATCGTCCGTATTCAGTGGAAGGACCTCGATCGCGACAGCAAGCGCGTTCTCGTGCGCGACATGAAACACCCCGGCGAAAAGATCGGCAACGACGTGTGGGTCGACATTCCCGATCATGCATTCCGGGTCATCGAGGCCATGCCTCGAAAAGATGAGCGCATCTTCCCGTACAGCACAGATGCGGTAAGCTCCGCGTTTACACGCGCCGGAAAGCTGCTTGGAATTGACGATCTGAATTTCCATGACCTCAGACACGAAGGCGTTTCGCGTCTCTTCGAGATGGGATGGAGTATTCCACGTGTCGCCGCCGTTTCCGGTCATCGATCATGGCAATCGCTGAAGCGGTATACACACCTGCGGCAAGCCGGGGACAAGTACGAGGAATGGCCATGGCTCGATAGGGTCTGCACCGACCTCATCGCACATGAGCGTGAACGCTAAGAACAGCGCCCCTCAGGGGAGCACTGACAAATCGTCAAGCGCTTCTGGATCGCCGAGCGCGGCTTCCGAAATCGCTCGCCTTCCATCCTCTGAAAGCCGCGCAAACTTGTCCGGCCTTTCAGTCCAGAACTTCGCTAGAACAGGATCAAGCGCCCGCAAGCCGCCTTTACCTTGCTCGTCTTGCGCCGTTCCTGTGGCTTCTGATTTCCGCGAGGGCTCGACGCCAAGTTTTAGCGCGACACCCGCTCCTCTTTCATCCGTCGGATCGAGAAATGCAACGCCGTTCGATTCAAGCGCCTCTTGAAGCTTGACCATAGTGGCGTAATAGGCCCGCCCCCCCGCTTCGGCACGCGCGATCGTGCTTTTGTCGATCCCGGTGATTTCCGCGAGATCGCGAACCGTGAGCTTAAGCGCTGCGCGCGCCATACGGAGCTGGTCTCCTGTAATCGCCATGCCTATTTTGTCTCATTCTTGCGGACAATGTTGCATAAAGATTAACCCTCGCGTACAGTGTCCGCGTAATCGCCGCTCAGTACGGACATTGCCATGCAATTGAGCACTGCGGAACTGAAATCAGTTGCGACGCTGATCGGGCGCGCTCGTCTATTTGTGGAAGATGCCCTCAGCGTTGCCGAAAGTGGAGGCGACGTTGGCGTCACGGCGCGAGTGAAGACGCTCCTTTTTCGAGCGCGCGATGTCGAGCAGGACATTGAGGCCCGCCTTGCGGCTGCCGAGAAGGCGGAGCGGCAATCGTGATTTTTACTCGCCTAGAGGTAGAAGCTGCGCGCGGCTTCGTCCGGCAGGCGCGCGCCTTGGCCGAAGCTGTCGCGGAAATCCTACGCCGTGGTGGCGATGAGGAAGGCGCCGAGCGCATGGATGCAATCCTCGACGCCCTTGACGCGGAAGCGGAATATCTGATGCGTCGGTCAGCGGCCACGCCTATTGGAGGCCGCGCTTGATCGCCATGGAATGGCGAAAGCTTACGGCGAGCGCGTGCCTGTAAAAGCGCGCGCGGCTGCATGGGCGCAATTCGCGCAGCGCAGACGCACTGAGGCATTCATCGATATAAGACGCCGTCGGCAGGCTCGCGTACTCTACCGCGTAGACGGTAGGGTCCTATGGCTCTCCATTCGGGGCTCTTTTCTCTTCCAATGGACACGGTGGGCGTGGACGCCGCTCAAAAGGCTTGGGAAGGCTTCATGAGCGCGGCTCGCTGCGAGGCGCTGCGTTGATGGCGGGACCGAGCTCAATTTCTGGAAAAGTGACGAAGAGGGCGGACAAGGCTCTTGATCAATCGACTGATAGTGCATAGACAATCATAAGTGAGGCGCTACGGCCCTCAATGAAACTCCTCAAACCGGTCCGAGCCGATGGTGACCCAATCAATCCGGCCATTTTCAGGGCCTTACCTTAGGCCAAGCGCGCCCTTTCGTGCGGGGCTCCCGGCCCCGCAAATCCACAGCGATGTTTTCATCGCCGACACCGCGAAGATTTTGGGAGACGTGCACATCGCGGAAGGCGCCAGCGTCTGGCATTATGCCGTCATAAGAGGTGACGCCAACGCGATCCGGATCGGCCGGCAAGCGAACATTCAGGATGGTGCGATCATCCATTGCAGAGCCGCCCATCCCGTGAGCATCGGAGATGGGGTTTCTATCGGTCACGGCACCATCCTTCACGGATGCACGATCGCAAATCATTGCCTCATCGGACTTGGCGCACGGGTGCTCGACGGCGTGCGGCTCGCAGAAGATACGCTTGTCGGTGCCGCTGCGCTCGTGCTCCCCGGTGTCGAGTATCCCGCGAATGTCCTTCTAATCGGCGCACCGGCTCGAATTGCCCGCCCGCTCACCGAGGGCGAGCGCCAGGAGATCAGGCTCAATGCCGAGCGCTACGTCTCTCTCAGCAGGGTTTACGAGGCCGCGTAGCTCGCTGCCGCGGGTGCGACGAATAGCGAAGATGATCGTGTGAGAAAGCGAAATTTGAGCCATTTTTTGGCGAAGCCCCAAGGCAGGCTCGGAAACACATATACCAATATGACATTTTCGATGCCGCGTGAGACCGCCGCGCGTTTGAGCGACGCAGGGGCGGCGAGAGGCACGGATGTGCAAGGGGTCATCGAGCTTGCTGTCGATGAATGGCTTGCGCGCCAGGCCGAGATTCCACAGGCCTAGCGATAGCAACGTTCAGCGCCCGCTCGACGACAATCATGAAAGCGGGATTGATGCTCCGGCGCAGTCTTCAAAGCCTGCGATTTTCAAAGTGCCGAACGATAAGCGGGCTTATTGAAATGGGGTAACGAAATCCCCGCCCTTGACCATGCGAGATCAAAAGCGGCGCTCACGGATCTCGGGGCAAAGGTCGAAAGAGGCCGGGAGCGGAAGAAGCGGGTCTCCCGAAATGCTCAAGCGGCCACGCCGGCTTACAGATCTCATAGCGGGCCATGCTGGAGAAGCGCCAGCTGCGGGCAGAGAGGGCCAGCAGCAGACACGGCGGGGCGGCTGGGCTATGCTGGTCCGGGAATTGGGTGACACTCATGCACAATCACTACGAAGATATCCTTGAGCGAATCGCTGAACCGCCGACATGGTTCGACGATTATGGCGTGCCGCGGTTTGCAGACTTCTCGCCGCGGCGGCTCAGCAATATTTACGCGCGCGAGGCAGCGCTTGCCGAAGTCACATGCCAGGGGTGCGGCCGTATGTTTAAAGTTGCGCTCACAGACGTTTTCCCTCCTAAACAGTTGAGCTTAAGCGACGCAATCCGGCTCCGGCAGGTGCAATATGGTGACCCGCCGAACGTCAACTGCTGTGCCGCCGGTCCTACTATGACCAGCGTGATGCATAGAATTCTGCAGTATTGGTCGCGTGACTATGAAGTCGGCACGGACTGGCAGCGCGATCCAAAGCTTGAAGGAGAAGTTCTGGAACCACCGCTTGACCAACCGGATACGGTCGCAAGAGCACTTGCCGCCGTCGGCTCAGGCAAGCGGTCAATCCTCGTCATGTGCACCAGTCATCGGAACCGTTACGACCTCGCGGGCCGAATCACGGCGGCGATGGCAAATGATGGACGCGTCCTCGTCGCCTTTCACGAAAGTTACCCTGTCGTTGCTTGGAAGATGCTCGAAGGCCTCGTGCCGGCGGCGAGTATGGGTCATTGGAAAGATGGTCGCACTGTAACGCTGGCCGAATTCGCACGCGTCAAGGATATTCAACTCGCAACGATCGACAGCATTATAATTCTCGCGGGGCCGCGCCCTGTCTCCATATCGACGTTGACCCCAGTCGGCTTGGCAAGAAAAGAAGCTAGGCAAAAGGTCTGGAGCGATGTTGCCACCCAATTCGCCACCGAAGCTTGTAATAAGGTCCAGATCGAATTCGCGTTGGCGCATTCGATCTGTATGATCGCTAATCCTGACCTCGTGATCGACGGCGCGCAGTCTAAATAATCGCGGCTTTGGGTCAAGTGCGGGATTGTGTCGGCGTTTTCGGATAAGCCCGCAATGGGATCCATTAGCCGAAGTGGTGCGCTTGGAATCGCGAGAAAGCCTGCAGGACCGCTCCCGACCCGACTCGGAAAACTTGGCGACCGGGGATAAACGCCTGTCGGTTCGGCATTGCGTTCAACCGTCGCGGCGCAATGGGGTCTGGTGAGAAGCTCGATCAGGGACGAAAGCGGTGAGAGAGATACCCTTGACGCCAGAAACTTCGAGGATCGCTAGGCGGATCATCTGGTTCGAGCGGTCGTCTGCTGCGCTTTCCGATCCCGTTCGTTTCATGGCTTATGCTATGGCGCGCGCCACCCATGAGGACATGCAGGTGCTTCGCCGATATGTTCCGCTGGAAGACTTGGTCGAGGCGCTCGATCGGGCGCCGCCTGGGATCATCGACGCGCGATCTTGGGCGTATTCGAACCTGATTGCCGGCCGTTATCCCGCGCCTCCTTTGCCCAAGAGGCAGCTTTAGAGAGTCGCTGTTCGGCTGAATATGGCGTCGCGATCATGATTTGGCGGCACGTTCCGCGGCTGCAAGAGACTGAGAGAGGCTAATTGAACGCCGAGGTGCCAGCGCCTGGAGGGCGTTCGGATGAAAGCGAAGACAACGAGCCCGACGGCTTGACGGCTCTCGATTGCGAGTTGGTCGACCATTGGCGCAAGCGACCACAGCTTTGGCACTCGCTTTCGGAGACAGGTCAGCTTGTGCTGTCCCGCGAAATGTTTGGCGAGGATTGCGCAAACGAGGTGCGCCCCGGAGAATGAGGCGCGACCCCTGATCCTTCGTCGTGTCCTCCCGAATCAAGGACGGTGGAGCCCTCGAAGGCTGAGCTTCGCTCCGACCCGGTCTCGGCAAACGGGCTCAGCGAGACGAAGCAAGAGAGCTTTTAGATAAGGCGCGGGACGCGGGATCGCGGGCGTGATTTTGAGCGTGAGAGACGCGGCGGTGAGAAGCAGGAGCACGGCGAAGACGCGCTTTAGAAGCGTAACCGGCAGGCTATGCGCGAGCCTCGCTCCAACAGGCGCAGTCAGAACGCTTGCGACGCCGATTGCGCCGACAGCCGGCATGAAAATCGCGCCCGCGCAAGCGGTGGAACAGCCTTCGGGCGAAGGCGCGAGAAGATAGCCTGCAACGCCCGCCGCAGCGAGCGGAAGGCCGAGCGCGGACGCCGTTCCGATCGCCTTCTTCATGGACACGAAGCGCGACAGGATCGGGACGCAGAAGAAGGCTCCGCCAAATCCGAGAAGCGCCGCAAGCGCCCCGCCGCTCACACTCTTCAGCGCGGTCTCTGCCAGGCGTTTGGCGCCAAGTCGGTCCAGGGCGGCGGCTTGTTTCGCCCTTTCGGGCCTCAGCACCCCCCATGTGAATACAATCGCGTAGAGGACGAAGACGGCGACGATCATGCGCGCATCGAGAAAGGGCGCGAGCATGGTTGCCAGAAAGGCGCCCGTGATAAGGGCGGGCGCCAGGAGGACGGCGCATCTGAGACAGACGGCGCCCTTTGCCGCATGGGCCTGGGCGCTTGCAAGCGCGGTTGGAATGACGAGCGCCAGCGAAGTGGCGGTGGCGATTCTCGGCACGTCCGGCCCGAAGATGCCCAACAATGGCAGCCCGTAGATGAGGCTTGGCACCACGACGAGGCCGCCGCCGATGCCCAGCAGTCCCGCGGAGAGACCTGAGATGCAGCCGACGGCAGCGAGCAGGAGCCAGTCAACCGGCGTCATCGGGCCTCGCTGATAGGCGTTAGGGCCAAGGTTTCATGATCGAAGATTGGCGCGGCGGGAGCGGGCTGTGGCTCGCAAAGCGAACCCAGCACAAGGTCGAGAGCGCTTTCTCGAGTCTCTGCCAAAAGGCTGCCAAGGCCCTCAGAGCGAAGGCCGGCCGTGCACAGAAGTGCCATGGCGAAGAGCGCGAGCGAGCGGCTCGCCGGGGCCGACGGCAAGAAGGGTCTGAGCCGCAGCGCAAGCGGCGCGATGAGGACGGCACTCATGCCGATTGCGGCCAGAGCAGGCAGAAAGATGACGCCTGCGCAGGCCGGCCCGCAGGTCAGGGGCGCCGGGACCAAGAGAGCGCCGACCGAGGCGGTGAACGCAAAGGGCAAGGTCAAGGCGCTTGCGGTGGCGGCCGCTTTAGAAGGAAGGGCCTTGGCGAGAGAGCGCGCCAAAACCAAGCCCGCGCTTACACCGGTAAGGGCGGCGAAGGCTCCGCCCGCAACCGTTTTCAGAGTCAGGGCAATGAGCGAAGGATTGCGCGGCTGACCATCGGCTCCGCCGCCGCCCGCATGCCTCGAGAGTCGAAGGGCCAGAAGGATGGGTCCTGAACTGAGAAGAAGCGCAACGATCCGGCCGTCCAAATTATCCGCGACCATCGCGGCGATCACCGCGCCAACGGCCGCGCCTGGCGCAAGAAGGAGGATGAGGTCCCAATCGGTCGCCTTCCAGGAGTTCTTGCCCTCCGCTTGGCCAATCGTCACCGGGATCAAGATCGCAAGGGCGGTCGCCGCGGAGAGCCGGGGCGCCGCCTCGGCGGTCACGCCGCAAAGGGGAAGCACAATGAGAAGGGCCGGAGCGAGGGCAAGGCCTCCGGCTTGGCCGAACAGCCCGAAGCAAAGGCCGATAGCGCCGCCCGTCAGGATCAGAAGTCCCCAGGCGGATGGATCAAGGGCAACGTCCATGGCCATCTCCCTTCGTGGGTTCGGATGGCCTCATCGCTGCACCCCGTCGCGATAGGGATACCCCCCGAAAAACGCCGTCGCCTTGTCGCCTGGGATCCAGGGCCGAAGGATCAGATCCTTCGTCACCTGCACCACGAAGCGGTAGCCGGGCCTTACCTCGAGCGTCGGCTGGATTTGCAGATTGCGCCTTGCCATTTCCATGCCGAGTTGGCCCATCTGCTGGCCAGTGGACGCCGCGATGGTCTGCGTCGCGTTGAGCCCGCCGCTCGTCTGGTTGTTGCCATTGCCCTGGCTGACCTGAATGCCAGCGGAGAAGGCCGAGAGCAGAATGGCGTTGCTCCAGATCTTCCAGACATGGTTGTTGACCTGATCTTTGAAGCCCGCATAGCCGCCTTCGTCGGCGCCGGGCATCCGGCCAAGATCGAGCGAGGACGCATCGGGATAGATGATCCGCGTCCAGGCCACGAGCACCCGCTCCTGGCCGGTGGTAATGCCGGAATCGTAGGTGCCGACGAGCTTTGATCCTTGCGGGATGACAATGAAGCGCCCGGTGGCGGTGTCGTAGACGTTCTCTGAAACCTGGGCCAGAAGCTGGCCCGGTAGATCGGAATTCACCCCGCCGATCATCACAGCCGGGATCACCGTGCCGGCGCGCACCTCGTAGGGCGAGCGCGGCGCTTCGCGGCGGGCCTTGAGCGTGTTCTGGTCGGCTGTTTTCGGGTCCTGGTCTGCGAGGAAGGCGCGCTTGTCGCGCTGCCGGTTGAGATCGTGCTCGGCATCGCCGCCGAGCTGCGCAAGTCGGTCCGCCGCCAATCTCGCAAACTGTTCCGAGGCCGAAAGCGGCGCGGGCACTGCCTCGCTTGCCGGCGAAGCGGTTCGTCTTGGAAGATTGGCCTGGATTTCGGAACCGGCTCCAAGTGCTGTCAGCGCGAGCTTTTCTCGGGCCTCGCGCAAGTGCTCGAGGCGCTTGTAATAGCTCTCCCAGGCAAGACGATTGGGATCGGGCGCGTCTGGAACAGGCGGCGCCGGTTGGGGCGCAACCGGTTGCGGCAGCACCGGGATGGTCTCGGGCGCTTTGGGCGGAATGTAGCCCGCGTCGGGAGCGTTCGCGAGAATGCCGATCGGTGTTTGCGTCCGCCCACCCCTGCCGGGGTCTTGTTTCGAGGCCTGCAGGCGCAAATGATAGGTGTAGGCGATGGTTGCCATGATGAGCGCCAGGATCGCCATGGCGATCATGAGCGGAACGCGGTTCAGGCGCCGAACGCCTGCGCCGCGTGACGGCGACCCGCCCAACAGATCGGGAGAAGAAGGGGTCTCGTTCACCGTCTGACCTCTCGAAGCGTGAAGCTGCTGCTGAAAATTGCGGCCCTGCGGGCGAGTTCGCCCGGTTCGAAGCGCGCGGCCGAGGGGCTTTGCATGATCAATCCCTCCTCGTCCGGGTGATGGTGACACTGCTCGCGCTGTTGCCCACACCCGAGGTGAGCCGCGCCAGGGTCAGGACCTTGTCGACTTCGAAGCGGTGCTCGACGAAGCGATAGTTCACAAGCCGCGTCGTCGGCCCGTTGAAGAGGCTGTCGAGGCCAAGGATGCTCGCGTCCTCGGCGATCTCGACAAGGGCGGGAAGCTCGCTCGAGCCCACCTCGGGCGGAAACAGAATGTAGGTCTTGACCCCGTCGGTATAGACGCGCGTCGGCTTCCAGGGCGCGTCGCCCGAAACCGCGAACTCAAAATCGAGTTTGCCGGGCGCGGGCAGCACGGCCGCCGCACGCATTTCGCGAGTCTGCTCGACCTTGGTGCGGTACGCCTTCCATTGGCTGCTGGCGTCATCGGGATAGTCGAAGGAAACGCGCGGCATCCAGTCTTGCGAGCGGCTCACAAGCTTGATGATGTAGGTGCGCCGATTGGTGGTGATGACGAGATTGGTGATGAGCCCCACATCGGTCGGCTTGATGATCACATGGGTGATGATGGCCTCGCCCGCCCCTTGCGTCGCCGGCGTGATCTTCCAGCGCACGCTGTCGCCAACATTCAGATCATTGACGCTTTCGCCTTCCTGCAGAGCAAGATCGCAGACGTAGAACGGCGCGCACACGATGGTGGGAAGCGTCGAGCCGAACACGAACACGGTTGCACCCTCGTCGCCGCGCGCCGGCCCCGCACGGTTGCCGGCCCACTCCTTGCCGTAGGCCAAGCCCTTTTGCTCCTTCGGCGCCAGAGGCGGCTGCGGCCCGGACAAGAGCGGCACGCGCGGCGGTGGTCCGTCAGGAATGGTCTGCGGCGCTTGCGCCAGCGCCGCGCCAGAAAGCAAGACTGATAGTACAAAAACAATCACCGTGCGCATGAAGTTTCCCCTCGCGTCAAAGCCGTTGCGACCAGCTGTAGCTGTTGATGTAAATGCCAAGCGGGTTGAGGCGGATGGTGGCCTCGTCCGATGGCGGGTTCAGCGTGATGGCGATCGTGGCCTGCCAATGCTGGGTTTGAGGCTTCGAGCCGTCGCGGGTTCGGGTTTCTTCGCGCCACTCGATGCGCCAGCTATCGGCGGACAGCGGCAAAACGCTTTCGACCTCCACCATGACGGTTTCGGTCTTGGCGCGCTCGAAAGGATCGCGGGCGCGCATGTGGTCGTTCAGCCGCGCATAGGCGTCGCCCCGCTCGTTGATCATGGCATAGGCTTCTTTCAGAAGCGCGCGCTCGGCGCCCGCGTCGGTGTAGACGCTTCGGATGTTGGCGATGAAGCGCGCGAGGCTCGCGACGATGAGCTGGTGGTCCGGCTTGACGAGCCGGTCGGCGCGATCGACAGCGGCGGCGGAGCCAAGCTTGTCGACGCGCACGACATAGGGAACGATCTGGCTTTGGCTTGCCACATAAACGAGGCCTGCGCCCGTGATCAGCGCCATGACGAGGGCCAGAATGGCGGCCAGCCGCCAGTTTCGGGCTTGCGCGATGTAATCGCCATAGCGCTCGTTCCATTCGCGGCGCGCGTTGAGATAGGGATTGCTCCCTTCCCCACGGGAAGAACCAAGCTTCCCGTCCTGATGGCTGCTCATGATCCCTCTCGATGGCTCATAGACAATCTTGATAACCGCGCATTTCTGCTCCTGGATCGCGGCTTAAGGCTTTTTCGGCGGCTTGGCGGTTTGACTTTGCTGCGCGGCTTGGCTTGGCTGTGCCGGTTGGCCTCCGCCCGTGACCGACCCCTGCGGCTGGGCGGGCTCGCTCGCGCTTCTCGCCGCCTGCCGGTCGACGGTTCGTTCTTTCAAAGCCTCGGCCATCTGCCCGGCCCAGGTGCCGTAATGGATGCGCCCGCTAAGCCGCATGCCAAGCGTATCGCCGGCGGCCATGGCGGTATTGCCGGCCATGCGAACCACCCTGCCTGGTCCGAAGCTGCCCGACGTGCGTGCATCTTGCATTTGCTCGCTCGCAAGCGCCGAGCTTCGGGCTGCCACCATGCCAGCGCCAATGCCGCCCTTGAACGCGCCCCAACCAACGCCGGCAGCGCCTGCGGCAACACCGGCGAGTGCGCCGCCGCCGCTCACTTGCGTGCCATTGATGAGGCCCTGGATCATGTCGGGAATGATTTTGGTGAGCGCCAGCATGACGATGGCCGAGCCGACCGAGACGAGAAGATCGGACGTATTTGTCTCGAAATTCTGGAGGAGCGCATTGAAGATTTGCTGGCCAAGCCCGATCAGGAGCTGCAGCACGAACAGCTTCGCGCCGACGCTCAGCGCGTAGGTGACCATTTTCAGCGCGTAATCCTTGGTCCAGCGCGATCCGCCGAAGCCCATGAACAGGATGCCGGCCGAGATGACGACGTAGGATTCGACGAGCGCCAGCACCAGAAAAGCGGCGATGAGGGCGAAGCATATAAGGAGAACAAGCGCGAAGATGATGAGACCCACGCTCGAGCCGGGGCTCCAGATGCTCGATTGGTCGAGCACCTTGTTGGCCATGCTGAGCCCGATTGCAAAAATGTCCGACGGCGCGATCAAGCTCGTGCCGCCCGAGGCCTGCACGGCCTCATTGGCGGCGGTCCTGAAGCTGTTGACGATCGCCGCCGCCCAGGCGCTCGAATTGACCAGCAGCGCCAGGAAAAAGCCGATGAACAGGATCTGGTTGACGAGTTCGGCCATCCATTGGCTGACATCGGCGCCGCGAAAGGCAAGCCGGATGGCGGCATAGGACATCTCGATGGCCGCAAGCAGCCAGAACAGCGTTTGCGCGTAAGTCGCAAGCGTCGCTTCCCATTTCTGCGCGTTTTGCTGGTAGAGCCGCACGATCCCATCGAGCGCGTTGGTCGTGGGCTCCGCCGCCGCGGCCGGGCTTGCTGAAATGATACTGACGACAAGAACGCCAAGGGCAACACCGATCAGCGCCCATCCCGCTCCGATCGCAGGCGATGAGCCAAGAGGAGAGCGAGACGCTCTCGGCGGCGTTCTTGGCGGGAGCCGCCTCATCAAAATCGCGCTCCGCCGGTGGTCGGGATAGTTTCCGGAGCCTTTATGAACCTCCGCCAGGCCGCCTGTTGGGAGGCACTCTGATCGGCCTCAGTCTGGATGGCGTTCGCCTTAAGGCTCGTGTCGGCCAGGATGAGTTGGCGCAGCTTCTGCAACTGCTCGATATTGAGAAGCCCTACTTGAGCAAGCGTCTGTAGCGCCTCGAGATTGCCTTGCACCGCACCGGTCTGGATCTTGAGGCGGTTGATGAGTGCGAGCTCGTCGCCGCCAATCTGGCCCGACTGAAGGGAACCCGCTTCCAGCGTCGAGAGCACGCTCGCATTGGCGTTGGTAGACCATTGCTGATATTTGTCGGCAAAGGCTGCGCTCGTCGCGGGCGAAGTCAGGTAGCTGTCGTACGTGCCATAGTGCTGGCTAAACTGCGCCGTGAGCCCCGACTTGGCGAATGACAGCGAATTGGCGCTCGCCAGCGCCGTGTTGACGGATTGGATGTTCGCCGCTCCATTCCCCCATTCGAGCGAGGGCAAAGGCGTCGTGTTCACCGTCATGGTCTGGAACTGGTTGGTGTTCGTCTGAAGAATATTGCCTTGCGTGCCGAGCTGATCGACGAGCCGCGCCAGATTTAAAAGTTGCGTGATTTCGCTCGCGCAATTGGTGCAATAGACCGCCTGGGCCCGGCTTTGCCGGACACTCACGACGGACACGCAAGCGATTGCTACAAGCGCAAGCGCCGCCACCTTAAGCTGCCTTTTCATTGAGCCCCTCCTCCGCTGGTCCGAGAATGTCGTTGGGATCGAGGCCCCGCTCTGCGAGCCAGGCTCGCGGCCAGTCTTGTCCGTGGCCCTCGATGAGCGCGCGCACGCGGGCCACGTCCTCGCGGGATGAGACGGCGGTAAAGGCAAGGGCAACCGGGCCGAGCCCCAGTTCAAAGAGACGCCGTCCTTCGGGGCTCGTGTAGTAGTAGTGCCGCTTCTTGACTGCTCCCTTCAGGAGCGCGATCTCGGTCTCGTTCAGACCGATCAGGCGGTAAAGATCGAGGGGACCGGGCATCGCGCCGGAGCCACCCTTGTCGGCTTCCTCGTTCGGCAAAAGGATCCTGGTCGGGCAGGATTCGAGGAGAACATCGAGGATGCCGGAGCGCGCCGCGTCCGAAAGGCTCTGGGTCGCCAGCACCACCGCGCAATTGGCCTTGCGCAGCACTTTCAGCCATTCGCGGATCTTTTCCCGAAAGACAGGGTGGCCCAGCATCACCCAGGCCTCATCGAGAAGGAGAAGGGCGGGCGCGCCTGTAAGCGAGCGCTCGAAATGGCGGAAGAGATAAAGAAGCACCGGGATCAAATTCTTGTCGCCGAGCGCCATCAGCTCTTCGATCTCGAAGACCGTGAATGAGGCCGGCTCGATACCGTCGGACCTGGCATCGAGAAGATGGCCGAGCGCACCTTCGATCGTATAGGTGCCAAGCGCCGCCCGGATGTCCTTGTCCTGGACGGTGGCGATGAAGTCGGTGAGGCTTCGGCCTTCGCCGCTTTTGGTTTCGCGCATCAGCCGCACCGCGCGATGGATTTCTTCTTTCTGTCGCGGTGTCGGTGCGCTCCCCTGCTGAAGCTCGTAGCAGGTGGCAAGCCAGTCTTCGGCGAACGCCACATCCGAAGCCGTCTCGAGTTTGCCGAGCGGACATAGGCCCGGGCTTGCCGTGTCTCCCGCCAGATCATAGTGCTGCGCGCCGACCGCATGAGCGAGAGCGAACAGCGAACGACCCTTGTCAAAGACCGTGATGCGGGCATGCCGGTAGCGGCGGAACTGTGCGGCGATGAGTGCGAGCAGCGTCGACTTGCCAGCACCTGTCGGCCCGAAGATCAGCGTGTGGCCGACATCGCCCACATGCAGATTGAGCCGGAACGGCGTCGAGCCGGTGGTGGCGCCGTAAAGGAGCGGCGGCGAGCCTTCCGGGAACAGCGGGCTTGGACAGACGGGAAGTCCCGGCCAAATGGAGGATGCCGGCATGAGGTCGGCGAGGTTCAAACTGTGGACGAGCGGCCGCCTCACATTGGGCACGGTATGCGCCGGCAAGCTCCCGAGAAAGGCCTCGAGCGTATTCACCGTCTCGACGCGGCTCGCAAAGCCTTCGCGCCGAAGCTCGCGGGCCACAAGGCGCGCCTCATCGAGAAGCGCGTCCCTGTTTTCGCCCATCAAGATCAGGACCGGCGTGTAATAGCCAAAGGCGACGAGGGCGGAACTGGCGTCGGTGATGGCGTCTTCGGCCTGCGCCGCCATCAGGGCAGCATCCTCATTCACGACGCCGCCTTCGGTGCGGAATACCTGCGCAAAGAACCCCCGCATCCATTGCCGCCATTTGCGCCGGTACGCGCGAAGGAGCCCGAGGCTTTCATGGGCGTCGAGCGGGATGAAGCGCGAGGAAAAGCGGAACGCAATCGCGAGCGTCTCGAGCCGTGCGAGCATGTTGGGATAGGATTCGGCGGGAAAGCCCTCGATCGCAACCGCTGCGATGAAGTGCTCGCCGATCTTCGGCGTATCGCCGCCATAAAGCTCCTGGCCGCCGAGCCAGGCATCGCAATACATCGGGCATGGCGGGACGTTGAGGGGGCTGAGATGCCCCGTGACGGCGAAGCTTACATAGTTGATGAGCTCGTCTTGCAGATGAGAGCGCCCGCTTTCATCGCTCACGCGGTAGGCCTTCATGCGTCGTAACCGCAAGATATCCGACAGGCCGTCTTCGAGATCGCGAAGCACGCGCTCGAAGATCTTGATCTGACGGTCGCCGGGGCTTTCGGGCTCGGCTTTCGGATCGTCGTCATAGATGAGATCGGCGATCTTGGTGGTGCGGCGAAGCGGCGGCGTGTAGGCGACGAGGAGCGCGTATTCCGTCTCGAAATGAGCGCCTTCGCTCAGGAACTGACCGCGCCGCTCGGCATCGATGGCGACCGTCACAGGGTCCGGAAAATGCGAGGCGTCGGTCTCCGGGTAAGCGGCGGCTGGAAGGCGCACGGCGTCGATCCAGAGCGCAAAACCGCTGCCGAGCCTCGCAAGGCTCGCATTGATGCGGCTTGTCACATAGTTGAGCTCGGCGGGCGTTGCACTTTGGCTGTCGGGGCCGCGATAGAGGAAGCCGGCCAAAAGCGAGCCGTCCTTGCAGAGCACAAGGCCATCGCCGATGAGGCTCGCATAATTCAGAAGATCGGCGGTGCCTTTGGCGCGATCGCGGAACTGTTTCAGGCGCAGCATGAGACCCCCTAATCCAGCCTTGAGCCGCGCGACCGCGCCGTAAAATAAGCGCCGTAGCGGAGTTGCCGCAGATAGACCCTGGTCATGAACGGGTCGGCCTTCGCCATCATGCGGAATACGCCGATCAAGACGAGCCAGAGGCCGACGCCGATCGTAATCGCGATGAGATTGAGGCTCGATACGGCGAGGCCTGCGCAGATGATCGCGGTCATCAGCACGGGCTCGCGCTCCCCGCCGAGGAAGAGGTTCGGCCGGTGCAGGGCGCGATAGAGCGGAGAGCGTCGAAGTGCGCCCATCAGATCACCGCCCCGGCGCTGAAAAGCGTGCTCAAGAGGTCGGTGGCAAACACCATGAGCGAGACGACGAGCACGAGCATGATGACGCGGCGCACGAATTCATTGATCTCGCCGCCAAAGACGAGAATGGCGCCCGTCACCACGATGCCCATCAGCGAGACGGCATAGGCGACGGGGCCCGTGATGCTGTCGCGGACCTTTTGCAGAGGCGTTTCCCATTGGAGCCCGCTGCCGGTCGAAGACGCGAGCGCGTGCTCGGGAAAGGCGATCAGGAGAACAAGCAGCGCCGGCAGCGCGAGGCTCCAAAATCCAGTGAAATCGCGTTGGGCTTGTTTCATGGGGTTACTCCTCGGCTTCGGTGACGTAATCGCTGCCATCGTGATCGATGACGCGCAGAAGCTCCTGCACTTGGCGGCCGGATTTGGTGGCGGCTGTCTTCGCAATAACAATGATGAGGTCGACGGCGGCAGCGATCGTCTTTTGCATGGGGGCCGCGGTGACTTCGCCGACGAGGTTTTCGAGGCGGATGAGGCCACCCTTCGCGTTATTGGCGTGAACGGTCGCGACGCCGCCAGGATGGCCGGTGTTCCAGGCCTTCAACAGATCGAGGCACTCGCCGCCCCTCACTTCGCCGACGAGAATCCGGTCCGGCCTGTAGCGCATGGTCGAGCGGAGAAGCCGCCGCAAATCGATTGCTTCGGTGGTGCGCTTGAAGACGTGATTGGGCGCGGCACACTGGATTTCGGGCGTGTCCTCGAGGATCAGCAAACGCTCGCCGGGAAGTTCGGTGCCGATCAGATGGATGACGGCGTTGACGAGCGTCGTCTTGCCAGAGCCGGTGCCGCCAACAATGAGGATGTTCTGGTGACCGAGCGCTGCTGCCCGGATCAAGGCCCGCTGGCGCTGGCTCAGGGTCCCGGCGCGCACATAATCGTCGAGGGTGAAGATGCGGGTGGCGCGTTTCCTGATGCAAAAGCTTGGGGCCCCGACCACGGGCGGGATCAGTCCTTCGAAGCGGCTCCCGTCGAGCGGCAGCTCGCATTCAAGGATCGGGTTCTCGCGCGTGATGGTGGTCTTGTGAAGCGCCGCAATGGTTGCCATGGCGGCCTCGGCTTGATGCGGGGGTATCTCGCCAAGGCGCGCCATGGGGTGCCCAGTACGCTCGACCCAGAGGACACCATCGGGGTTCAGCATGATCTCGATGACCTCCGGGTCTCGAAGACAGCCGAGAATCTGTTCGCCAAGCTCGCGTTCGAGCTTCTGGCCGACGCGGACAGCGTGTTCGGACGCGGAACGATAAGGGGCCATGAACGCATCGGCTCGGATCGGCTTTGTTGCGATACGCTCGCTTATAGACGATCAATACTGGATCGACAAACCTGCAAACCCCGGCGGCGGTTCTGCCGTCTTCGCGCTCTTCGTATTCATGGTCTTTATTGCTAAGATTTCGGATAACATGGCGCTCTGGCTTTCGCCGTCTGTCGAGTAACGATTCCGTTCGATGGAATATTTATTATAATAATGTTTGCTCTCGAATCGGTATATATCTCTGCACTGAATTCGATCGCGATGCCATCGGCAAAAACTATGCCCCAGCACTGACAAGGATGGCTCAGGTTTTATTGCATACCGGCGATGAACGACTTGCGATCATACGCCATTGCACACTGTGTCCTGGGTGCATCATAGATCGTTCAAAAACTATCGCATGTTGATAAGCTGCGTCACGGGGCGCTCTCGCCTTGTTCTGTCAAAGCCATTTTCCGGGGCCGCTCTTGCCTCCCAGGCAAGACCGCCTATAGTGCACATACGATAGAAGCCCTTCGCCCTTCGCGACGCCCGAGCCATTAATGCCCGATAAGAGCCTGTCCTCTGAAACAAGCCCCGCCGAACCGCGCAAGCGGAAGCGGGCGTTACCGGTCCTCGCCAAGAAGAGGGCGCCAGACAGCCAGCCGGAACGGGAGATATTTGCGAGGAATTTGCGCAGGGCTCGCATCGATGCGAGCCTGAGCCAGCGCGAGCTCGCCGCGGTCACGGGCATTGCCCAGGCTCATATTTCCGAGCTGGAAAACGCGATGCACAATGTCTGCATCGACACCATGGTCAAGCTTGCCCAGGCCGTGAAGAAGCCGCTGTTCCAGATGTTTCAGCCTTAGACCCTAACCCTCAATGTTTGCTTGCATTAGCAAGCCACTTCGGCAGCGCAGAGATAGCGGAAGTCGGTTGTTTCAACAAACCCGTGCCTGCATGGACGCTGAGTCGGGTCCGCAGCAACCCTGTAAGGTAAGCGGTGTTCTCAGACCACGGGAGCAGCCTTTTGGTGAACGGCAAAGGCCCAGGGCATGAGTTCATCGATTTTGCGCATCGGCCAGCCATTGACGAGGCGTGAGAGAATGCTGGCGAGCCAGGCCTGTGGATCGACGCCATTGAGTTTGGCCGTTTCAATGAGCGAAGCGACGATTCCCCAATGCTCTGCTCCGCGGTCGTGGCCGGCGAAGAGTGCGTTTTTCCTGTTCAGAGCCAAGGGCCTGATGGAACGCTCGACGGTGTTGGTGTCCATCTCGATGCGCCCGTCGTTCGCGAACAGGATGAGGCCGTCCCAATGGTGGAGAGCATAGCGGATGGCCTTGGCCATTTTGGAGCCGCCGGGAACGAGGGAGAGGGTCTTTTCAAACCAGGACTTGAAACGATCGAGTAGCGGCATGCTCTTGGCCTGTCGGACCTTGCGGCGCGCTTCGGCGCTCTGGCCACGGATGGTTTCCTCGATTTTGTAAAGCGCTGCGATCTGCGCGAGCGCGGCGTCGGCGAGCGGCGCGTTGCCGCCCACAGCGATTTCATAGAACCGCCTCCTCAGGTGCGTCCAGCAGAAGGACAGGATGAGCGGTGCCGACGCTGGCCGGTTGCTCGCGAGGTCCTTGTAGGCGCTATAGCCATCGACCTGCAGGATCCCGCTGAAGCCTGCGAGATGGCTTTTCACATGCTCCGATCCGCGGCCTGGCGCATAGCAGTAGACAACGGCGGGCGGATCGGAGCCGCCCCAGGGCCTGTCGTCGCGGGCGTAAGCCCAGAGCTGGCCGAGCTTCACGCGCTTTCGTCCCGGATCCAGGACGGGGCAGCGCGTCTCGTCGGCGAACAGTTTCGGCGAGGTTTTCAGGATCTCGAACAGGCGCGTCTGAAGCGGCGCCAGAAGCGCCGCCGCTTTGCCGACCCAGTCAGCGAGCGTGGAGCGATCGAGATCGACGCCCTGGCGGCGATAGATTTGCGCCTGCCGATACAGCGGACAGTGATCGGCATATTTCGCGGTCAGAACGTGAGCGACCAGTGCCTCGGTCGGGATGCCGGCCTCGATCAGACGCGTTGGCGCCCGAGCCTGAACCACAGCGCCTTCGCAGGCCCGGCAGGCATATTTCGGCCGGCGCGTCACGATCACTTTGAACTGGGCCGGGATCACGTCCAGCCGCTCCGAGCGATCCTCGCCCATGACATGCATGGCACCGCCACAACACGGACAAGCTGTGCTTTCCGGTTCGATGACGATCTCCTCCCGCGGCAGATGGGAGGGCAGCGCCCCGCGATTGACAGAGCGGGGTCCTTTGCGCGACGCTTTCAGCGTCGCGTTCGAGGTCTCATCCGTGGCACCCGTTTCGGCGATCGCCTGCTCGGTCTCCTCCATGGCGAGGCTCAACTGATCGGGATCGAGCTTCTCCGATTTGCGGCCGAACTGCGCGCGACGCAGCTGGCGCAGCGTCTCCCACAATCTCGCATTGGCGCCCTGAACGCGGGCCAGTTCGGCGTCCTTTTCGGCGAGCGCTGCGTCTTTCGCCGACGCTTGTTCCGCCCAGTGCGCCACCAGAGCTTTCAGGACGCCGATATCGTCAGGGAGCTGATCCGTAGCTGCAATCATGACGCGAACAGCACCATGATTTGCAATCACAATCACGCAAAAACAGAGAGATATCAGGCTTATTGCACCGCCTGAGGACGCGCCCTTCGAACCGCACGGACCCGGGCCCAGTCCAAGCCCTCGAACAAGGCGGACGCTTGCGCAGGCGACAGACGCATGACCCCGTCCTCGATCCTTGGCCAGCGGAACTTCGCATCCTCGAGCCGCTTGTAGATCAGGATCAGCCCCGAGCCATCCCAGATCAAAATCTTGATCCGGTCCGCCCGCTTGGAGCGGAAGATGAAGGCAGCGCCGCAAAACGGATCGAGCTTCAAGACCTCCTGAACCGTGGCCGCAAGCCCATCCATGCCTTTCCTGAAATCGACAGGCCGCGTCGCGATGTAAATCCGAGGTGGAATGGCGCCGAAAATCACCGCCGCCTCATCGAAAGCCCGTCGATAATTGCCAGGATAACCTCGCGGCCGGCCGTCACCGGGATCCGCGCCCGTCCCCCTGCGAGTTCGAGTTCGATCAGCCCGGATGGCGGTGCCTCTTCTTTATGCTCAGGCTGAGGCGCATCCTTTTTCTCGATCAGCAAAGGGGCAAACGTCACCGGCTCTGGTTTGGGCGGTCGCGATCTGAGCCCCGCTTCACGGCGCCATTTGAAAAGCTGGCTCGCAGCCACGCCGTGTCGGCGCGCAACCTCGGAAACGCCGACCCCGTCCTCAAGCGTTTCCTGCACGATCGCCGCCTTCACATCGGACGGCCACGACCGTCGCCGGGCAACGCCGGTGATCACCTCAATGCGCTGGAACGTGTCGGCCCGCGCGCACGACGCAAGCTCCGTGATAGGACTACGACCAGGATTAGACATAAGACGATCCCTCAATGAACCGTCACACTCGCAGCCGTTCGTGCAAAATGGAAGGTGAGGTCAGAACGCCGCTTACGATGCCTCCTTCGGGCCAAAAGCTGCCGAACCGTATCTCCAAAAGGCGCGCCGAGTTTTCCGAGTCGGGTCGAAACCTGACGTTCCGAAATTTGGAACCAAATGCCGGAAGACCTCAATGAGCGGAAATCGGCCTGCCGATATATCTGCAAACGCCATCGGTCGTGGCGTCCCTTACGAAGGGGGCGCAGCTGTAAGATCATCCGTCTCGCGCGTTTACTTCCTTTTTAATTCCCTCACCCCGCAGCCATTTTGGACCAAGGTTGAATTGAATATGTGGATGCTTTTAGCTAAGTATCCAGCGTGCGCATAAATTGCGCCTCTTTCTCGCGAAGGTAGCCCTGACTGAGGGCTTTCCCGCCATACCATCCAGCACGATAGCGTAGCGCGCAACACCCCACGTTTAGGAGCTCTGATCTGCCGGCAGCGCAGCTCCTATTCGCAAGCAAGTCTGAGCGAAAGGGGAAGGAATGTTAAACAGCCCAATCAAGCAACTCGTTTCTATCGTACAATTTCCGCATCCTCAGGATGAACCTAAGCCGGGAATTTCGCCAACCCAACAGCCATGGAATACCGGCAGGCACTGCCGTAAATTCTTGCGGAATATGGGGTACTACGTGTTACCCGGAGGTGAGTGCAGTGAGAGAACATCCCTTGTATTCTGGGGGGAGTGGGAGCCTCCTTCCAAGATTGTGAAGTCGTGGAAAGAGGAAAAACTTCTGCCGTCTTCTCTTCATGAACCCTATTGGGAGCGTAATGCACCTGCTGAGCGGCAGAACACCGACCCTTGGATATTTGGTGATCATTTCCTGTACAGCAATTGCAAACAATTTAACCCTAGGCGACAAAGCCGCACGGCGAAGCAATACACGCCCTCTCGGGAGCCTTCGGCGCTGCAAAGGTTGCGGCCAGGGTCTATTATTCTTTTTGGTTCCGTGATCGGTGATGACTTTGTCCTGGACACTGTTTTTGTGGTGAAGGACTCGGAACACTTCACGCTGCGTCATCCGCCGCGCAACATAAGTGATGCGTTCAGATTTTGTACGATCGAGTCCTTAGCTGCAGCCGATGATGGCGAGGGTTGTGCGGCAGGAGCCGATGATGTGTACACCTTGTATAGAGGGGTGACTTATGATGATCGGGAACAGTACAATGGCACGTACTCTTTTGTTCCTTGCTGTAGGGAAGATGCAAAGGACTTTCGATTCCCACGACCAGTCATTTCACTACCCGGTTATATAAATCCTTGCAACAAACAGGCTCCTTTGGGAGCACTAAAGTTTATCGAGGCCGACGAAGCTCGTAAGCAGTGGACCAAGGTGCAAGAGCAGGTGAACGAGGCTGGCCGCCTGATCGGAGTCTCATTTGAGACGCCCCCGCAGAAGTAGTCACCAAAATCAGCGTCGCTTTGTCGAGCGGAGGATTGAAACGCTTCACGAGCGTAAGGAGCGCTGCCGTTGAGAGCCGACGGCAACCTCATCGCTTTTCGTAAATATCTATGCGGGTATCGGCGTGAGGTGGTTTGTACCGCTGTTCGAAACCTATACAGGATATCTCGCTGACGTCGGCGCTTGTCATTCATGCCGGTGAATTTGTTGGGTACGGAAGCGATGCGCATGGACATGCTGACCGATGACGGCCTTCTTTTTTTCTACAGTCGGCGAGCCTTGGAAGAGAGGGATATGACCAAAACATGATGAATCTCACAATCGCGCTTATCTTTGCGTTTCTCTCCACCACTGCTGTCTATGCAGAAATTTACAACTATTCATGCAAGGCCTGCGTATTCCCGAGGATTGTTAGTGACGACGGTTACGACGGATGCGATGTCGTCGATGGAAAGACGTATCCACTTCGGGTGGATGACAGCGAAAATGTCCTCGAATGAAGGGGGAAGAAATACAGCCTAACCGAACAACCTAACTGTGGGAGATATGGTTGGCATGCTGAAGGTAATGGAACGTCCTTTGACTTCTGTACTGCGACGCAGGGATACGGAGCCATTAAGAACAAGGACGAGGTCAGAGTCCGATGCGATCTTAAAAGGTGATAGGGCTGACCCGACTGGTACGCCAATGGCCCAGGCAGCCTAATAAAAAGTAGATATGGAAAAGCGAAGGGCGCGCTTCGAGTGATGGGCAAGCGTCGGGCATGAACGACGGCTCAACCTCCAACAGCAGGCACTCCCCGAAATCGGCCCGATGTACCTTCCCGGCCTTGACCTGAGATCGGAGCGTCGAGACGGCCAGGGCGGCTTTGGGTCAAAATCACCCCAACCCGTTTCCGGTGACTGCCGCTGCAGTTGGAAAAGAGACATGCGTCGTCTCAGACTACGATCGCCCACGGCCGTTTTGCCGAGCTTGCGTTTCACTGAACTCGGCTTCCAGGAGCGCGATCTTGGCCCGCTGACTTGGTGGACTGTATTCCAGACCGGCAACGCTCGATACCGATGGCCTCGCTACATGAACAGGCGTGTCCGCATGGAGCGCAGCGCTTTCGCCATTCTTTGCCGCGCCGTGCTCCGCCGGCTGCAGGGCCTTCTCGATGTCCGCGATCCGGGCTTTTACCGCGTTGAGCCGATCGGCGCGGGCGAACCCGGTCGCCGTCAACTGGCGCTCGAGCCTTGGGAGATCGGCCCTGGCCTTCGACAGCTCCTGCTCTTCGGCGGCGAGCACGGCTGGGACTTGCTTGATGCAGTTCTCAAAGCGGCGCAGGAGGCCTGCCGGGTCGATTTCGTCGCTCAACAGATAGGACTCCTGTTTGGCGTAGCCCCTCTCTCGTTCAATCTCGATGGTGTAGGAGAGACCGTTCGCGCCAGAGCGAACATAGGCTTCGAGCATGAACCCTCGCAGGCGCGCCTGCAGGGCGGCTTTTTGAGGCTGACCGAGGCCAAGTGGCGCCGCCTTCGAAACAAGCATTGCCTTTAACGCTTCGCCCGCTGCTTTGCGCTCCGAGAACCGCCTGTCTCCAATGGTGAGCAGGAACGCCGTTGTTTCGGATGCGCGGACCTGCTCGGCGTCGGCGCCAAGGCCCTCGATTGCCGTCTCGTGAGCGGCGATCTTGGAGGTGAGCCGCGCATAAGCCGATTTCGCGGCGAGGACGGAGCGCTCCTGGCCTCGTTTTGCCGCCTCAAGCTCGCGCAGCTCCTTGGACAGCTCCGCGTGCTCTATGATGAGCGGATTGCCGGTGGCCGCCGCCTTGATCATGGCGGCTTCCGGAAGCGGGGAATCGATGTCCTCGGCGGTCCGCACCCCGCGTGCGCCGGCCCGCAATTGCGCGATGAAATTCGCCTTCCTGGTCAGCGTCTGCCAGCGATAGGCGTCGAGGCTGCGAAGCGTAATGTAGCGGATGATCTCGACTTCGGAGTTGAGGTTCCCCTGCCTCAAGATGCGCCCATCGCGCTGCTCGACATCGGCGGGCCGCCAGGGCGCGTCGAGATGGTGCATGGCGACAAGCTGGCGCTGCACGTTGGTGCCGACACCCATTTTGGCGGTGGAGCCGATCAGGATGCGCACCTGCGCCTCGCGAACGGCGGCAAACAGCCGTGCCTTCTTGATGTCGTTGTCGGCTTCGTGGATGAAGGCGATCTCTTCGCGCGGTATGCCTTTTTGCACCAGCCGCGCGCGTACATCCTCATAGAGATTGAAGGACGAGCCGATCTCGTTGGGAAGGGCGGCATCGTTGTCGTCCGCATCTTCACCGAACTCCTCGTCGTCGGCAGACGGCGCTTTCATCCCGGCTTTGGAGTTCGGCACGCCCATGTCGAGAAACACGATCTGGCACAGTCCAGGCTTGGTCCCATCCTGCCAGATCCGCGCAATGCGCTCGACCGCGGCCACTGTCTTGCCATGCGGATTGATGGGCGCTTGCGCGTCGAGCAGGCGAATGTCGGTCGCAAGCCGCAAGCCTTCGCCGAGGATCTTCAGCATGTTGTCGCCGCCGGCTTGCACGCGCTTGCCCTTGATGGCTTCGGCGCGTTGCACAAGCTCGTCCATCATGTGAAGCTCGCGCTCCGAGAGCTCCGCCTCGACAACGGTCACCTGGCCTGCCTTGAGCTTCGGGCGGGGCAGGTTCAGCATCTCGGGCGTTTGCGTGTCGGCGACGCGGCTGTAAAGCGCGATCAGCTCGGGGATGTTCACGAATTTCGAAAACGACCGCGTGGTGCGGAAGCCGCGGCCCGAAGGCGCAAGCTCGACCTCGGTCACGATGTCGCCGAAGGTGGCCGCCCAGGCATCGAATTCATCGATGTCGTAATCGGCAAGCAGCCTTCCCTGCAGATAGCGCTGCATGGTGTACATTTCGGCGATAGTGTTCGAGACGGGCGTTCCGGTGGCGAACACCGCGGCGCGGCCTGGCCGCTGTTCCTCCAGAGAACGGATTTTCAGATAGAGATCGGTCGCGCGCTGGGATTCCGTGCCGGAAAGCCCCTTCACGCGGGTGTGCCGCGTGCGGAAGGCGAGGTTTTTGAAGGCATGGGCTTCGTCGACAAACAGAAAATCGACGCCCAGTTCCTCGAAGGTGATGCCGTCGTCTTTCCGCTCCTGGTTGAGGAGTTTGTCGAGCTTGGCTTCGAGCCTTCTTGCCGCCTTCTCCAGCTCCTTGACGGTCGGCGAGCCGCGCCCCTCGTCGGCTTCCGCCTTGGCTTTGAAATCTCCGAGCGCGTCGAGCTCATCGCGAATGAAGCGCTCGTAAGCCGCGTCCGACATGCGGATGCGCCCGAAGGCATCGTGGGTGATGATGATCGCGTCATGGGCGCCAGCGGCCATGCGCGCGCTAAACGCGCGGCGCTTGTCTTTCGACATGACCTCCTTGTCGGCGACGAGGATCTCGGCGGCGGGGTAGGCTTGCAGGAACTCACGCGCAAACTGCTCCAGCATGTGATTGGGCACGACATACATGGGCCGGCGGATCAGTCCGAGACGGCGCTGCTCCTGGCCCGCGCCGATCATGGTGAAGGTCTTGCCGGCGCCGACCGCATGATCGATGAGCGTGTTGCCGCTCGAGACCACGCGCCAGATGGCGTTCAGCTGGTGCGGGTGCAGCCGGAAGGGCCGAGGCTCTTGGTTGGGGCCGGCATTGATGAAGCGGGCAAGGCCCGGCATGGTCTGATGGGCGCCGTCATAGACGGTCGGCACCAGGCGGTTGAAGCGGAGATTATAGAGCTCTTCGAGCTGCCGCGCCCTCTCCTCATCGGTCCAGACCCAGCCTTCGACACCGGTCTCGGGCGCGCCTGAGAAGAGTTCGCGGATGGCGCCGACTTTCGCGTTCGCTTCCTCGGAAGCGGGTGCGTTGTAGATGGGCGGGCTATCGGCGGCGGGTCCTGGATCGAAGATGCGGATTTCGCCATTGTTGAGCGCCGCCACGATGATGTCGAAGGCCCTGGCGCGGGACGTGCCATATTGCGCCTCGGTCGAGGCCGGGATCTCCGGCTTCGTCGTGAACTGCCATTTCTTCGAGACCTCGTTCAGGATCAGCGTCTCAGCCGGCACGCTCAGCGCCTCGCCAAGAAAGGCCCGGTAAATCTCGGGCGGAACCCAGGGCGCGCCGCAGAGGATGCGGATATCGACGCGCGTGAGCGGGGCGGGCTGCACGCGCTCGAGAGCTTCCACGTTCTTGCCGTAGCGCTCGTCATCCTTCGCCGCGACACGGGCGTCATCGAGCTTCTGGACGACATCGCCCGACAGGTAATCGGCCGAGGTGCGCCAGATATCGCCCGCTGGATCGAGCCAGATCGCGCCATCGAGCGCGTCTCTCGCTTCTTCCTCGCTCGCGTTCAGACTTTTGGCGATCAGCGCAAGATCAACGCGGCCCGTTTCATTGAGGGAGACGGCGAGCGCATCGGCCGCACTTCTGATCTCAGGCTCTGGCGCTTCCCGGATGATGTCGCGGCTGAAGATGGCGGTCTTTGCCGCCTTGTCCTCTCTCTCGTCGTAATCCTCAAGGGCTGCGACCTTGAAGGCGTCGGGATCGTCGCGAAACGCCGCAAAGTTTGGCATGCGCCTAAGCACAACCGGCGTGCCGTCTTTCTTGAACCGGTTCGTGACCGTCTGGATGGTGCGGTTGATCGGGCCGTGGCGCGCGACAAAGCGGTCATAGGCCGCGTTAAGGCGCGATCTCAGCGCGTAGCGTTGCCCGGCCGCAGACTCTGCTTGTGGCTTCAGGAGGTTGTTCACCATGTCCCGCATCTCGATGAGGGCGACGAGTTTGGTGCGGTCCATGGCGCTGAGCGCCTGCTCTTCGGCGATGCCGGCGACGCGCTGGTGAACCTTGCCGGCCTCGATGAAATACGCGCCTTCCTTCTGAAGGCTCGCGTCGACGACCGGGATCAACCGCACCGGCTTGTCGCCGCGGCCGCGATAGGCGTCCTTCGGAAGCTGGCGCGCCGCCTGTTCGATCTCAGTTTTGAGCTCTTCCGGCGCACTCTTGCCGATCAGGACGGGCGTCGGGCTCGCATACATGGCGCGCTCAAGATGCATCTCGCCCAGCATCATGGCGGGATGGTCGGCAAAATAGCGGTTGATCTCGATTGGGCCGTCCGGTGTCTCGATGGCTTTGAGGTCGAGCCAGTCTGGGCCGCCTGGCTCTTCCCTCTCGGCGCGGCGGCGCAGGAACATAATATCGGCGGTGACCTCCGTTCCGGCATTGGCCTTGAACGCGCCCTTATCGCCGCCGGGAAGCCGGATCGCGCCGAGGAAGTCGGCGAGGCGCGCCATCTCGCGGCGGGCGGCATCGGCCTTCTTGTCGAGCGTGTAGAGTGAGGTGATGAACACGACGAGCCCGCCCCGCCGGACCTTGTCGAGGGCTTTCACGAAGAAATAATCGTGAATGGAGAGGTGGCGAAGCTTCGCGTCGCGCACCCCGTAATTGCCGAATGGCACGTTCGAGATGGCGAGATCGAAATAGCCTTGCGGCCAGCGGCTGTCTTCGAAGCCCTCGATCCGAACATCGGCGCCGGGATAGAGCGTTTTGGCGATGCGGCCCGAAAGCCTATCGAGTTCGACGGCACTCCAGGCGGTACATGCCCGAAGCCAATCAGGAACAAGTCCGATGAAATGGCCGACGCCCACGGCCGGTTCGAGAGCCCGGCCGCCATCAAAGCCCAAGCCCTCGACGGCGCTCCAAACGCCCTTGATGACGGCTTCGGAGGTGAAATGTGCGTTCAGCGTCGAGGCCCTGGCCGAAGCCCATTCTTCGGCTGTGAGGAGGTCCTGCAGTTCCGCGCGTTCCGCAGCCCAAATCCTTGCCGCCTGGCTGTACGGGTTCTTGTCGAAGATCGCCTGGGCGAAAGCGCCCCAGCCCGTATAGCGGACGAGGCCTCGTTTTTCCTCCGGCGTTGGCTCGCGCGCGTCCTCTTCGAGAGATTTGAGGATGCGGATCGCTTCGATATTGGCGCGAACCTTCTCCTTCGGCGTGCCCTGGCCGATCGCATCGGCGGCCGTAATGGCATAATTGCGCTGCGCTCTTTCACCGATCGCAACGGCGGAGGAAGTTAAAGCGTCAGAACCACCTCGTGGAGCGCGATCTCCTCCGCCATCAGCCAGAGTTGTGTCTCCTTGATCTCCCTCTCCTCTGCGTCCTTGATCGCCTCGATCTCGGGCCTTTTCTCCTCGAAGATCCGCTCCATCATCGCGCGGGCTTGCCGGCCGATCTCGTCCAGATGCTGGTTCAACTGCCCCGTCTTCTCCAACTCCGCGTAAAGCGCGGGATGGCTCTGCGCCAGGTAGCCCTTGCGCCGGCTCGCGAATTTGCTCTCGATCCTCATGGCCTCTCTCATCGTCTTGAGTGCTGGGTTCCGCCGTCACGCTTGTTGCAAGGCGGTCCTCGTCCTTCAAACCTTGGGGCTCATCTCGTGTCTCAGCCTCCTTCCGCTCGAACAAGCCGAGAAAAGAAAGCTGCCCGAACACACTGAAACCGCTCTTCCGCCGCGCCATGGCGTGATCCCCGTCGCCACCTCTTTGAATAGCACATAGTTTATAGACGATCAATAAGCGCGCGAAGCTGAATCTGCACGGTCTCTATGTCATGCAGCAGTCGGCGGACTTCGCCCGGCCCCGCTCCCACGCCTGCTCGCGATACAAGCCAGAGCTTCAAGAGACCGCCAAGCCGGCCTTGGTCGGCATTCAGCTGCAACAGCGCCAGGATCGCCTTTTGGTCGTGGACGGATGTGAGCCTGACGCCGAGGGCTGCCGCGCGCAGATAGGCCGAGACCGAAAGGCCCGCGGCTTGTGCTCTTGTCTCGATCGCCACGCGCTCTCTAGGACTGACAAAGGTCTTCAGCGGACGCGTGCGGTCTCGCGGTTCGGACGGGATTTTATACGCCATGCTCGCATGTTAGTCCTCTGGCGGCGGTCTCGACAAGAGACCGCGCTTCCGTCGAGCGAAGCGAGTAAGGAACGGCGTGATGGGGGCATCGGCTCTGCCGATGTGGGCCCACATCACACATCTTGCCATCCAAACCTTCCGTCCACCACTGACGATCATTGTCGCCCTATGGCGCTCTCTGACCGCCTCCGTCCATCTTTGGCGATCTTTGTCCATCTGTGACGCAAAGGCCCGGCGAAGTTTGGCGATCTTCGGCGGACTTCGTCCATCTCTGACGATGTTCGTCTTTTTGCGACGTTTGAGTTTGAGGGTGGCGCGTGATAGTCTATGAACCATGCGCGAGGGTGAGAAGGGAGGAGAGAAGCCACGGGCAAAATGGGGCGACGGGCGCATCGCGTTCACCGCGCTGCTTCCGGAAATTGCCGGCGAGTTGACCCGCAAGGCGCCAATGTCGCGCATCTACGCGAAGCACAAGACCCGCTTAGGCGTCAGCTACCGGCAGTTCATCCGCCTGGTCCGCGAATACCGCGACCAGGCCTCTGACGCTGCCCCGGTTGGGCTTCCAGGCCTTGGGGCTGCGAGCCCTTCGCCTCCTGCCCACGGCAGGCCTCGAACGCCCCTTTATGTCGGACCGCCCGAAGAGCGGACGTTTCACTTCGATCCCATGGACGCCTACAGGAAAAAATACGACTGAAGGAGATCTTCGCATGGAGAACGGTTCGCAGTCACGGCGCGCGGTCAATCTGTTCTTGAACAGCAAGGGCGGCGTCGGCAAGTCCCATCACGCGGTGCTACTGGTGCAAGCCTATCAGGCCGCGGGCCTGCCCGTGATCGCCATCGACGCCGATGCCACCTCGGCGTCGTTTTCAAGCTTTCACGCGCTTGGCGTTAAGCGTGTCCAGCTCATGGAGGGCGATGCCATCAACCCTCGCGTTTTCGATGACATCACCGAGGAGTTTCTCACGACCGACGCGAATTTCGTCATCGACACCGGCGCATCAGCCTTCGTTGAGCTGAACCGCTATCTCCTGAAGAACAAGGTCCCCGAGCACGTCCGCTCCGCCGACAAGAGGCTCGTCGCCCACATTATCTTGACCGGCGGCTCGACCTTCCGCGAAACGAGCGCCAATCTCGAAGCCATTGCCGCCCAGACGCCACCTTCTGTCGAGATTGTCGTGTGGATCAACGATCATTTCGGCCCCGTGGTGCCTGTCGGCCGCAGGTTCGAAGACCTCCAAATCTATAGAAATTCCGCCGGGCGCATCTCGGCCATCGTGCATCTTGCCGATCACACCTTCAGCGAAAAGGACACCTTCGGCGTCGACGTCAAAAAGATGATGTCGGCCGGCTTGTCGTTTGCCGAAGTACGGGAGTCGCAAGACTTCACCATCATGGCGAAGGCCCGCCTGCAGCTCGTCGAACGGGAAGTGAATGGACAGCTTTCCTCCATCATCGCCCTCTGAGCCGGACCCGGAGGCGGAAATCCATCGGCTCATCGGCGAGGTCGCCAAGCGCCACAGGATCATCTTGGCGCCAGGCGACCCGTTGTTTGTGGTGCTCACGCTTCTTGAGCTTGTCACCGATCGCTATCTGGAGAAGGCCGATGCGATCCTCAAGGCTGAGCGCGACACCTCTCTCGATGCGATGGAGCGCGCGGCGGCTTCGGCAAAAACAACCGGCGAAGGCCTCATCACGGCCGCCGCCGACTACGTGGCCAAAACCGTTCGGTCTTCCACGGTTGAGTTGACGGACGCCTTGTCGGGCACCGCCGCCGCCGAGCGCGCCAAGATCGAACTCACAGCCAGGGATGCGAGACGCATGACCTGGCTCGGGTCGATCGTTCTCGCCATCCTGTTCTCGATCTTGACCGGCATCGCGATCGGCATCTGGCTGGCGCCGGAAGCTAACGGCCGGTTTCTTCACTGCCCGATCTCATCGGCGGCATAGGCATGGCACTCTCAAGTCTCGCACCCAAAATGGAGAGAGACCATGAGTACAGGTCAAAGCGTCAACGCGAGTGGCGCATCGCGCCGCCCCTGGAACAAGGGCAAGCTTGTCGGACCAAAGCCGCCCCTGCAGCCAAAACACGTCTGGGCCATCCGAACCCGACTTCAACTCCAACGCCGAACCCGCGACTTGGCGCTATTCAATCTCGCGATCGATAGCAAGCTTCGAGGCTGCGATGTGGTTGCCCTCAAGGTGGAGGATGTCGCACCGCACGGATACGCCGTCGAGCGAGCGACTGTCCGGCAACGAAAAACAGGGCGTCCCGTACGCTTCGAGATCACCGAGCAGACGCGACAGTCAGTCGATGAGTATCTGCGCGTGACGCAAAGGAAGCCTGGCTACTTCCTGTTCGGCGGCCGGCGCGGCGAAGAAAGGAGCCTCACCACGAGACAATATGCGCGTCTTGTCTCGACCTGGGTCGCCATGGTTGGGCTTGACGCCAGCCTCTTCGGCACGCATTCCCTGCGACGGACCAAAGCGACACTGATCTACCGGAAGACCGGCAACCTGCGCGCCGTGCAGCTTCTCCTCGGTCATACAAAGATCGAAAGCACGGTCCGGTATCTTGGCGTCGAGGTTGATGACGCGCTTGCGATCTCCGAGCAGGTCGACATTTAAATGGTGGCGGGCGGAGCCAACGCTCCGCCTTGCAAAGGAGTCTTCAGGGTCGAGTGCGGACTCGGGTGCGGTTTGAGGCTAAAGCCGTTCCACTTTCGACAGCGGAAATCCGTGCTCGAAGCTGCGGAGGCGCATACGAGACTACTGTGTATCCTGGTCTCAACGCTTAAGTTGTCGCAACGGTACCCGGCAGGAGGAGCGCTTCCCCCGGCGCTGCATGGAACTATATCAGCGGGGAGGGCAGCGCGAACCTTAAAAAGGGCGGCCTCGCCTTCGAAGCGAAGCTGTCGGCGGAGGAGCGTAAGCTCGCGATCTGGGCCGCGCATCGGCTGGGGCTGAAATTCGCGGGCGTGGATATTTTCCGCTCGTCGAAAGGACCGCTGCTGCTGGAAGTCAACTCGTCGCCCGGCCTCGAAGGCGTGGAGCGAACGACCGGCGTCCATGTGGCGGGGCTCGTGCTCGACTATATCGAGCAGCGCAGTTTCGGCACGCGGCCGCGGCTCAGGAAAGCAGCGCAGCTGATGCGATTTCGGAAATACTCAGGTTGAGCAAATGTGCGCAGCCACCCCTTCAAGACCGGTGGGACAAACGAGGGCACCGATTTCTTCGGGAAATGGAGGGAGAATTTAGGTCAATTAGGTACGCGAGGTGCCTATCGACCAAAGCTGGCAAAATATGCTAGAATTATCATCTGCGCCGTTTTGGCATTCCGGTAGCGCAGATGATCTGAGCACTCCCAATGAACATTAAACGCCGCTTGCTTTATCTACGCATCGCGCTGATTGCCTTTGGTCTCTTCGCCATCTTCGCATTTTATCCGCTTACCGTTGTCTGGCCCTCGGGCTGGGCCTGGGGACAAGGGCATTCGCATTATCTGATGATGATTGTAGGCATCTATGCAACATTAGGTGTTTTTTGCTGATCGCGTCCCGAAACCCAACGGCTCAAGAGCATAATCTGGTTCACTGTATGGTCTAGCGTGATCCACGGAGTGATCATGGCGGTCCAATCCTTTAACGACCCAGCGGAGCGCGGCCATCTCGTTGCAGATATTCCGTTTCTTTTCTTCGGCGCAATCGTCATTGCAGTTCTAATGCCGCGAACTGAGCAAGGCTAAATTCCCCTAATTCTAAGCGACTTCCCTAGCGCATCAGAAAATGCTGCTCATGCCTGTTGCGACGATACGCACGTCGTCCACGGTCACGGTCACTTTTGCAGACATAACGAACAGAATCCTCTGCGCCGCCTTCAGCGCCGAAGCATGAGCATTTTAGCGAGGCGTCTCTTGGCTACATCCTCACGAGAGTTTCAGAAGGCACAGTTGCTAGTCCCTGCTACCCTCAGTATTTCCGGCCAGCCCATTCGAGGCCGCGAGCGATGCATTCGAATGTGCCGTCCTTGTATGTGCCGATGAAATGACGAAAACTTGAGAAAATGCCCGGGATATGCTGGATATGGAAGCTATTGCGTAGTTCCAGTTCCGCAAGCCAATCTGAGTTGGCGACCTCGTGCATGGCGTAATACGTCAAACCGCGTCCCCACAGGCGATGCGCGTGCAGAACCTCGTCGTTGGGCCAGCCGATGTAATGGGCCAAGACGCGATCGAACTTGATGCCTTCGACAATGAGCCCGAATTCCGTGAATTCGAGATTGATCTCGCCTCCGCTCATTGGCCCGAACGTCATGTCGGGTATCAAGACCTTGATGTGACAATCGTCAGGTATCGGTTGGTGGAGCAGCACTGCAGTCGCCTTTCGAATTGATGTATTCCGCGCTTGCAGCGCGATACAAGGCGAAGGACTGTATTCTCGGTCCCGCGCGTTCTCTTTTACAAGGATCTCAACGCCTGTATCGGCGCTTGGCAGGGTACTAAATTCCGCTCGACGCGGCTGTTTGCAGCTCCTCGAGTTGTAGCTCCATCTGAGCCGCGCCTTGTGCTCCGACCGACTGCCGTAAAGCACCCGCCGCAACTTCTCGATCTCGAGCTTGAGATGGGCGATCAGCGCGTCCGTGCTGGATGTCGCCGCGCGAGCGCGAGCCGCAACGGCTTCGGCGTCCAAGCGGGCGGCGCGCTCGGCGAGGATCATCGCATGCGCGGCGGCAAGGTCGGAAGGAAGAGCGTCAAGCGGCGTGGTCACCCGACAAGAGAATCATGGTTCGCTAGCGTTTTCAAAGGCAAACCGTCAGCCAACCGAAGTCGGTCTCCAGGTTTTTTGCGGATTGCGCCAATCGATCCCGGAGAGCAGATAGCCAAGCTGCGCGGGCGAAATCGAGATCGCGCCGTCCGCCGGGCTCGGCCACAAGAATTTGCCTCGCTCCAGACGCTTCGTAAAAAGGCAGGCGCCCTGGCCGTCATGCCAGATCACCTTCAACAGGTCCCCCCGGCGGCCGCGAAAGCAAAAACAGATGGCCGCTCAAAGGATCGCGCCGCAAAACCTCCTGGACCTGCAACGACAGCGACGGAAAGCCCCTGCGCATGTCGGTGTGACCCGTCGCCAGCCACACCCGCACGCCGGTCGGAACCGGGATCATCTTTGTCTCCCGTCCACAATCTCGAGAATGCGCTTCAAGGGCCCCATGTCGGCGCCGGGCCCGACCCGCACGCGCCGCCCGTTTAAAAGCTCGATCTCGATGCGGCTGTCAGCGGCGGGCGCGTCGCCGGTGGTGTGATCGCAGTTCGTGTCGCGGTTCTTCGCTGACGCCGTCAGAGAGACCGGCAGGAATGCCGGCGCGGGCTCTGGCTTCGCGTCGTTCTTCGCCAGCTTCCTCCAGCGAAACAGAAGGCTCGGCTTGATCCCATGCCTACGGGCGACCGCTGACACGTTCACGCCGGGCTGCAAAGCCTCGGCGATGATCGCCTGCTTCTCGTCATCGCTCCAGCGGCGCCGGGTATCAGCAACTACGGAATACCGGCGGGCAAAAGTATCCCCAGACATAGGCACGGGCATAGCTCCTGTCGCGACAAGCGCCACAGACAAGACATGTCTCTTACCCGCCCCGCAAGGCGGCCTTCACCGAACGGATACATAGCAGCGCTCACGATGCAAAATGCAGGACACCTCGACGGCGTGAAGGGTCGGAAGCGGAAATACAATATATCCGAACAGCCGCATGACTTGGGGACGCTCAGACATGGCAAATCGTCGTTGCGTCTTGAGCGCATTGGGCGCTTCGGAGCAACGCCCTACAACATCCTTTCGTTGAACGTGCGCATGGGGAGTCTGTTGCCCGTCACTAAGGCACGCTGGCAGCGATAGCTCTTTCAAACCTCCGTCCTGAAGAATATATCAAGCCGGAAGGCGAAGTCTCGCCACTCGCAGGGAGAGCCCGCCGCCAACTCCGAGCGGAGAGAGGCGTCATTTTTGCGTGAGGGCTGTTGTCGCCTCTTCTCCCGCCAAGGCAATGACCTTGCCATCCTGGATCTGCAGAGCGATGCTCGAAATACCCCGCTGCCGGGCTTCAATGAGCACGTCTGCAACAGACTCCTCTATGGCTCGTACGAGGTCGCGCGCGGAAGCACCGAGCCCCATTTTCTTCTGGCGCCCCATCAAATCGATGAGGATGTGCGGGTCGATCCCGCCCTGCCTGATTGAAAGTCCGTAGCTCAAAATCATCTGCTCGATCTCGAGCGCTGCAACGCGCGCAATGTCAAGGTCGGCAAGCGGCTCGAACACAAAGATGCGGTCGATCCGGTTGAGCACTTCGGGCGCGAAACCCGCAGCGCGAAGGGCGGAGACGGCGGCGCGCCGCAATTCATCAGGTTCGCGTGCGTATTGTCGGCTCAGATCGGCAAGCGCCTCTACAGCGGCGTTCGTCGTCAACACGAAAATCGCCGAAGTGCTCGAGATCTGGCGCCCATCGGACGCCTCGGTGATGAAGCCGTCATTCCAGGCGGTGAGAAAGTTCTTGTGGACGTCGCCGTGCGCTTTTTCAATTTCGTCCAGAAGCACAACCGCGTCCGGGGTTTCGCGCAGCGAACCCGTCAATTTCCCGTAAGAACTAGATCCGACATAGCCCTTCGAAGCGCCGAAAAGTGACGTCGCTGCAAACCCCGCGCCTCCATATTGCGTCATGTCGAAATGCAGCAGCTTGCGGCCCAGCGCGTTAGCGAGGGTCTTTCCCAGATATGTTTTTCCGGAGCCAGGAGGACCGGCAAAGAGAAAGACGCCGACTGGCTTGCCGCGCTGCTGGAGAGCAAGACGCCTGCGTATCTGCGCCGCCAGATCTTCACAGATCGCATTTTGTCCGACAACTTTGGACCGAAGAGCCTCCGTCAACGCTTGGGCGTCGACAAAAACAGGCTCCGTTCTCGATTGCAGGCTCCGCTCAAGTTCTTCGCGGTTCGTAAGACGATCCAGAATGTCCATAAGCCAGCTCCACCGGTTGAACGCGCGCGGCAACTTTTCGCGGAATCGGAGATAGGAAAGCAAGGCCAGAAGCCAGCATACTCCGGCGGCTACCCCGAGAACGCCAGCGATCGGCCCCGCATGAACTTCGACCCAGTCGAGCGGCGCCGTTCCCCGAAACGACACGCCAAGGAAATTCAGGACCTGGACAACTGCGGCGAGAGCCATGATGCCCATGAATAAGGGCATCCAACGGTTCATTCTTTCGAGAACGCCATTCATCGGTCTGATCCGTCAGCAATGGCCGCTGCCTTTATGCTCATTGGATACCCCGCAACAGCCCCTGTCCAATTAAAACCCGGATGCTCGCAAAAGTCATTCACCCGGTGAAGCCGCCTATTCGCCGGTGCCACGGCGGGGTAAAACTCCGGTCGCGAGATTGGGAATGTAGTGACATGGCAAATTAGGGGCACGATATCCTTGGACATAAGTGATGTAATCTCCCGCCTTCACTGTCATATCGGGCGGTAACACCACATAGCTGTGTTTTGAAACGCGCACGCGCGTGCGATCGATATAGTCGGGATGCAGGGTGCCTTGTGCAAACGCCTGGCTCTTCTGGATTACCACGAGCGACTCCTGGGGCGTCAAAATTTGAGTGACATAGTCGCTTTTGACTTCGCCCGCTCCGACGCGTTGCAAGTTGCACGCCACCTGCTCGGATTCCTGCGGCAAGCCGCTGGCATAGATCAAAGCGATCAGGAGAAAACCGGCAAATCCGCCGACACCGATCAGGAAGCTTCCCAGCGCTCCGGCCGCCCCTTCGGGCGACGGTTGATATTCTGTAACATGCTCCGGGATTTGATTATGGCTGCGGATCATGTCTGGCGCTTTCCGACAAGAGCGAAGCTGCTATTGACCGTCTAACTGAACTCAATGCGCCCCGGGAGACCTGACCGACCGTTCAAGACGCGTTATCAACGGCGGCGTGTAATGACATGGCAGCTTAAGATCGGTGAATGCGCCCTGATATTGCACGATATCTCCGACCACTGGCGCTGTCATCCCGTTCGGCACAGCGACAACCGCCGATTCTTTTCTCTCCTGCCCGACGACAACTCTCGTCAAGGCGATATAGTCGGCGCTTATGTCTTCCTTGAGGCAGTTAGCTGTGGAACTCAAGTACCGTGCGGTCTCCTCCGCTTGCATTGTTCTGAGAACACGACCGGAGCCGTCAAGGCTGAGCCTGCCAAGCGGGAGGCTGCACCACGCAGCCTCGTCAGGCCGACATTTCGTGCCGATGTCGGAAGGAGAGTGACGGGCTACGCTCGGAAGCGCGATAGCGAGAAGCGTGAGGATGCTCGCCGCCATCAGCGTTTTTCGCCACGCTGGCGACCTGGACCAGAGGCCGCGACGAACGTCATTGACCTCGTCCGCAGGCAACCGGGGAATTCGTTGGCCCTTGCTCATAAACCTACGCTCACGCCGCCTTCTGCGTCGGGAATGTCCTTCGTTTCGGCTCTTTTTGCAACTAGAGAAATCGAAAGTCGGGCGCGGGGGACTTGCGTTTCCCGACACGTGGAATGGTTGCGCCCACCTGCTGCGTAGGGATAATTTATGACTAATAGATCGCGCCGGCCTTTGCGCCTCTTCATGGCAGCGCTTTTTCTTTTTGCCGCGACCGCCACTGCTTCTGGGGAAGTCGCCGGCGTAGCCAGGAACGGTACCCGAGCCGTGGACCTCCGGCCGCTCGAACTTTTTGGCATTGCCCTTCAGCGGATCAGAACGGCCTACGTCGATAAGGTCGACGACAGCTTGCTCCTGAAGAACGCAGTATTGGGCGTGACCGCCGCATCCCCTGTAATGCAAGAGCATCCTGCAACAAAGAAAGCCTTACGCCGCCTCGACGACGGCACGCAGGATATTAAATCCAAGCTCCAGGTATTCGGCGATTTTCTCGTTGCGGCGAGAGGGGCGACCAATGAGACTTTGGATAAACTCTCAGCCGCCGCCATCGAAGGAATGCTGAAAGGCCTCGATTCCCGTTCGAAGTATGTAACGCCAAAAGAAATGCACGACCTGCAATTCCAGACTCGTGGCGACAATGGCGGGTTGGGGCTTGAGCTTAAGTTGGAAGACGGCATCCCAAAAGTAATTTTGCCTATCGAAAACGCTCCCGCGGACAGGGCCGGTGTTCAAGCGGGCGATAGTATCACCCAGATCGATGGTGTATCGCTTCGAGGATCGACGCTCGACGAGGCGGTTGAAAAGATGCGTGGACCTGTCGGCAGTTCTGTGCGGTTGACAATCGTGCGAAACGGCTCTCTCGACCCCATTCAATTAAGCATTTCCCGGGACATTGTCCGTGTATATCCAGTTCGGTATAGACTCGATGGGGATATCGCTTACATCAATATAAAGACGTTTGAGAGTGCGCATGTCTATGAATACCTCAAGCGAGCAACAGAAGATCTCAAGCGCACAGCCGGTTTGAAGCTAAAAGGCTATATCATCGACCTCCGTAATAATTCCGGCGGCCTTCTGGATCAGGCGGTAAACGTGGCGGGCGCCTTTATCGAAAGTAGCACCGTCGTATTGGAGCAGGGACGCTCTTCAACCGAAAGGAAGGAAGCATCTGGAGGCGATCTTACCGGCGGCAAGCCGATTGTGGTGCTTATCAACAAGAACACTGCTTCCGGAGCCGAAATCGTTGCCAGCAAAGTCCAGGATGAACATCGGGGCACAATCGTTGGCAGGCGAAGCTTCGGTGCAGGCACGGTACAAACCTTGTTCCGGCTCGACGACGAACGGGCGATCAGGCTCACCACCCATCGGTTGCTGAGAGCGAACGGTCAATCCTGGGATGGCAAGGGCGTTGAGCCGGACGTCGTCGTGGACGCGGCCGCCGAATTGCCTGCCAAAGGTCAGTACGATCCGGATTTAGCCGCTGCTTTGGACATTCTTCGCAAGCAATAAGTCGCCTCGCGGCAATAGCCGCCTCTTAGGTGAGGAACCGTCAAATAGAACTATGTCCGCTTGACCTTCCATTGCGTTCTTCGCGTCAGCAACCCTGAACTTCTCCTTTCGGCCTCTTGCAGCTATCCCCGGGACCCGTGGTAGCCCCTGAATGACGCACCCCGCCCAAACGCCGGTTCGTCCGCGGGCATGGTCTCCTTTTCCGTGTAACGCGTGTAATAGGCGTTACAGTGCGGAATCACGAAGAAAATATCTGTTACACTCGAAAACCGACGAGGCGTAACAGGCGTAACACGCCCGGCTTAAAGCGAGAATATCGCGATCAGGATTCGGCGAAACGCGCAGCGATGTTACACTTGTTACACGAGCTCCTCTTTCCCGTGTAACTGAAAAAGTCACGGCATATCAACAATGTAACACCTGTTTCACCTGTTACCCGGAAAAAGCGATCACCCTATTGGTCCGGCGCCGTGAAATCCGGCCCGACGGGCACCCAAGCGCTGCCATTCACTTGCGGTGAAGGCTCATCCTCATCGCCAAAGAGAAGAGATCCATCGATCTCGTAGCTCCGCCTCGGGCCCATGCCGGGCAGGCGAACGACGCGCTGATACTTTCCATCGTTGTCCGGCTTGATAATGCCGCGCTCCACCATGGCGCTGGCGATCGATCGCGCGTCGTGACCGCGGCAGATCTCTTTCCACCCTTCGGGCAGCACGTAATAGACCACCTTCTCGTCGTCTGCTCCCTGATCGAAGATGCGGTAGAAGCCAACCCTGTTCACGGTCGGCTGGCCAGGCGTATGCCAGGAGCTGAAGCGCGAGGAGCCATGCAGCTCGATGAAGCCTTTGACTTGCAGAATTCCGTTCTGCGTCTCGAGCGGCCCCGAGGTGCCGCGCGCGGCAACCCACTCGAGAAACAGCCGCTTGCAAGCCTCGCGCACCTCGCCGCGGCGCCAAGGCACGATGTCGGCCGCGATCGCAAGCTCGCCGGCGGCAGCGATAAGCCCGAAGCGGCCCGCCACGCGCGCAACCTGGCCGTCGGCGTCTTTGGCGCAGGCTTGTTGCACGAAGCGGCCGATAAAGGCTTTCGCGCCTTCGGTCAGCCGCTCAAGATCGCTTGTCAGATGGCGAATGAAGGCGGTCGCCGCATGGCCGTAATGCTCCCGCCCGCTCGCATTGAGCGCCTCGGCGAGCTGCTTTGGTTCCTTGAACCCGTGCAGACTTTGAAACATGCCCATGCCGTGGCCTGCGTCGGCACTGATTTCGACAAGCCGCACCGCTTGGCCGCCCGTTGCGCGCATGCGGTCTTCGGAGAGCTTTTCGGCCATGCCGATCTCGCCTGTGGACATGAAGAGGAGCCGCCAGGTGCACGCGCTTCGTAAGCGGTGTTCTCAGACCACGGGAGCAGCCTTTTGGTGAACGGCAAAGGCCCAGGGCATGAGTTCATCGATTTTGCGCATCGGCCAGCCATTGACGAGGCGTGAGAGAATGCTGGCGAGCCAGGCCTGTGGATCGACGCCATTGAGTTTGGCCGTTTCAATGAGCGAAGCGACGATTCCCCAATGCTCTGCTCCGCGGTCGTGGCCGGCGAAGAGTGCGTTTTTCCTGTTCAGAGCCAAGGGCCTGATGGAACGCTCGACGGTGTTGGTGTCCATCTCGATGCGCCCGTCGTTCGCGAACAGGATGAGGCCGTCCCAATGGTGGAGAGCATAGCGGATGGCCTTGGCCATTTTGGAGCCGCCGGGAACGAGGGAGAGGGTCTTTTCAAACCAGGACTTGAAACGATCGAGTAGCGGCATGCTCTTGGCCTGTCGGACCTTGCGGCGCGCTTCGGCGCTCTGGCCACGGATGGTTTCCTCGATTTTGTAAAGCGCTGCGATCTGCGCGAGCGCGGCGTCGGCGAGCGGCGCGTTGCCGCCCACAGCGATTTCATAGAACCGCCTCCTCAGGTGCGTCCAGCAGAAGGACAGGATGAGCGGTGCCGACGCTGGCCGGTTGCTCGCGAGGTCCTTGTAGGCGCTATAGCCATCGACCTGCAGGATCCCGCTGAAGCCTGCGAGATGGCTTTTCACATGCTCCGATCCGCGGCCTGGCGCATAGCAGTAGACAACGGCGGGCGGATCGGAGCCGCCCCAGGGCCTGTCGTCGCGGGCGTAAGCCCAGAGCTGGCCGAGCTTCACGCGCTTTCGTCCCGGATCCAGGACGGGGCAGCGCGTCTCGTCGGCGAACAGTTTCGGCGAGGTTTTCAGGATCTCGAACAGGCGCGTCTGAAGCGGCGCCAGAAGCGCCGCCGCTTTGCCGACCCAGTCAGCGAGCGTGGAGCGATCGAGATCGACGCCCTGGCGGCGATAGATTTGCGCCTGCCGATACAGCGGACAGTGATCGGCATATTTCGCGGTCAGAACGTGAGCGACCAGTGCCTCGGTCGGGATGCCGGCCTCGATCAGACGCGTTGGCGCCCGAGCCTGAACCACAGCGCCTTCGCAGGCCCGGCAGGCATATTTCGGCCGGCGCGTCACGATCACTTTGAACTGGGCCGGGATCACGTCCAGCCGCTCCGAGCGATCCTCGCCCATGACATGCATGGCACCGCCACAACACGGACAAGCTGTGCTTTCCGGTTCGATGACGATCTCCTCCCGCGGCAGATGGGAGGGCAGCGCCCCGCGATTGACAGAGCGGGGTCCTTTGCGCGACGCTTTCAGCGTCGCGTTCGAGGTCTCATCCGTGGCACCCGTTTCGGCGATCGCCTGCTCGGTCTCCTCCATGGCGAGGCTCAACTGATCGGGATCGAGCTTCTCCGATTTGCGGCCGAACTGCGCGCGACGCAGCTGGCGCAGCGTCTCCCACAATCTCGCATTGGCGCCCTGAACGCGGGCCAGTTCGGCGTCCTTTTCGGCGAGCGCTGCGTCTTTCGCCGACGCTTGTTCCGCCCAGTGCGCCACCAGAGCTTTCAGGACGCCGATATCGTCAGGGAGCTGATCCGTAGCTGCAATCATGACGCGAACAGCACCATGATTTGCAATCACAATCACGCAAAAACAGAGAGATATCAGGCTTATTGCACCGCCTGAGGACGCGCCCTTCGAACCGCACGGACCCGGGCCCAGTCCAAGCCCTCGAACAAGGCGGACGCTTGCGCAGGCGACAGACGCATGACCCCGTCCTCGATCCTTGGCCAGCGGAACTTCGCATCCTCGAGCCGCTTGTAGATCAGGATCAGCCCCGAGCCATCCCAGATCAAAATCTTGATCCGGTCCGCCCGCTTGGAGCGGAAGATGAAGGCAGCGCCGCAAAACGGATCGAGCTTCAAGACCTCCTGAACCGTGGCCGCAAGCCCATCCATGCCTTTCCTGAAATCGACAGGCCGCGTCGCGATGTAAATCCGAGGTGGAATGGCGCCGAAAATCACCGCCGCCTCATCGAAAGCCCGTCGATAATTGCCAGGATAACCTCGCGGCCGGCCGTCACCGGGATCCGCGCCCGTCCCCCTGCGAGTTCGAGTTCGATCAGCCCGGATGGCGGTGCCTCTTCTTTATGCTCAGGCTGAGGCGCATCCTTTTTCTCGATCAGCAAAGGGGCAAACGTCACCGGCTCTGGTTTGGGCGGTCGCGATCTCAGCCCCGCTTCACGGCGCCATTTGAAAAGCTGGCTCGCAGCCACGCCGTGTCGGCGCGCAACCTCGGAAACGCCGACCCCGTCCTCAAGCGTTTCCTGCACGATCGCCGCCTTCACATCGGACGGCCACGACCGTCGCCGGGCAACGCCGGTGATCACCTCAATGCGCTGGAACGTGTCGGCCCGCGCGCACGACGCAAGCTCCGTGATAGGACTACGACCAGGATTAGACATAAGACGATCCCTCAATGAACCGTCACACTCGCAGCCGTTCGTGCAAAATGGAAGGTGAGGTCAGAACGCCGCTTACCGCGCTTCGAAGATCGGAGGTTCTTTGCATCCGCTCCTTCTGCCGACCATTGGCGAGCGCGTAGGCCGCCCGGAAGAGCGCTTTGGATTCGATTTCGGCGATCTCATCGAGGGCAAGAAACGCATTGTTGTGGATGGCGGCGACAGCTTCGAGCGCGTTGTCGGTGGCGCGCCAGGTGCGCATGAAGCCATATTGCCCGCCGCCGCCCCAGACGGTGCCGGCGGAGCGAAGGATCGTGGTCTTGCCGGCCGTCGACCCGCCTCGGAAATGAATGCCGCCGCCTTCCATGCCGATCGGCTCGAGGAGCGGCGGCGCTAACGCGGCGGCGATCGCAAACATGAGCCGGTCGTTGCCGCGCGCGTAAGCCGCCACACCGTCTTGCCAGCCTTTCAGGTTGCCGCCTTTTCGGTAGAAATGCTCAACCGGCTTGTGCGGCTGAAAGACGACGGCGCGGCCTTTGCTGTTCCCGATGGTTTCATCGGGGAGCACAAACACCCCGTCGTGAAACCCGACCTTCGGAACACACAGCGCATAGGATTTGGGCCGATAGCGGACGAGCAGCTCCCGGAGCTTCGTCTTCGCTCTTGGCGTGATGTTGAAATCGAGCCCGTGATAGGCGAGGTGCTTGAAAATATCCTCGGAGCTCGTCACGAGGTCGGTTTTCGGGATGGCGGCCTTGTGCCAGACGGCGTTGCGCGTCTTGATTTCGAGATAGAGGCCCCAGTCCTTGCTGTCGGCGTTGAGCGTGGTGGCGAGGAACTTCACCTCGGAGCAGAGCCAATCCCACTCATCCTCCTCCTCGCCGTCCTCACCCTTCACGATGCGGCTCAAGAATTCGAGGCCTCGGCCGTTCTCCTGCCAGCGAAACCCGAAAGGCAGATCTTCCCAGGGCTCGGCTTGAGCCAGCGCCTCGCGCACGGCATCGAGCCCATCGCTTACGAGAAGGTCATTCCAATCCTGCCATTTGCCGTTCGGCTTCGGCCGCGCCGGCGGATAGGTGATGGCGGCCGAGACTTTTCTTTTGCGATCGGCGGTGGCTGCATCCTCGGCATAGTCTTCGCCCGCCTTGCCCTTGCCCTTGCCGGCGCCGCGGCCCCGGTCGCCGGCTATCAGCACGCTTTTTACACTTGGCGGCGCCACCACGTTTTTCAGATTGGCGCCGCTAATGGCGGAGGCAACAAAGGGGCGGCCCGCCATGAAACAGACAAGCGCGTTTTCAGGCCCCTCGGCCTTCACAAGCTCGCCGCCTTCTTGCGGCGTGCCAAACCAGATGGCTCCGCCCCCATACTCGCCATAGGCCTTTTTCGGGCTTGCGATCTTGGCCTTGCCGCCATCCTCGCCGAGATAGAGGCGGTGAAGGGTCTTGAGTTCGCCATCATAGGCGTCCGAGACCCGGAACAGGATCGCTGGATAATATCCGTCGCGCTCACTGCACCAAAGACGGGGATGAAAGCGGATCGCCGTCTGAAAGAGCGGCCAATCGAGCACAATGCCGCGATGCTGCTCGAGATAGGTCTGAGCAAGCGTGCCGGCGACGGCTTTGGCCTCGCTCCAGAGCTGGAATGCGCGCTGGCGTCTTTTCTCGATGTCGTCATCGGCTGCATCAAGGACCGGTCGCCCGGTCGGCCCACCGGTAGCAGCATCGGCGCTTTCATCGTGGGCATCGGACAAATCGTCAGCGGCTTCTGCCTCAGCCCTATTTTGTGAGGCGCGTTCAGCGGGCTGCTGCTGGCTGATTTTGCGGCGTGTTTTTCGCTCGTGCTTCGGCGCTTCGTAAGCGCGGCCGAGAAACTCCGTCTCGATCAGATCGAGGGCTTCCTGAAAGGACAGTCCCCTCATGCGCTCGACGGCATGAAGGATGTCGCCACCGGCGCACTGGCTGCAGAACCATGCCTTCTTTCGCGTGTCCCATCGCCAGGACGGGTTCTTGTCGTCGTGGCCCGGAAACGGGCAGTGGATATGCGTTTGACGCCGTGCCGGTGGCCAGGCAATGCCGATCCAGCGCAGGATATCGAGCTCCCGGCCGGCGAGGTCGGCTTTTACGGACTCCCATCCGCCTGATGACGCCATACCTGATGTCTCGCTTGGCGATGTCTTGTTTGGCGACGTGTCGCCGTCGCGGGCTTTAGCCTTGCCGCCCGATCCCCGTTTCATGCGACATCCTTTGCTTCCCTGCTTGCATGCGAGCCGCGCCTGGCTCGGGCCTATCGCAATGCCGCGCTCATCCGGCTGATCTGCACTTGGGGTGCTTCGCATCGCCCTCGATGGCGCGCCCGCAGAGCGGGCAGGCGGTCTCCATCACGAAGGGCCTTTCGCGCGTGGCGCGGTGCGCCCGAAAGTCCTGGATGGTGAGGAGGCCTTCGGAGGCCGAGATCAGCCGGAGGAGGGTTGCGAGCGTGGCTTTTCTCTCCGGCTCCCTCCCATCCTGGGGGATGAGCCGCGATAACATCGCGGGCGTGACGCCTGCACGCTTCGCGAAACTCGTGCGGGTATGTCCCGTTAATTGCAAAACGCTCTGGAATTTGTTCGCCAAGTTCATGCGTGCCCGCGCCCCCCTGACAAGTTTTGCCTTTGACTTGCCGATTGTTGCCTGTTAGACAATGCTCAGCCAAGGTCTTTTTTTGGACAAACTCTGGATTGCCACCAAGAAAGATGGCAAGAAGCCCTCCATGGCAATCAATCGAATCCGGCAACTGAGACTTGAACGCGGCTTGTCGCTGACCGAGCTCGCAAAAAAAATCGGCATCTCGGAGAGTCATTTATCGCGGGTCGAAGCGGGCGCGCGGGGGCTGCATCTCTCCAAAATGGAGGCGCTCGCCGGCGCGTTGGGCGTGCCTGTGACCGAAATTCTCTCGGTTCAGAGCTTGAGCTACATGGCCGACCTTGCGCCCTATATCCCGCCCAAAGGCTCGGCCATCGAAAAGGCGCTGACATCTTCGACGCAAAAGATGTTCAAGGTTCTGTCAAACGTGATGAGCGAGCTTGGCATCACCGAGGGCGATCCGATCATCGCGGATATGGACCCTAAGGGATTGCAGAAATTGGAGCTTGGCCAGTTGGTGATCGCCCAAATCTTTACCAATAACTCCGTAGAAGGCGTTTTGCTGTTGCGGCAATACATCGGGCCGCACCTTTTGATTACCAACAGCGACGATCAAAATGCCATGCCCATTCATAGGCTTAGGGCAAAAGCGACCGTGATCGGCCGCGTCCTTCTTTGAAGAGTTCCGCCCACATTCTTCGAACTGCATCGGATCTCAGATTGCAGTTTCAATTTGAATGAAGAAGTCTAAGTCTAGGGCAACGAAGCGGAAAAGCGGCCTATGAGACTTGCGCGTGCATGGGCGTCGGCTTTGGCGGCCGAGGGGCAAAGCGGTCTCGATGACGATCTGATCGCGCTTGATCGCAGTCATGCCAGGTCTGGCTCCGATCCCTCCCACCAGGTCTACGAAGTTCGCTCTCGCGTTCTGTCCGACAGCGGCGTGTTTCCTGGCGATCTCCTGACCTTGCGCCTTCTTGATGAGGGTGAGACGCCTGCGGTGGTTTCCTTCGCGGCGGTCACCGTCGGATCACCGCCCAGACAGCTCTTGTTGTTGCGGCTGTTCGTGCCGCCCCGGCAACTCACCATCAACACCGGCTGTCTCGATCTGCCGCCGCTGGTTCTTGGCCGCCATGTCCGGCTTATTGCCGCTGCCCCCTGGGCTCAGCCATCCGCCAGGTAATTTTCCCCAGCTTGTTCGTCGCGCCTTATCCCAAACAGCGTCTTTTGCTTGAGGCGAATTTTGCCATAGTTGCCCTATTTTGGACGACTTTTATTTTTTGCTTTTTAGACAATATTGGGCAAGCCTTGAGCGTATCAGGCAGTTGGCTTCTTGCTTCGTACCGTGTCTTGGGGTTGCCAGCATGATAGGCAGAGTTTCTGCTTCCAAGGGACGCGTTTCGCCCGAAGGCGCGCGACAAACGCCGTCAATCACATGTGTAAAGGCGGCGAGCGATCACGTCCCTCGTCCAGCCTCGACAGAAGGCGGCTGCGTTGCGTGCCGAAAGCAGCCGGCAATCGCCCTTCATGCATTGAAAATCCGAATACCCTCGCGAAAACCGGTCTGGGCCTTGCCACTGTGCCGCGTTTGCCTGAACCTGGCTTCGCCGCTTGGGCCGGTGGCTGAATTGCTGTGGCTTCAGTCTATCGGCGTGGATGCCCTCGCGGTTGCTTCTGCAGGGCACAAGCCCCCGGTGCGCGGCAAGCCCAGGAGACGAGCCCGCGTCAAGCCACCAAGCGACGTACCAGAACCCGGCACTTCGGACGAATTCGAACGGATCCATGCGGCGGCTGTGGCTGTCTTTGGGCGAGCCTATCCGGCTACGGCGTCCGGCCAGGCGCTTTACTGGGATGAGCTGATTACGTCCTTTGCGCGGGCGCATGGCGCAGACCTCACCGCAAAAGTCTTCGGCGTCGAGGTGCGCACGGGACGAGAGCTTTTGTTTCCCGCAACCACAGCTCCTTCAGATGGATGACCCTACAAGTTACGAGCGATAGTTCACCGGACCTCCCGCGCGCGGGTGCTCCCTTCGATGAAGCAGTGTTGTCCTAAGCCTGCAGAAGGTATCAACTTGAAGTAATTGCCTTTAGGAATTCCGATCTCCGTCACTGCGAGATTGTAGGCAAACGACAAGGGAGGGGTGAGGCTAGTGAATACTGCGTTCTTGCTCATGGCTCAATACAACGGCCAGGCTATCATCCCTATAGAAACTGTTTGCCGCGATTATTTTTCGCACCTCACACTCCCCAAATTCCTGCGCAAGGTCGGTGCTGGCGAAATAGATTTGCCTGTGGTACGGATTGAGGCGAGTCAGAAAAGCGCCAAGGGTGTCCATTTAATGGACCTTGCCACCTACTTGGACAAACGTCGAGCCGCAGCTTTCCGGGAGGCAAACAACCTCTCTTCGTGATGCCTCTGCCTTTGGAGACGAACATGGGACAAGACTCGGGTGAGACGCGCGCTAATTTCGCAAATGCGTCGATTGATACGAATCGTTGTATATGGAGTTGACATATACTCCTTTTCATATCATGCTCGCGGCTGTGAACACTCGCTATCCAACTCAACAAGATCGCGCCATTGCTCTCCTCGCCGAGCGGGGTATGGCCAAGCTTTCCGAGTTTACGGCAAGCGGCATCACTGCGGCCACCATATCCCGCATGAAAGAACGCGGCCTTATCCTTCAGCTCAGCCGTGGCCTTTACCAACTCCCCGATGCTCCTCTTGACGGAAACCACTCTCTTGCGGAAGCAGCGAAGCGCGTGCCTAAAGGAGTGATTTGCCTCGTGTCGGCGCTTGCCTATCATGAGTTGACCGATACGATACCGCGCCTCGTTTGGATCGCAATCGGCGCTAGGCAGAAGAAGCCCGTGGTCAAAACGCCGCCGCTTAATATCGTGCGCTTTGGACAGATGGTCTTCTCCACCGGCATCGAGGAACACATGATCGAAGGCGTTAGAGTGCGCATCTATAGCCCCGCCAAAACCGTCGTTGATCTTTTCCGTTACCGCCAGCGCGAAGGCAGACGCTATAAGAGTAGTCCAGGCATCAACCCCGTGCTGGAAGGCATGCGCGAAGCATTGCGGCAGCGGAAGGCGACGCCGGCCGATATCGCACGCTACGCCATGGAAGCAGGGGTTTGGAGCAATCTGCGCCCTTATCTTGAAGCGATGACTTCACATGCCTAACATTGCTGCCTCTGTTCGCGCTCGCCTTCGTAACGTCGCGGCCACGCGCAATGAACCCGTCGAATTGCTGTTGACGCGGTATGTGTTGGAGCGCCTTCTCTACCGGCTCAGCACCACCGAACATCGCAAGCGCTTCGTCCTAAAAGGCGCAATGCTGATGAGGATGTGGTTCGACATGCCATTTCGGCCAACGCGCGACTTGGATCTTCTTGGCTTTGGTGATCCAGATCCAGAAGCGATGCTCGCTATTTTCAGAGGCATATGCTCGATTCAGCTTGATGATGGCGTCGAATTCGACGCTGAGGGTTTACGCATCCACCGCATCCGCGAGGACAACGAGTATGGGGGTCTGCGGCTCAAAACAATCGCGACGCTTGCAGGAGCGCGGATTGCCGTTACCATCGACGTCGGTTTTGGTGATGCCGTCGAACCTGAAATCACCGATGTCGAACTGCCTGTGCTACTCGACCTGCCGCCTCCACGTCTTTACGCCTATCCGCGAGAAACGGTGATCGCCGAAAAGTTTCAGGCGATGGTCAATCTCGGCCGCGCCAACAGCCGCATGAAGGACTTTTATGATATTTGGCAGCTTTCAATTGCTTACGACTTTCATGGCGAAAGCCTGCCGCGAGCCATCGCTGCAACATTTGCACGGCGCAACACGCCAGTTCCTTCGGAAAGCCCCGACGCGTTGACGGCGGCGTTCGCCGAGGACCTTGTCAAACAACAACAATGGAACTCGTTTTTGCAGGACATCGACGCGCCGTTTGTGCCTCTCGCAGAAATCCTTGCAGCTTTGAACTCTTTTCTTATGCCTCATGCGGAAGCCGCTCGGACGATAGCGGCTTCAAAGGGGCTGCCTTCCTAAATCCGACCAATGTGCGGGTGCTGATCGCCACGAAGCCAGTGACTTCCGCAATTCAATTGCGGACGAACCGGCGTATGCCTTCTGGTCAAGTGGGAACTGTTGCCAAGAGCTACTGGGGAGAGCGAACGACGCGCTCTTGCCTCGTTGACAGGCGGTACGATTTCAGTACGACACGCCTTTCGAGGAACGTCATAGTAGATTGATCTAGAAGACTTTTTCAGACCTAGCGTTCCAATCCATCATGGGTGCAGTGCAGAATTTCCACGTGCTGAAGTTGTACTTGCCGATCGCCTGTTTCATTGCTCATGTGTCTGCTGGTGTGTTGGTGGGCATCAAACGGAAGAAGTGGCTGTGCAGCATGAGCCAATTTGCACCATACCGGAAGTCTCCCGCCTCCGCCTTCGGCAAATCCATTCTTGCCATGGAAGTTAGGCGCTATCGCTCCCTGTTTCTTGCTTAAAGCGTCGATCTCAACGATTTCGGCGCGGCGCGCTACCGAGTAGCGGATCTTTGCCTGTACCCGCCGAGCCGGAACCGAAAATGACGATTCGTCCTTTCCGGATGGCTGTATTAAGTAACTTGTTTGGTCGGGCTTCGTTTTGTGAATGCGTGGACGATGCATCAAGCCTTTAGGAGCGAAAACGAAAACGGCGCCCAACGGCGCCGTTCCGCAATCCAAAGTGATCGACCTACTTCAGCGACTCATAGCTGTGACCGAAGTGATAGTTAAGGCCGACACGCACGGTGTGGAAAGCGTCGTCTTCCAGTTTTGTACCCTCTAAATCTGTGTAGTGTTGACCGGTGCTTGTGTCAACGGGGTTATTCTTTCCAAGATTGATGTATTGGTACTCAGCCTTCAGAGACCACGCTGGCGCTAATTTATATTCGACGCCGCCGCCAACAACATAGCCAGTGGCGTTGCCATCAAACTTAAATTCCCCCGCGCCAAGATGGCGGGCGTCATAGTCATTCTTGATCCCGCCGTAGGCAAAGCCGCCCGTCGCATACACGAGCGCGCTGTCGATGGCGTATCCGAGACGCCCACGGACAGTTCCGAACCAATCAACCTTGGATGAGTATTTATAAGTAGCGGAATCGACGCCCGAGTCGCTGATATCAGAACCCTGGATATCCGCCTCGATGCCAAGCACGAGGTTGGGATGAACGAAGCCCTGCAGATTATAGCCAATCTGGCCGCCGCCGAAACCACCCTCGGGAGAGAGACCGTAGAAAGGATAATTAGGGTCCACATAAGCCAGCTGATCGCTTGACTGGCTCCAGGCGTAGCCGCCGTTCACGCCAGCATAGAAGCCTGTCCAGGTCGCAACATACGGCGCGTCCTTGAGGCCACCGCCGGCCGGCGCACGATATAAGTCAGCCGCATTTGCGGAGACTGTAAGAGCAATCGCGCTTACCGTACCAATAATTCCAAGACGTATCATACCATTCCCCATGATAAAGACCATACCCCGACTTTTGCAGTTAACCCAAATAGTCTGAACTCGTAAGCAACCTGTGGTTGCCATGCCTGACTATAGTGTTGGCGTTGCAAATAGGTCACCGATTTAGAGCCGCATTAACTGAAATAATAGAAATAAATTTTGCATAAGCAGTGATCACCACTGAGGAAGCCAGCTCGTCATCGTGATGCAGCAATCCCGTCAAGCAGTCGTTGGGCCTCGTGTCTGGTCGGGTTTGCCTCCGCAAGATCTGTCAACAGACTCCTCGCTGCCTCGCGGTCGACGCGGACCAGCGCTGACGCGAGTGAAAGAAGCGGCATATAGGCGGGCTCGAAATCCGAACTTGTGCGAACCACCGCAAGCAAAGGCTCACGCACCCTCCGCACCATCTCATTTACATCGTTACTCGGCGAAACGCCGAGACCGGCCTTGAGGAACTGATTCCGCGCCTTCCAATATGCCGCGAGGCGGGCCTCCGCGTCGGACTCCCCGTTCACGGGGGCGAGCAGCACTTGCTGCGGCTGCGGTCTGAAACGATCGATAAGATCGACGAGCCTTTCGCCTGAAGGGCCGAGCGGCGTATAGACGGTAGACGGGGCGCGGAATGTAACCAGCGGGCGATCGTCAGTATTGAGGGGACCGTCTCCGGCGACCCCCCGCAAATCGTCTGGACCGGCGACGAATGCGCCAAACAGCGCATAGGGATCGTCAAGCCGCGAGTCTTTCAATTTTTGCTGAAGCTGCGGATCGCTCAGCCGCGCATCGAGCCAATTGGCGGAGAACCGCATCGGCTTCGTTCCGCTGACCAGCGCCAGAAGCGGCGTTTGCAGGCTGTAATGCGCCAGATAAGCGGTTGCGTTCGGATAAACGGACTGGAACGTCCGAGTAATTGTGCCAAGTGTTTCCAGGTCAAGCTGATGGAGCGGCAGCCACTGGCAGAAAATGCCCCCCTCAGCAAGGCGGGCGCGGATCGCCGCGAAATGCTCCCGCGTGTAGAGCGAGCCCGATCCGTCCAGAGCTGGGTGGAACAAGTCTGCGACAATAACGTCGTATTTATTGTCTGACGCCTGTATGTAGCGGCGAGCATCCGCCGCCAGCAGACGCAGCTTTGGCATCTTCCTGAAGTCACCGGTAACCGCTTCGAAGTTGGGCAGAAGCGAGAGGATTTCGGGAACGAGTTCAACGCCGTCGGCCTCAAGCCCGGGAAAGTCGGCTGCTCCGGCGAAAGTTGCGCCCGTGCCGATGCCGAGAAATAGAGCCCTTTTCGGATCAGGATGCAGCAAGAGTGGAATATGTGACTGGCGCCGGTCGGAGAACTTCGTCGCAGTGCTTCCCATCCGAAAATGGTTGTCTACCTTGAGATAGCGAATGTCTTTGTCGTCCGCTACAACGCTCACTGCCGCGATCACGCCTTCGACATATTCCAGAACACGGCCGCCCGGAGGAACGCTCACATTATTCAAGTTGAGCGGAAGGAGCAGGAGGGCAAGTCCCGCGGCAAGGCCCAGGCTCGCCGGCAGCAGTGCGCGCGGGCCGCGCTGCGGGATCATCACAAGATAGCACAGGCTCACAGCAGTTAGGGTTAAGAGCGAACCCAGCATAGGCAGAGCCACAACGCCAAAGAGAATCGGCGCTAGCGCCGCGCCAAGGGTGTTGAATGCCAAGGCTCGGCCTAACCCGCCTGACGCCCCTCGCGCGCCCTGCGCAAGATGGCTGAAAAGGGCGCCCATCACTATGGTCGGCAGCAGAAAGACAAGACTTGCTATCCCGATCTCCGAGGCAACGGACCCCGCGAAAGAGCGGCCGAAAAGGTTCAGCAGGAAGTCGTATGCGGCAGGCGCAGCGGATAGCAGCACAATTCCGAAAAGGCATGCTCCACATGCCGCTTGAAGCAGCCGCGTCAGGGTGGCGTCGAAATCCCCCCCGCGCACGAAACGCTGATAAAGAGCCGCGCCTAGCGCCGTTCCGAGCAGATAGACGGACAGCGCCGACGCGAAGCTGTAGACCGTATTTTCCATCACCTGGGCGAGCGCACGGACGACCAGCACCTCATAGCCAATGCCGATCAACCCAGTGATGAACAGCGTGACGAACAAGCGTCCACCACCGGGGATTGCCGAGGCCGCATCGACGGGAGGACGCACTGATTCTCCGCGGGCCGCCCCCAGCGCCACACCGGTTGCGCAAAGGACATTGGCGGCCGCGAGCGTCAAAAGCGCACCGCTCACGCCGAGGTGCGGAACAATGACGAAGGTGGTGAGAAGCGCGCCCGCGAAGGCGCCAAATGTATTCGCTGCGTAAAGAGCGCCGACCGACCAGCCGTCCTGCGCCAACCGAGAGAAGAGGCGCTCCATAGCAGGTAGCGTGCCACCCATCGCCACGGTTGCGGGGAGCAAGAGCGCAAAGGGAACAATGAAAGCGATGGCCCAATGAAGAGCGGGCGAGGGATCGGCGCCGATAAGCGTGGCGACAAAGCGGTTTGCCGCCGGGATCAACGCGACGAGCGCCACCGACCAGACCGCAATGATCAGCTCGAAGGCGGCATACCATCGCCCCGGAACGCGACTGCGCGAGACTGGACCGTCGAGCGCCCAAGCGCCGAGCGCAAGCCCGGAGAAGAACGCGGCAATTACGGCAAGAACGGCAATAATCTCGTGACCCAGGCCGACCGAGAGCATGCGTGTCCACACGATCTCGTAGCCGAGCCCGGCAAATCCCGACAAAAATAGAAGCACATAGAGAAGCGTCAGATGGAGACTGCGGCTCACGATATTTCCGATCGGGCTTGGAATGCTGGCTTCGCCTACAGCGGGCTGCCTGCTTGACGCGATGGGAAGGGTGCCCAAAGGGCCCCCTTCCCTGATCTGGTTAGAAAACGCGACTTAGGGTTTACGACGCGCTTCCCTTGATCTGGATGAAGATCGGGTTGGCGAAGAAGGAGAGGTCGCTCCAGCCCTCGATGTCGGCTTCGAACTTGCCGTTGACGTGCGCCGGGCAAGCCGGATCGGAACACTTGATGTTGTTCGAGCCAATATCGTCGCGCAGCGGGTTGCCGTCCGCATCACGCTTGTTAGGCGTGCCTGCCGGAAGGTTGCTGCCGCGAACCCGGATGTATTTATTGGCGGTGACTGAACGTATGACGTATGTGACTGTCTTCCACTCGCTGGCCGCCTTGACGGGGAAGTTCCAGCTCTTGGCGATCTTGGTAGTGGCTGGCGCAAGCGGATCCTTATAAGCGTCGGGATTTGCGCTGGCCGTGTAGGGCGCATGAACATCGCCCTGAATCAGATCGATCTGTGCAACCATCGGCTTGTTTATCGGCTGCTTGATGCCGAGTTGCAACAGAGCAGGATTATTGAAGCTATAGGGGCTCAGATTTGTGCCGTTTGGATCGTGCACCGCGATGGTCACGGTGACATCAGCGCCACTGTTCACGGTGAGCGTCTCGCCCATGGTGGCGCAAGCGTTGGCGGTGCAAGCCTTGAACGACATATCGTCGATCAAGCCGCCCATAGCGACAAAGTTATTGCCGCTGCGAAGCCCGTTTACGATGTCCTGAGCGGGGCCAGCACTGGTTTTACGAACGAAGGTCCAGTTTTTCTGATATTCGCCGGGCCAGAAATCCTGGGTCGAGTACTTGTCGAACGGGGCGAAGTTCCCGCGATTATGCCAATCCGAGGAGGCAAAGAACCAATAGTGGCGGCCTTCGGAGAGCATGGCATCCCACATGGTGCGGACGCCGGGTTTACATAGCGTCACGCCAGTAGGGTTGGCGTTGGACGGAATTCCCGCGAAGCGGCCGTTCGGGCCGAAATCGGCCGCGGTGAGCGCTTTACCGTCGAAGTCGTAACCAGGTTTTGCAGATTCCGCAGCGGCATAGCAGCCGGTGCCGCCGTAGGTAAATTGTCCCGCAGACCCGTTAGGTGAGCGGTCGGCGCTGTATTCGCCGCGGTTCGAGGCTGCCTGGTGGCCGGGCTGGCTTTCGAAACCGAAGGCGACGTCCGGGGCGGCGTTATTCCAATCGCGCAGGTGCTCGATGTTATAGCCTCGATTCTGACCCGGCACGAAAGCGCCAGCCCGTTCGAGATGCGCGGGCACGGCATAGGCGGCGCCAGCATGCTTCTCCTGCATCCAGTAGACGGCCGCTGTGGACTTCACATGCTCGCCGTTGTCAGCGATGTTGATGCCCTTCGTGCCCAGCGTGCTGTTGTAGTCACCGGTCCCTTGGTCGCTCTTGCCGGCCCCGAAGCGCGTGCGCAGCTTGTCGTTATCCGCGTTGGTGATTTCGCAGGTCCAGCCCTGACCACCGCCTCCGCTGGTGTCGTCGCTATTTACGGCGAAGCAGTATTCGAACTGGGCCTGCCCGTTGACGTTCGGAACCGCAGCGTACTGCCCGGTAATAATGGCGGTGCTGGTATGCTCATGGGCGGGCACCACCCACTCCATGCCTGCCATGATCGGCTGTTGAAGGGCGTTTCGCCGCTCGATAAGGTCCGGAAACTGATACTCCTGCAGGCTCTGCCAGCGCCACATCTGTTGAGCGGAGCGCACCGTGCCGTTGGCATTGTGGCCGGTGTTTGAGGTCGTGGTCGGGGCAGGATCGCCCTTGATGGCTGCTTTGCCGACCGTGTCCTCCCAAAGCTTGCCCTGGCCGTCATCCGGGCCGTCATAGGCGAAATCGTCGAACCGGCAGTCGCGCGGGTAGGCGCCGCCATGGTCGGTGTGAACGAACCAATCGAGATTGACCATCGACTGGGTGGCCAGCGTCTTCACGCTGACTGCGCCGTCGGCGCATGTAGTGTGATTGTGGAAGTCGCCGGACATATAGGCGCCCGCCGCCGTGTACTTGCTGTTGAAATCCCCAGCCAGCACGGCTGACGGAGCCATGAGGCTTGCCGCAGCCACTGTCAGCGCCGTCACGCTGACGCTTGCTAACATTACCTTCTTCACAAGTCTTCCCCCAAATTTGCCCATAAAAGCGCATGCCGAAAATATATAAAGATGATCTGTAATAAAACTGTCATCTTATGATTCAGGCGCACGCTGCGAGCCGATCTAATCAGGGAAACATAACGGATTAATGAAACATTTGTGAAATTTGAAGGGTGTGTTTCTACATATCTGCTCGCGGAAGTTATGGTGTTGCGCTATGGCCTGTGATGAATGAAATTGTAATCTGTTCCCCCTGTTATTCTTGACAATGCAATCTACGCTTGTTTATAGCCCCTCGATCGCAGTCAATGCGTCAGTTCCAACATTTGCCGACCCTTCGAGGGCCTCCGAGAATGAAGAGTTCAACGTTGCTGCGGGAGCCCCTGCTACACTTTCTAGTGCTGGGGTTGCTGATTTTTGCGGCCGACCACTATATCCGTCCTCCTGATCGGCTTACCATCACCATCAATAATGCAGTTGAAAGGGAACTCGTCACGCTGTTCAAGGATGCGCGCGGCAGAGAACCCACAGACTATGAACTGAATCAGCTCTTCAGTCGCTGGCTGCAGAACGAAGTCTACTATCGCGAGGCGCTCGGGCTCGGGCTTGACCAGGGCGACGAGATGTTCCGCTCCCGCCTCGTCCTTAAAATGCGGGAGGTGGTAATGGGCAATCTGGTCGTTCCCACCCCGTCAAATGATGAGCTAAAAGGCTGGTTCGAGTCGCACAGGGCCAACTACGATTCGCCTGAGCGCTTTGACGTTAGCCAGTTCTTCGTCGCAGATCTCAAAACCGGCAATCAGAAACAGGTTAGCGATCTACTCGAAACTGTGCGGGAGGCGGTGCCGCAGCCCTACACCGACCAGGTTCGCAGCTATCGGAATCTCTCACCCGAAAATCTCAGTCAGGTGTTTGGGTCCGATTTCGCGGCCGCCCTCCTTGCGAACCGCGACACGACATGGCGCGTGCTTCAATCCAAGCAGGGGTGGCATATCGCCCGCGTCGATGCCCTCCACCCAGCAGTCCCGGCTGTGTTCGACGAAGTGAAACACATAGTGAAGGCGGATTGGGAAGCGGCCCAGAGGAGGCAAAAAGCCCTCGAAGCGATCCGGGACATGCGCATGCGTTACACAATCGTGATGTCTCATGCAAAGCGGCTCGAGACAGCGTTCAACACTGCTACGAGCGACAAGCCCGGCGAGGAGTTCGACGCTTCGGCTCTGGTCGAGCCCAAGCAGACTTGGGCGGAAGATAAATGAGAAAGGGGGCGCTACTGATCCTTTCTCTGGCGGCGGTCCTCGGGGTGATGCTGCTGGCGGTGCAAACGGCTGCTTATGCCCATGACACGCCGATTGCAGTCCTGCAGATCAAGGAGGACACGCCGGGCCGCTATACTACGAAGTGGGTGTTCGAATCCTCCAAAGGCATCAGCCCCCCCTCGGTGGTCTTCCCTCCGCATTGCAAATCTGCGCCCCCTCTCCTGGAATGCGGCGACCGTAAGCTCGTCGGCACGCTTACCGTGGAGAAACTCGGCGAGATTTACTCGGGCGCGGTGGTCCAGATCACGTTTGCGGACGGAAAAACGCAGTCCACGACCTTAACTGGCGGCAACCCGAGCCTGACCATGGGACCGGGCGACGGCGCGAGTCTGGGTGCCATTACTGACCTTGTCAGAGCCTATATCTCCATCGGCTTCGAGCACATCCTGCTCGGCGTCGATCATCTGATGTTCGTTCTGGGGCTCATCTGGCTCGTGCGCTCGCGATGGATGCTGGTCAAGACCATCACCGCCTTCACGGTGGCTCACTCCATCACGCTCGCCGCGGCGACGCTGGGCTGGGTGGGAGTGCCGGAGCGCGCGGTCAACGCATCGATTGCCCTGTCAATTGTGTTCGTCGGCATCGAGATTATCAAGCTTCAGCGTGGGCAAGTCGGGCTAACCGTTCGACATCCATGGGTCGTGGCGTTTGCCTTCGGGCTGCTGCATGGCTTCGGCTTTTCAACCGCATTGGTCAAGCTCGGACTGCCGCAAGATAGCGTTCTGCTGGCATTGCTCGCATTCAATGTCGGCGTCGAAATCGGACAAATCGTTTTCGTGTTCGTCGTGCTCGCCCTCCAATGGGCGCACCGCATGCTGGAAGTACGGTTCGATCCCCGGTTCGATCCAGCGCCGGCCTACGCGATTGGGTCAATTGCGATGTTCTGGTTCATCGGTCGGATGAGCGTGATATTGGGCGCGTAAGGAGAGGGAAATGGCGCATTCTTATCGGTTTGGTCTTGGTTCTCTGGCTGCATTTGCCTTGTGTTTGACGGCGTCATCTCCGGCCTTCGCGCATACGCAGGTCGGGGTAGCTGGCGGCTTTCTCAGCGGCTTCACCCACCCAATCTTCGGGGCCGACCATCTGGTTGCGATGGTCGCTGTGGGCTTGTGGGGAGCCCAGCTCGGAAGCCCGGCCATCTGGGTGCTCCCGATCGCTTTCCCCTCGGTTATGGCCATCGGCGGATTGTTCGGCGTGCTTGGCGTGCCGCTGCCGATGGTGGAGCTTCTCGTTTCCGGTTCGGCCGTCGTATTGGGCCTCATGGTAGCGCTGAACGCGCGTCCGCCGCTTGTCATCGCGGGGCTCATCGTTGCCGCCTTCGCCATCTTCCATGGTCATGCACATGGCGCCGAACTGCCGGAGGCCGCCAATCCGCTTGCCTACGGCGTCGGCTTCGTCCTCGCCACCGGACTGCTGCATCTTTGCGGCATTATCATAGGGCTTCTCGTCGCCTGGCCGATGGGCGCACGGCTGGTGCGGGGCTGCGGCGTCCTGATCGCATGCCTCGGATGTTACTTCGTTGCTGGCTGGGCCGGGGCCATCGCATGAGCATGCGTCTCGCCACACTGCTTGCGGCCTTGGCAATAGCCGTCGCCCTCCCGGAACCGGCAAGTGCACATCTTGTAAATACGCGTTTCGGCAATTTCTACGACGGGATGCTGCACCCTTTGACCGCTCTTGAGCATATGGTGCCGTGGCTTGCTCTCGGCATGCTGGTCGGGTTGGAACCGAAAGCCGGGCGGTTGGCTCTCTTGGCCTTTCCGATCGGCATCGGACTTGGTGTCGCCATTGGCTCTGTGCAACCTGATCTGGCATTTCTGACGACCGCAAATATGGTCTCGATCCTCGTGCTCGGCGCTCTGGTTGCCCTGACCTTGCCGCTGACGCCCTTTGCTGTCGGCGCTCTTGCTTTCGCCTTCGGCATCAGCCACGGCTACTCCAACGGCGCGGCCATGACGGAGGCGGTGAACCCTGCGCTGTTTGCTCCGGGCGTAGTCGTTGCGGGCTATATCACCGTCCTCATCGTCGCTGCTATCACTGCAATCCTGACGCAGCGCTGGCGAGCGGCCCGCTTCGGTGTGCGAGCGCTGGGAAGTTGGATCTTCGCTATCGGCGTAATGATGCTTGGCGCAAGTGTTTTATGAAACGCTGTCACAAATCTTTCGCTGGGCGCCAGCTATTCTCAACCCGGCATCGCAATCGTGACATGACCAAATTGTCAAGTTTGGGTTTTCATGTCATTCAACCGCGCGTCACGGGTAAGGGACAATGCTGATAAGCCTTGTCTTCGGCTTGGTTTTTCTTTCGTGTGTGGTTGTCATCGCTCGCGACGACTGGGCGTTTGGCATCGTGCCGGATTATCCCTTGCTTGCCCTTGGCGCGGCGGGCGCGGCTTTCGCGTTCTGCGATCCTGAAGCCAGTTACACGAGCGCGTTGGAAACGTTCGAGCAACTCGCCGCTAGAGCCGCTATTCTCGGCTTCTTTGGCTATTCTGTCGCTGTGCTCTTCAGACTCATTCGTGGGAGGGACGGGCTCGGTCTGGGCGACGTCAAGTTAATGGCCGCGGCTGGGGTATGGTCGCCCACGCTCAGCGGCTTTTATGCCATCACGTCCGCGTCCGTCGCAGCGTTGGTCTTGGCGTTGGGCGCGCAAGCATGGCGCGGTCAGTCTCCAGCGCTGACGGAGGCGCTTCCGTTCGCGCTATTTCTTGGGCCGACCTTTTTTGCCTTCTGGGTCTTCGAGAGGATGAATTTGCTATCGCCCTAGGCGGGTCGCCATGCAGCGACCAACCCATTGTCTTGAAGATAGCAGCTGTCTGCCTATGATTTGAGGAAATGCTCATGAACCGCCTTCCACCTAGACGCATCAGTTTCCCGGAACCGCTGCACTTGTCGGGACAAGTTAAAGACTGCGGCGCGGCACCCAAAAGCGGCTCTCCGGGCTTCAGCCTAATCGAGCTGCTTGTCGTTCTCTCTATCATCGGCCTTATCGTCGGTCTGGTGGGGCCGAAAGTCCTCAACTATCTCGAGACAAGCAAGGTGAAGAGCGCGCGTTTTCAAATCGATGGCTTCAGCAAAGCGCTCGACCTGTACTTCATCGACGCCGGCCGCTATCCCAGCACGGCGGAAGGGCTCGACGCTCTTGTTCGTAAGCCGGGCTCCTCGGCGGCCTGGAATGGGCCCTATCTCAAGAGCGACAAGCTCCCCGCCGATCCCTGGGGGAACCGATACAACTATCGATCTCCCGGCGAGCATGGCAAATACGACCTCTACTCTTATGGCGCCGATGGCCGAGATGGCGGAGTCGGCAACGATGCCGACATCACGAGCTGGGATATTGGTGCGGCAACCGCATCGACGGAGAAGCGCTAAGCCGTGGCGATCTTTTCCTACAGCGCGCTTACTTTGAACGGCGAGCGCGCGCAGGGCACGGAAACAGCGGATTCCGTCGAACATCTACGTGAGATCCTTGCCGCCCGCGACTTGATCCTCAAGTCCGGCCGGGCGCAGCGCAGCGCAGCGTCGAGCCGGCGGCCGCCCTTCAAGCACATCGCGAATTTCAACCGGGAGCTGACTGTTCTCCTGCAGGCGGGGCTGTCCATTCCCGAGTCGCTCGCGCTTCTCGCTGTGCGTCCGGGGCAGCCAAGACTCGAAAAGGCGCTGCGACTCGTCTTGAGTGAGGTCAATCGTGGCGGTTCTCTACGGGAAGGGATGAGCAAGGCGCAAGGCGCGTTCGATGCCGACTATATCGCCCTCGTTGGCACGGGCGAAGAGGCTGGCGCATTGCCGAACTGCCTCCAACGCTATCAGAATTATGCCGATCTCAAGATGAAGATGCGGGCGCAGGTCTTGAAGACGATGACTTATCCCGCCGCGCTGCTCGCGACACTATCGGCGGTGCTTACATTCCTGTTTCTGGAAGTGATTCCCAACTTCATTGGCATGTACCGGGAGCTTGGAAGCGAACTGCCGGCGCCTACTCAGATCCTTATCGCAGTCGAGCGGCACTTCCCGGCCATAGCGATCGGGATTACTGCGGCCGTTATCGGCGTCTGGATATTGGACCGCATTGCGGTTTCAACCCTCAAAGGCGGGATCATGCGCGACAGGCTCCTCCTTCAAATTCCCCTGCTAGGCGGTTTCCGACGCGTTTCCGCCGCAGCTGCCACGGCAAGGATGCTTTCCATCATGATCGCCTCTGGCGCAACGGTCACGAAGGCTTTGACCCTCGCAACGAAAAGCGTCTCGGATCGATACTTCGCTCACTTTCTCGATGACGCAAAGCGCGCCGTCCAGGAGGGCGTCCCTCTTTCGAAAGCGCTCGCCAGCGGAGGCCTTTTTCGCCCCATGAGCTTGAAGATGATTGCGGCAGGTGAAGCCAGCGGGAGCCTGGACAGCATGCTCGGCGCGGTAGCGGCGCAGCAAGAGGAGGAACTTGCCGACAGCCTCGCCCGGCTGACCAGCCTCATGGAGCCCGCCGTTCTCTTGATTGCCGGTTTCCTCGTCGGTGGCGTCGTCGTGGCCATGTATCTCCCGATCTTCACACTGACGGAACTGATCAAGTGACGCCCGAAATCGCGCACCGCTATTGGCTGCCCTTCGACGATCTGAACGGCGTCAAGATCGAACCCGAGGCGCTTGAGCGCTTGGCGGCTTCGGACGCGAGACGGCTCGGAGTGGCCCCGCTACGCGTCGAAGGCCCCATTCTTTACGTCGCCACCAGCCGACCCGACGACCTGGAACTCGAGCAGACGCTTAGCCTTTTGTGCAAAAGTCAGATAGAATTTATAGGCAGCCCGGCCGAGGCGATTGACGCCTTGCTCAACAAGTCCGGCGATGGCCGCACGCTGCTCGAAGACGTGAGGGACGAGTTCAGCCTCGCGCTTGTACGCGAGACGGAGCAGGGCAGCAGCGAGGCCATCGATCTGGACGCCTTCGGCAAGGACGCCGCACCGGTGGTGAGGCTCGTCAACGAAACGATCCGTGCGGCGCTCCAGAAGCAGGCGAGCGACATCCACATTCACTCGGATGCGGCTGGCGTCTCGGTCGATTTCCGGACCGATGGCGTTCTGACGCGGGCGCTCGGGCCTTTCGACCCTGCCTATCAGCCCACAATCGTGTCGCGGATAAAGGTCATGGCAGACCTCGATATCGCCGAGCACCGCATTCCGCAGGATGGCCGCTTCCGGCTTCGCGGCAGGCAAGGCGATATCGATTTTCGCGTTTCCGTATTGCCGGGAGTTCACGGCGAAGACATCGTCATCCGCGTGCTCGACAAAGCCCATTTGATGGAAAAAAGCAGGGCACTGACCCTCGAAGCGCTTGGCTACGAGGAGAAAGACCGCGAAACGCTCGCCCGCATAGCCCGCGCGTCGGCTGGTATGCTCCTTGTTACGGGGCCAACCGGGTCGGGTAAAACAACCACCCTTTACGCCTGCCTCTCCGAGTTCAGCACGCGTGAGGAAAAGGTCATCACCATCGAGGACCCGGTCGAGTATGAGCTGCCCGGCGTGTTACAGGTACCTGTGGCCGACAAGAAGGGGCTGACCTTCGCCCGTGGCCTCCGGTCCATCCTGCGGCACGACCCGGACAGGATCATGGTGGGCGAGATCCGCGACCGGGAGACAGCGTCGATTGCCGTTCAAGCGGCTCTGACGGGGCACTTTGTCTTTACGACCGTGCACGCCAACAACGCCATCGACGTGATCTCTCGCTTCACGCATATGGAGATCGATCTTCATGAGCTTGTGGCGGCATTGAGCTGCGTCGTCGCACAGCGGCTCCTGCGCCGCCTTTGCAGCTCCTGCTCCGTTCCTCGCGTCTACGCTCAGCGGGAGCTTGCGGCCTTGGGCCTCGACGAGACATCCTTTGCCGTCGGCGCATGGCGCGAAGCGAAAGGATGCGATGAGTGCGACGGCATGGGGTATGCGGGGCGCACGGTCGCCGCTGAAGTGCTTATCCTGACCCCCGAGTTTAAACAGATGATCGTGGAGCGCCGCGCCACCGAAGACATGCGAGCGGTGGCGTTGCGAAACGGGTTCCGGGAAATGCGGCAAGCGGCGCTGGCGAAAGCAGCCCAAGGCTTGACTTCGCTTCCAGAAGTGGCGCGGGTGACATGATGCGCATGATGTCGCCGGCTAGGTGCTTTGTGAAAATAGGCGCGGCGCATGTCTGGGGTACGTGGCGCCCTCAAGCTTGGCCGCGTGCAGCGGTGAGAAATGCGGAAATCAGCTTTGGCGACGATCCATCCCGCACTATGCGGAGTGCGCTCGACGAGGTCCTTGACGCCATCGTTCCGGGCCGCAGGATAACATCGCCGTTCGTTCAAGTAAGCCTCGAAGGCCAGCGCATCCTGTCCGGAATCAAGCGCTTTACTGTGCTTCCCAAATCCGCCTCGGATCGCCGTCTCGTCATTTCTCAGCGCTTTTGCCGGGACCATCGGCTCGAAGCCGACGCCTTCGACGTCATGGGCTCGCCCCTGGCAGGCGACGAAAGCCTCAAGAAGATCCTGTGTCTCGCGGTAGAAAAAAAGACGCTTCAAACGATCAGGGAGGCGTTTGCGGCCAAAGGTCTGCACGCCGATGTCATTGCGCCGGAATACCTGATGCGCCTGGAACCGCACAAGGAGAGCCTGGAAAGACCGGGCCTCGCCGTTTTCGACGAACACGGCGGCACATCGATCGCCGTGTGGGATGAATCAGGCGCGCTCGTACACCTCGCATCCATCAAGGCGCTCGATCCGTGTGACGCGGTAGCCTCAGGCAGGATGTTGAATCGTTTGACCCGCTATGCGCTCATAGCGGCGGAAGGCTTCGACACTCCAGCGACGATCTATGCGGAACAGCCCATCGCAAGCCTTCTTTCCAGCACGGTTCTCCGTGAACGCGGCCTCAAGCTTCTGCAATGGCCCGACGCGCCGCCTGCCTCAAGGGCGGTGGCGTCATGAAAGGGCCTTTGCTTCTTCCAGACGGAAATTTTTCGCGCGACACGCGGGCGGTCTCTTTCCTCCTTGCGGCTAGCCTTATTGCGCTTTCAATCGGTGCTCTGGCGGTGACAGTCGCGCTCGTCGCAGAAAGCGCATCATATGGCAAGGCAAAGGACCGAGCCGTGCAAGCGGCCAAGAACGCCGCCGCTCAATTGGCGGACCTTCGAGCGCAACCGCTCAATGCGCCGGACGCCGCCTCCATCAGCGCGTTGCGCCGCCGAATCGAAGCGGTGAACGCGCTCGACTTTGGCGCCGCGCCGTCCCTCCTGGCCGTCCTCTCGGCGCTGGAGGCGTTGACGCCGCCTTCAGTCGCAGTTGCAAGTCTGGAATACGATAGAAACCGCGGCTCTCTTGAAATGCTTGCCGTCTCCCGCTCCAGCGAAGAGCTGACGGCCTTCTTCGACAAAGCGAGCCGCAGCGCCTCTTTCAAGGAAGTTCGGCTCATCGACAAGAAACAGACTTCATCGGCGGAGGGCTCGGAGCCTCTTTTTCAGGCCAGATTGTCCATGCGCCCCTTCAGGATGGAGCCGCGTACATGATGGGAGCCACGCTCGCCCATATCGTCCGTCATCCTGCCGTGATCGCGGCGGCTCTGATCTTGATGCTGGCGTCGGCGTTGCTCGGCTCGGTCGCAGCGCTGGTTTGGCGTCCTGCGGCAGTGGAAGCCCAGGAGGCCGACAACGCTCTCGAAGGACTGAACGCGAATATTCGGAGCCTGCGCGCCGCGGCCAGCACAGCACAATCCTACGCCCTGCGTCTTTCTCAGGCGACGGCGCTGGAAGCAAAGCTCGGCCATCGATCTTCGGAACCCGAATTTATCCACGCCATCGAAACGCTTGCGGCCTCGAGCGGCGCGACCATGCAGCAGATCTCTTCGCCGGGAGCGGAAAAGTCCGCCGGGCCGATTGAACTGGTTCTGACTGGGACGTACGTAACCATCATCAAGTTCGTAACAGGTCTTAACGATCTTCAGGATTATGTCACCGTCGACCGCGCATCAATGTCCCGTGACGGGGACAACATCCGGGCTTTCCTTGTCTTGACAAGACCCCGTCCGCGCTAACGCCAGCGACACGGTTTAATCTGTCTCCGAAGAGTCGTCGCCATCAGAAGTAGCTGCAATGAGGGGCGCAATCTCTGAATTGCCGGGCTGAGACTTGGCGGGCTGAGTACGTGCGGTGAACCGCCACTCCGCATATGTCTTTGCCAACTCGAACCCTCTTAGCCCCTTTTCGAAATCGACCTTCCGGAAGGGACTTGCTGCGCTTGAGCTTACCACACCGGTAATCTCCCCCTCGCTTGTCCGTATGAGATCAAAATCCTTGCCGGTCACCGGATCCTTGTAGAGTTGCCGGATGAAGCCGCTGGCGCCCGCGCCCGATCCTGCCAATTCAGCAAGTCTGCGCGGATATTTGCCGTTCCTCGTATGGAAAGCGTCAATGGCCTTCATATAGGCGAGCCCGCGGAAGAGAAGCTCATCCTCTTTATCGCGCTTCAGCCTGTAACTCGCCGCAACTTCAATGCGTGATGCCCCATAAGCCAATGCCGTGATAATGACGAGCATAAGCGGAAATGTATATCCAGGCGATCCCTGCGGCTTTCGGTCTGACATCACCATTCGCTATATGGAACGCCATTTTGGCCGCGCTCAGTCGATAGAGAACGCACATCCAAAACCCCGCCCTCCTTTGCCGAAACGCCTTTCCAAGCCGTCTTGTTTCCGTTTACCGGATCTGGCGGCATCGCTCGCAGATAACCCTGATCTACAAGCGTTTGAAGCGACGGTGGGAAGACGCCCTTATCAGTGTAATAGTCGTCGATCAACTTGCGGATGGTCTTCAGGTCTTGCTGGAGTGCGGCCTCGCGCGCTCGCGTAAGCGCGCCCATTACGGAAGGGGCCACCACGGAAGCAAGGACGCCTATAATTGCAAGCACAAGCAGCATCTCCATGAGCGTGAAGCCAGGGCTGCCGCCTCGACGCGAGCCGCGCTTTTGCTGGCCTTTTTTCAAATCACCAGTCCGCATAGCGCGACCCATCCAGAGCGATGCCATCTGTCATGGCGTGAAGATCGTAAATGTCCTTATCCCCGCTCACCGTCTGGACTTCCGCAAGCGTCGTTCCATAGGATGACGAGGTGATGCCAGCGTCCCCCCGTTGGTAGCTGACGAATGTCCATTGCGCCTGGAAAGGCGTCCCAGCTGGCGCAAAGGGATTGACGGGCAACGACCGCAGGTAGCGCTTCTTCGGGCCGTTGGCGGCGCCGTCGACGAGAACCTGAAGCGCTAGAGGATATCCGTTCGGGCTGGCACCGCCTCCTTTTGCGTCTTTGTCCTTCCTTTTCGTCATGTCGGCGTGAAAGCGATCGATGGCGTTTCTTACAGTCCTCAGCGTTTCCCTGAGTTGTATTTCCTTGTCGCGTTTCAAGTTCATACGAGCGTGCGGCGCCGCTAGTGCGGCCAGCAAAGACAAAATGGCGAGGACGACCACCATTTCCATGAGTGATGACCCGGGGGAACCTTGCCGTCTTGCGGAAGCCTTGGAACCTGAGCGCAGAGGCGTATGCATAAAGCGTTGCCTAGCGCCCGTATGTCGTCGGCTGGATTCCGTCAGGCGTACCGCCGCTCGCGGCTGCACCTGCTGATGGCTTCGTATTATCCGGCTTGATGACGTATCGGGGCGCTAACCCAGACTCTGGGGCCTTCTTGAGATACTCATGCTCGGCCCGGATCGAATAAGTACCTTCCGTGCCGCTATAAAAATCGGTCGCGCTCCGTTGCGCGAAGGATTGCGGCCGAATAAGTCGGGGGGTGATTGTAAGCAGCAGTTCGCTTCTCCCGACCTTATCGCTTGAGGTCGAAAACAGTCTGTCCAGAACGCTCACCCCGCTGCGCTCCACTGGAAGGCCGTTCATATTGTGTTGTTCTTCCTCTTTGATCAGTCCGCCGAGCAGCGCTGTCTCGTTCTCCCGCAAAATCATAGTCGTATGAACATTACGCGATCCAATGGCGTAAGCGGGCTGCGCGGCGGTGCCGAGGTTTGAACCGAGGGAACTGACCTCGATCTTGAGGTCGACAAAAATCGAGCCGTCGAGATGGTATTTTGGGATCACGTCCAGCTGAATGCCGATGTCGTGATATTCGAAAAGCGTACGGGTTTGGCCCGTGGTATCCTGGACGAATGAGGACTGTAAAGGAACGCGGTCGCCCACGTGAATCTTCGCAGGCTGGCCATCAACCGTGCGAATGCGGGGGTTGGAAAGTGTCCGTGCGCCGACGTCGGTCTTTAAGTAGTTGAACGTCACTGTGGGGAAGGTGATGACGCTGTTCGTCGCGAGCTTGGCCCCATTGGCCAAATCGGTGAATGAGACCTGCGGCAGTTGAACGGTGATAGAGCTCCCGTAATCCAGCCCTAGCTGTTCGGCCTTGGTGCGATCTATTTCAAGTATCTCGACCTCAAGCATGATCTCCGCGGGTTTTCGGTCATTTGTGGCGATCAGTCTTTCAGCGACTTCAAGAGTCTCCCGCGTATCGCGAATTTGAATAGTTCCTAGATCGTTGTTCGCGAACACGGTTTTTACGTCCATGGAAGCTTTGAGAATCTCGGCCATGCGTTCCGCTTTTAGTGTCGAAAGATGGAATGTCTTGAAATAGCGATCCGCATATTGCTTTCGCTTTTCGGGGGTATCCTCGTAGATAAATATCGAGTTTGTACCAAGTACTTTGTAGGCTGCATTACTCGATTGCATGATCATATTGAATGCTTGCTCGAAGCTTACATTTCTTGCGCTGACGCTCACGTCCAGATTGTCCGCGTTCTTATCGAAGACAAAATTGAGAGCGTAGGGATCGCACAAGGTCTTGAGCGCATCCTTAAGCTTCGCATCTCGAAAATTGACTGCGACCGGGCTGGCGGAGCGGAAAGCAGCGAGCACCAAGCGCTGATCGTCGCCCCTCTTGGAACGATCAAGCTCCGCCAATTCCTTTTTCAGGATGGGATCATGCGCATCGAGGGTCGCCGCCCGCTGCAGCAAGGTCTGCGCGAGGTCCGTGTTACCGACCATTTTCGCCTGCTGGCCTTCCGCGTAGAGACGCGCTATTTCCTTGCGCTCGACCGAGGACTGGCGTTGGCGCTGCAAGTCCATATTGGTTGGTTGAGCCAGCAGCCCCAGTTCATATTTTTCGATAGCCTCCGGATAGCGCTCCGCCTTTGCGAGTGCGGAGCCGGCGGCGAGAAAATAGGCGGCAGCCTCGGATTCAGCCCGGTTCAGTTCCTGCTGCCCCTCGGTGTCGGAAGAGCCAAGATAGCGCCGGCGTAATTCCATAACGGTTTGCAAACGCTTCCGATCGTCGTTATCGCCGGTCTGGATTGAGGTTGGCCCGCTTTGCTGCGAGGATTGCGACGACACCCCGAGGTTCGGCAGACCGCTGCCCATGCAGGCGGACAAGGACGAGGAGAGCGCCAAAATAGCTACTGTTCTGAAATGCATCGGACTGTCCTGATACCCCGCCTCAGTCTTCGCTCAATGTGAATGCCCGCGCCCTTCGCGAAGCCTTATCGATAATGACGACGTCTCGCCCTTGGACCGATTGCACCGCGAGACGTCCCTGCGCTCCAAACGGCTCATCGAGAGCGACCGTCTTGAGAGACGGACCTTCGCGCAGGAGGATAGTTATGGTGTCGGAGCGCCGGACGAGGCCCATCACCTGGACGCCAGAAAAGCTGTCGGGCTCGTCCGCTCTCGCCATCACAGGATCCGGTGCGATTGGAAGGACGACCTGCGGCGGCGCCTCGGTCTCGCCATTGAAGCTCACAAATGCAAACAGATCGCGGATACCCGCCCTATGTGCAGCGCTAGCGTAGAGCCCGATTTCAGGAAGCGTGTCGCTCGGAACAGCTTCGGCAATACCAGCCCGCTGGACCTCATTTTCCTCAGTTTCGAGCCAAAGATAGCCGGCAAATGCACCCAACGCGACGAGCCCATACGCGGCATAACGGAGACGCTCGCCCATACTCAACGCCATGTCTTTCGGCCCCTGTTCGACTGAAGTCACCCGCGGTCAGCACTCACCAACTCCCTGCGATCCGTGAATCACTAGGGGTAAGGACTTTGACAGGCGCCAGTCCCCCACCGTCGCCAAAGCGCGTACAACGGTCTTGGACAGGCGAAGCAGACGCTATCCGAAACCTAGCCGCTCTATCGTGACAGGTTCGTGAACCTTACGCGACGCTGACATCCTGAGCCAAATCCTGTTGCGCGAATGTCGCGACATCATCAGGGAGGCAAGCTCATTTCGGTTGCTGAAGCGGGCGAAAACTTGTCCCACCTGGAAAGTCCGACCGAAGGAATGTACGAAGTCGTCAGCGGCACAGTGTGCGCCTCACGTGCGTCGATACCGCTGAACTGCATGATGGGCGGCGCCCCATCCCGATCGAGGCGGGATGAATCTCCATCTCGCAGCATGTTTATCGAGAGGAGCACGAAGGACAAGCTCTCGCCTCATAAGAGCCGGTACGACTTCAGTACGACACGCTTTTCGATGAGCGTTATAAGAGTTTGTTATAGATGGACTTTTAAGACAACGCGGTCCAATCCATCATGGGTGCAGTGCAAAATTTCCATTGATTATCAGTCACTTGCACTCCCTGTTCGTCCAGTCCTCCGATGATCGCATCACCCGCGCAATTCTAACATACGGATAGGTGGCCGATCACGGGGGACAAAACCGCGTTTGCCGCGGCGTGTCAAATTGCGTTGTGACAGTCGCCGCCAAAGCGCGCATTGCCCCCGGGCCAGCATTTTATATTGGCGCCGCCCGATGCAGCGACGACATCACCTCAAAACCGGATCATGACTTGAGCGCGTCCGTAGTCGGAGTCTGAACCTCTCGCACCATCCGTGCCTTTGGCCGCGCTGATGTAATCGCCCGCGAAGACGTGCGCGTAGACCGCCTCGATCTTGACGAAGGTATTCACGTCCCATTCGAGTTGCAGTTCCGCTATCTCGGCAACGCTACGGGCGGTCGATCCGGCAGTTAATATGGTGCCCGGCGGCCCATAGACGGAATCGGCGACGGTATCCTTCCAGACCCAGTTCCAGTTCACTTCGATGAAGATGTCGTGCGGAAGCTGAAACTGTAGGTAGGGCGAGATGTTGATCGCGTTCGAAAGGCCGATGAGCGACATTTCCGCGATCTCGCTTGCGGCAGGGTAAGGCGCTGCGAAGGTGCGAAAGGTTCCGTCATTGAGGTTTCTATCGCCGGTGCCGTAATGGGTGCGGAAGCCGAACCGCGGCTTGATTTCCGATTCCTTCGGGATCCCGACGAGGCTTCCGACGCCGCTGCTGATGTCGCTGTTGAAGCCGAAGGCGGAGATGTCGGCGGTGCCGAATGTGCCGAACTGATAGGCGCCCTCGACCGCGTATTTCATCGGCCCGATGTCGCCCGACACGCGCGAGCCGAGCGTCCATCGTTCTTCGCGCGCGGTGCCTCGGGCATAGCGCACACTCTCCTGTTCGCGATCCATCAGGTATGTTTCCACCGTGAAGGGCGCGCCGAGGGGCTTTTTGGCGATCGCGTAGACGCCCTTGAACGTCTCGATCTCGGATGTCGTATCGTCGAACCAGCCCTTGTCGATGATAACGGGTTTTGCGTCGAAAGCCCTGACCGTAAGGCCCCCGTTTACATATTCCACGAGCGCACCGTCGAAAGTGCGGCGAATATTGGTCGGGTCGCGCACAGCGAGCCAACGCGTCGGGCCCAGCCAGAGCTCCTGCCGACCAAGCCTGATTGTCAGCGTACCCTGGTCGGCGGATGGCAGGATGAAGTCCGCGAAGCCCTGCCTGAGGTCGAGACCGCTCTGATCGTAGGCGCGCGTTGTAACGCGACCGTCCTCAGTCGATGCATCCACCTGCATGAAGGCACGGAAGTTCTTTGAAAGATGCACATCCGTGTGGAGCATGATCCGCTCCTGATTGGAGGCGAAGTCTTTCTGTCGGGCGTTCAGATCGAACAGATAGGGCGCGAAGGTGTCGAGCCGGTAGCGGATCTCACCGCCGAAACTGATATAGTTATCGGGCGAGCCGAACAGCGGCATGTATTTGAGTTGTTCGTAGCCGGTGAGCGGCTCGTCCTTTTTTGCCAGCCAGGAGTAATCTTCCTTCCAGCGGTAGAACTTGAACTCGATCTCTTCCTTGCTACCAACTGATGATGCGCTGCCCTCGGCCTCGGCGCGCGCCGTCGCGAGAATCATCGCGCAAGACGTACAGAGCAGGAACAAACACGCCCAGCCGCGAACCCACAAAGCCCGCGCTCGACGCGGTGCTCGAAAATGCCCACCCATTGCTTTCCCCCGGCCCGGCCCGCACTTCCGCGGGGCGCGGACGACTGCCCAGTCGCTGCTTTTTTTTCCGAGTTGCGCCTATTGTTTTGCCCAAAGCGCAACGAGAAATTCGTTCTAAGCCAGATCGTTGAACGCCGTCATGTAGCTTTTCGGCTAGAGATTCGCGCCAATGGATGCGCCGCTCGCGACGCCTCATCCCAAACCGGGTTCAACCGCCGGACTGCCATCTGGATCTCCTCTAACGTGTGTCTTTCCGGTTTCGCTAGTTCGCAAAAGCGTAAGCGAAGCGTTAGCTGCTCGCCAACCCTATTGACTAATAATATTTCAATAGCGATCATACAAACGAATTTTTCGATCCGGTTCTCGGTGTTTTGTTTCAGGAGTTTGTATCTATTTTTCCGATAGTTTCAATAACCAGTGCGGGTCGGGCATCTCAGGGCGATTATTGAAGAGGGCAGAGGGAATGAAGCTGAGGATAGCGGCAGCCGCAGTTGCGGCGCTAGGGGCAGGCGCTTTTGAGGCGCGGGCCGGTTCGATAACGCAGCCGGGCGAGACGGTAGGCCTCGCGCTAGGCGCACCCCTGCCGGAGGGGGTATATTTTCTCAACACAGGCAGTGTTGGCGGTTTTCGAGCAGTGGGCGACGATGCCACGCTCGGTGTGAATATTCCTGTGCTGGCGTGGTCGACGCCATGGCAGGTGGCCGGCGGCCGCATCGAGGCCTACGCAGCCGCGCCGTTCGTCGGCTACAGCCTGGCCAATGATACGGATCATTTCGACATCTATAATCCGTTCTTCACGGCCGGCATCGCATGGGATCTCGGCGGCAACTGGGGCTTCAGCACCTTTGTCGGCGCTTACGGCCCGGTCGACAACGAACTCGGACAGAATATGTGGGTGTTCAACAGCCGTTCGGCGTTGAGCTACACCGGTAATAACTGGAACCTGACTGCTCATGTCATCATTGGTCTGACCGGCGAGGATGAAAATGCTGGCGTCAGGACACATCCCGACTATGTCAACCTCGACCTGACTGCGGTCAAGGTCATCGACAAGTGGCAGGTGGGTCTCGTTGGCTTCGGCTCGTGGGATACGAGCGGCACTTTCTACACAGACAAGAAGCAGTCTCAGTTCGCGCTGGGCGGTCTCGTTGGCTACGATTTCGGGAAGTTCACGCTGCAAACCTACGTGACGCATGATGTCTGGACGGAAAACTATGAGACCGAGGAAACGCGCGGCTGGCTGCGCCTCATCCTTCCGGTTTGGTCCGCGCCGCAGGCAGAACCTGTCACCTACAAGCGCTAACCTCGAAACGGGCGGCATCGTCTTCGAATATTATAGCCTTTTCACCGAAAGGACGAAGATCTTCGACCTTTGGGCAATATCAGCGACTATACAGCCGCCATAGAGTTAAACAGCCTTCACATCAAGTGAAGGGAAATAAGAAAATTGGGGAGGGACGCCGGTCGTCACAACATCGGCAGTCTTGCATCGGCGTTCATTTTGTAGGGCGCGAGCGCTGCTTCTCGCCCAGCAGCCCCATTGCCTTTGGATAGTGAAACGACCAGGAGACTCACTGCATGAAATTGCCTCGTTTTAAATCTGCGGTGGCGGCTGCGGGCTTGCTCGCCGCCCTTGCCGGGGCCGTGCCGACCTTGGCCGGTCCGGTTACATGGGATGAGATCGCCAACGACGACAAAACGCCGGGCGATGTCCTGAGCTACGGTCTCGGCCTCAAGGCCCAGCGCTTTAGCAAACTGGACAAGATCACCACGGATAACGTCGGCGCCCTGATCCCGGTGTGGAGCTTTTCATTCGGTGGCGAGAAGCAGCGCGGACAGGAAGGCCAAGCGCTGGTTCATGACGGTGTGATCTATATCACCGCGTCATACTCGCGTATATTTGCTGTCGACGCGAAGACCGGCAAGCGGCTATGGGAATACAATTACCGACTGCCCGATGATATCCGCCCGTGTTGCGACGTGGTCAATCGCGGTCCGGCTATCTACGGCGACAAGGTTTTCTTCGGCACGCTCGATGCTGGCATCGTGGCGCTGAACAAGGACACCGGCAAGCTCGTCTGGAAGAAGAAGTTCGGCGATCACACGGTCGGCTACACCATGACCGGTGCACCTTTCATCGTGAAGGACCAGAAGAGCGGCAAGGTGCTGCTCATCCATGGGTCTTCGGGTGACGAGTTTGGCGTCGTCGGCTGGCTGTTCGCCCGCGATCCCGATACGGGCGAAGAGGTGTGGGCGCGTCCGCTGGTCGAGGGACATCTCGGACGTCTCGGCGGCAAGGAATCGACCCCAACCGGCGATCCGAAGGCGCCTTCCTGGCCACGCGACAAGGACGGCAATCTCGTTGAGGCCTGGAACCACGGCGGCGGCGCTCCGTGGCAGACGGCCAGCTTCGATGTTGACACCAACACCATTGTGATCGGCGCGGGTAACCCAGCTCCGTGGAACACATGGAAGCGCACCAAGGAAGGCGACGATCCGAAGAACTGGGACAGCCTGTTCACCTCGGGCCAGGCCTATGTCGACGCCTCGACGGGCGAACTCAAGGGCTTCTTCCAGCACACGCCGAACGATGCCTGGGACTTCTCCGGCAACAACTCGATCATCCTGTTCGACTATCAGGACGCGAACGGCAAAACGGTGAAGGCCTCGGCGCATGCCGACCGCAACGGCTTCTTCTTCGTCACGGATCGCGAGAAGCTGGCGACCGGCGCGGGCTACCCGAACAAGCCAACGGCGTTGATTGGCGCCTGGCCATTCGTTGACGGCATCACCTGGGCTTCCGGCTTCGATCTCAAGACGGGCCGTCCGATTGAAAAGGACAATCGCCCACCGCTGCCAAAGGGCGACGCGCAGAAGGGCGAAAGCATCTACGTCTCTCCGCCCTTCCTTGGCGGCACCAACTGGATGCCGATGTCCTACAGCCCACAGACCGGTCTGTTCTACATTCCGGCGAACCATTGGGCTATGGACTACTGGACCGAGCATCTGACCTATAAGGCTGGTGCGGCGTATTTGGGCCAGGGCTTCCGCATCAAGCGCGTCTACGACGATCATGTGGGCATCTTGCGCGCCATCGATCCGAAGACTGGTAAGATCGCTTGGGAACACAAGGAGAAATTCCCGCTTTGGGGCGGAACGCTGACGACTGGCGGCGGCCTTCTGTTCACCGGAACGTCCGATGGCTTCGTCAAGGCGTTCGACGCGAAGAACGGCAAGGAACTCTGGAAGTTCCAGACCGGCTCGGGCGTCGTCTCCATCCCGATCACCTGGGAAATGGACGGCGAGCAATATCTCGGCATCCAGTCCGGCTATGGCGGCGCGGTTCCGCTGTGGGGCGGGGATATGGCCGAGCTGACGAAGCAGGTCACGCAGGGCGGCTCCATGTGGGTGTTCAAGCTCGCCAATTTCGGAAAACAGGCGAGCAAGTAGTTCTGCCTCGCTGAAAGGCATAAACCGGCCTTGACGCCGCCCGGACAGTCCCCGGCGGCGTCTCATTGCCGGCTAACCTCTGAATGCATGGCGCGGAGGCATGCCTTCCGCGCTTCCCGCAACCGTCAGTCGGTCCCCCGAATTGGCGTCCGACACGAGGAAAGCATGACCTTTCGATTTCCGAACAAAAAACTACGCTGGTATTTGGCTGGCATCGCGTTGGGGAGCCTGCTAGCCACAGCTTCGTCGCTGTCGGTGCATGCCGACGACGCCGACGAAGATTCCCTTGTCAAGAACGGCTGCGGAATGTGGCCACACGCTCAGTGTCAAGGGGTTGATCTACGGCACGCAGATCTCTCTGGCAAAAATCTTGCCGGTGCCGATTTTTCGGGAGCAAAGCTTGCGCGGGCGGATCTGCGCGGAGCGAACATTGCGGGCGCAAACTTCGACAATGCCGACCTCACGGCGGCCCGTATGAGCAAGATTACCGCGCCCACCGCAACTTTTCGTAATGCTCGGCTTGTCGGTGCGGATCTGGAATTCGCCCGCCTGTTTCGCGCCGATTTTTCGGGCGCCGATCTGACGGCAGCCAATCTGGAGGCGGCTCGGACCAATTTCGCTTGGTTCGTCGGTGCCAAGTTGGTCGATGCCAATTTGCAGGAAACGAAGTTCTTCACGGTGAACTTCAAGGACGCGGATTTGACCGGCTCTTACCGACGCTTCACCATTTTTCCTGAGTCCTTTTTCGAGGGCTGCAGAGGGTGTCCGGAGGATTGGAAATGAGGCGATTGTTTTTCTTCGGCTTCACATTTCTGGCAGGACTGTCCACAGTTCAGGCTCAGGAAGCGGCCAACCGGCCTAGCGTGGACGCGTCACAGCTCACGCCGTTGGGCACCGAGTGGCGGCGCGTGAACCCGTACCGCGGCAACGCTGGCGCGATCGAGATCGGTGGACAGGCATTCGCCCAAACTTGCGCTCGCTGCCACGGACCGGAAGCGAACGCAACCGGGCATCCAGCGCCCGATCTTCGCCGCATGGATGTCGCCTGCAGACGCATCAAGACCCCCGAAATCAAGGCGAAGTGCGTCGCCGACAACGACGTTTTCTTCAGCAACAGCGCGCGCAAGGGAAAGACCATCGTCGGCGTCGTTCATATGCCCGCTTGGGAGCCGGTGCTGGGGCAAGAACTGATCTGGGCCATTCGTTCTTACATCGAGACGCGTCCGCTCACGCGCCTTGAGCCGAACCCATCCGAAACGATGGCGGCGCACTAGTGGTCCGATTCCGACATTCGCATCCGTTGGCAGCACCTCGTGAGCAAATGTCGGAATCACAAGGACCACTAGCAACTTGATGATTTTAGTGGAGCTTTTGAATTTGACATTTGAGCGAGAGCTCGCTGCAACCGGGCCTCAAATGTCAAATTCGCTCCACTAGGTTTACCCAGTTTGATGAAGGCGAGTTGCAAATACTTCCTGCTACCGCACGCCGTTCAGCGCTCCTTCACCGGTTCAGTCGCTGTCTGAACAACGAAAAACTCATCGACATTGATCGAGCGTGAACTGAAGTTTCCCTTCCCCGGCAGCGCTGGAGTGAGGTGGCAAGCGATGTTGAACTACAAACGTCCGGCGGCGCGCCTCCAACCCAAGGCAGGAGGCGCGCCGACGATCTAAGGCATGGTCATCTCTCTGAAAATACGTAAGGATTTCGTGCGCCCGCGACGCCGAGCAGCTTCGACTACTCCTCGTGGACCGTTTCCAGCCACGCCCGGATGCTCCACATCGCTTCCTGGCTGAGGATACCCTCGAATTTCGGCATATAAACGCGGCCATCGCGAGTCGAGCCCCCGCGAATGCGCGTCAAGAACCACTCATCGCCATCGAGGCCGGCTGGCAGGTAGCGCAAGTCCGGTGCAATGCCACCCGAGACCGCTCCGAGACCATGGCAGCGAGCGCAGTTCTGATTGAAGGCCGCAGCGCCGATCTCGATGGCCTTCGGATTGCTGCGATAGGGATTTTCGGGCAGCCATGCCTCGCCGAGTTTTGGCAAGTCTTTGGTGTCGACTGGCTGGGGAGCCATGTCACCATGCGCTAGTGCTGTGCCTGTCGCGGCCGCGAGGAGAAGGGCGGCACCGCCCAGGATCGTCTTCAGCGTTTTCATCGTCTCAGGGCTCTCGCAGATTAAGTCGCGTGTTTGGTGTCAATACTACGATAGGTATGGCTCCGGCATATTCAGCCATTTGCGCAAATACCTGACAAAGGCGTGCATCTATTGAGATGCTGCGCCAGATCGCCTTGATGTCGCAAACCGCTCTATTTGAACGGGTTGGGCGAATGCATGTTAGCTCGGGCTTAGTCAGCGTAGTGACGCCGAGCTAATCATCGGATCGGTTGGTCTTCTGGCGAGCTGCGTCTGACGCAGGCTTGAGAGCAGATAACATCAGTTGAGGTAGTAGCCCACGCCTACGATGTAATCGCCCACGCGGCGGATGAACGACCGCTTGTGCTCCACCTTGTTTTCGGCACGGTTGAGCCAAACGTAATCCACCTCGCCTGATCCTGCTGACTGGGCAATATTAATCATTTCGCGGACCAATTCCTTGCCTTCGGCGTCTTTCATTGCAAGAACATCCGTGCCTGTAAGGGCAGGATTTGCACCCGAGGCCATGTATCGGCCCTTCATGTCGAAGACAAAGACATAAAGTTCTCGAGCAACGAACCCACCATTGGCCCGATCATTGAAGGCGGCGAAAGCGCGCTGCGGTCCTTCGCGCTCAACAAAGCTGACAGCGCGATCAAGAAGAACCTGCGCCTGAGCCGGTCCCATGTTGTCGGACTGCGCCTTGAGGTAAGCGAGAAGATAATCTTGCTCCGCCCTGTCGTTAATGGCGACATGTCGCATCCGCGTTCCCGGTACGAGCTTCGTATTGTCCGAGATCCACTTCCTTAGCGTTTCCTCATTCCAGACCAGCCCGGATGACTTCAAGCCGTCGGAATAAACGAACGTCGGGAGCGACGCGGCCGGCCGCCCCACAATCCCATGCAAATTCGGCCCAAAACCGAGCTTGCCTGGGTCAACTGAATGACAAGCCTGGCAGCGGTGAAACACCTGCCGTCCGGCGATTTCCTCTACCGTCTCCGCCCCCGCGATATTCGCGGATCCGAGGACGCCGACGATCGCCAGAATCGCACCGCTTTGACGTCTCATCTGTTTGATATCCCTCCAAAAACCACTGGGCCCAAGCTAGCATGCTGCCAGCTATTCGACCTAGTGGCCCGATTCCGACATTTGCATCCGTTCGCAGCACCTCGTGACCGGGACTCAAATGTCAAATTCGCTCCACTAGGTTGCGTGCAAGCCGCCACGACGTTGGCATCTTCCGGGTCTTCCCCCAGAACGCCCACGCTCACGAGGCAAGCCCCGACCAGCTCATCGTGGACGAGCTGCAGACTTCTGAGAATGTCGGCACCATGCGCCGCTCCGCCGAGCTTTTTGAGAGCCGGGGCGGAGCAGCCATTGCGTTTATCAGAAGAAGCCGAGCGCCTTGGGGCTGTAGCTGACGAGCAGGTTCTTCGTCTGCTGATAGTGGTCGAGCATCATGTGATGGGTCTCGCGGCCGATGCCCGACTGCTTGTAACCGCCGAAGGCCGCATGCGCGGGGTAAAGGTGGTAGCAGTTGGTCCACACGCGGCCCGCCTTGATGCCGCGGCCGAAGCGATAGGCGCGGTTGCCGTCGCGCGTCCACACGCCCGCGCCGAGGCCGTAGACGGTGTCGTTGGCGAGATGCAGCGCGTCCGCCTCGTCCTTGAAGGTGGTCAGCGCCACGACCGGGCCGAAGATCTCCTCCTGGAAGATGCGCATGCTGTTGTTGCCCTCGAACACGGTCGGGCGGACGTAGAAGCCCGTGTCGAGTTCGCCGCCGAGATACGCCCGCTCACCGCCAATGAGGCACTTGGCGCCTTCCTCAAGCCCGATGTTGACGTAGGACAGGATCTTGTGGAGCTGCTCCTGCGAGGCCTGAGCGCCGATCATCGTGTCGGTGTCGAGCGGGTTGCCCTGCTTGATGGACGCGACGCGGGCTAGCGCGCGGTCGACGAAACGATCCCGCAGGCTTTCCTGTACGAGCGCGCGGCTGGGGCAGGTGCAGACTTCGCCCTGGTTCAGCGCGAACATCACGAAGCCCTCGATGGCCTTGTCGAAGAATTCGTCATCGGCGGCGGCGACATCGTCGAAGAAGATGTTCGGGGATTTGCCGCCGAGTTCGAGCGTTACCGGGATGAGGTTCTGCGACGCGTATTGCATGATGAGGCGGCCGGTAGACGTCTCGCCGGTGAACGCGATCTTGGCGATGCGCGGGCTCGACGCGAGCGGCTTGCCCGCTTCGAGGCCGAAGCCGTTGACGATGTTCAGCACGCCCTTCGGCAACAGGTCGCCGATGATTTCCGCCCAGACGAGGATGCCGATGGGCGTCTGCTCGGCGGGCTTCAGCACGACGCAGTTGCCGGCGGCGAGCGCGGGGGCCAGCTTCCACGCGGCCATCAGGATGGGAAAGTTCCACGGGATGATCTGGCCGACGACGCCGAGCGGCTCCTGGAAATGATAGGCGACGGTGTCCTCGTCGACCTGGCCGAGCGTGCCTTCCTGCGCGCGGATGCACGACGCGAAATAGCGGAAATGGTCGATGGCGAGCGGGATGTCGGCGGCGAGCGTTTCGCGGATCGGCTTGCCATTGTCCACGCTTTCGGCATAGGCGAGCTTTTCGAGGTTCTGCTCCATGCGGTCGGCGATGCGGTTCAGGATCAGCGAGCGCTCGGCGACGGAGGTGTGGCCCCATCTCTCGGCGGCGGCGTGGGCGGCATCGAGCGCGAGTTCGATGTCTTCGGCCTGCGAGCGGGCAACCTGCGCGAAGGGCTTGCCGGTAATCGGCGTGACGCTTTCGAAATACTGGCCGCCAAGCGGCGAGCGCCATTCGCCGCCGATGAAATTGTCGTAGCGCTCCTTGAAGGTGACGATGGCTCCGGGCGTGCCGGGTGCGGCGTAAATCATGGTGTCCTCCCAATGCGTTTCGCAGAGAGGCCGTCTGGCGGGCCTCATGGAGCTGATTTAGCACGGGGCGTGCCAGACTCCCAAGTTATTGAAATATATACGTATCGGGATATTCGCGCACTCGAGTCGGGCTGTCCTGTTTCGTAACGCTGTCCCAAAACGGGACAGCGCATGGAGGACAGGACAATGCAGTGAAGAACGCTGATTTGCGGCGGGACATTCCGAAAACAGCCCTGGAGGGCCCATAGCCCCGGTTGTTCCACTTTCGCAGTAAGTCTCTGTTTTGAATTGAGCGACTAGGCGCCGCATTAAAAGCCCCCAGGCAACTCAACCCCTTTTGGTGAAAACCGTCGCCGCTTCGTGGCATGCCGGCCACCGCGTGCTATATCTGTTCCATGGCAACGAGTCTGAACATAGCGGCGGCCATCGCCGCATCGAACGCGCTGGCGCCCGAGCCGCCCTATCTCCAAGGTCTGAACGCCGAGCAGCGCGAAGCCGTCGAACGTCTCGACGGGCCGGTGCTGGTGCTCGCGGGCGCGGGCACGGGCAAGACGCGCGTGCTTACCACGCGCATGGCGCATCTTCTGTGGACGCATCGCGCGCGGCCGAACGAAATCCTCGCCGTCACCTTCACCAACAAGGCGGCGCGCGAAATGAAGGAGCGCGTCGGCAAGCTTGTCGGCGGCGCGGTGGAGGGCATGCCGTGGCTCGGCACTTTCCACTCCATCGGTATGCGCATCCTGCGGCGCCACGCGGAGCTTGTCGGCCTCTCGCAGAATTTCACGATCCTCGACGTTGACGACCAGATCCGGCTCATCAAGCAGATCATCCAGGCGGAGCGGCTGGACGACAAGCGCTGGCCCGCGCGGCAACTCGCGGGGCTGATCGACGGCTGGAAGAACAAGGGCCTCGTGCCGGAGAAGGTGCCAGCGGGCGACGCGTTTTCCTTCGCGAACGGGCGCGGCATCGAGCTTTACGCGGCCTATCAGAAGCGGCTCAAGGATTTGAACGCCGTCGATTTCGGCGATTTGCTGCTCGAAAACATTCGCCTGTTTCAGAATAACCCGGATGTGCTGAAGCAATACCACCGCTGGTTCACCTACATCATGGTGGACGAGTATCAGGATACCAACGTCGCGCAGTATCTCTGGCTGCGCCTTCTCGCGCAGGGCAGCCGCAACATCTGCTGCGTCGGCGACGACGACCAGTCCATCTACGGCTGGCGCGGCGCGGAAGTGGACAACATCCTGCGCTTCGAGCAGGACTTTCCCGGCGCGCATGTCATCCGCCTCGAACAGAACTATCGCTCCACGCCGCACATCCTCGGCGCGGCTTCGAAGCTCATCGCGAACAATGCTGGCCGTCTCGGCAAGACGCTGCGTACCGGCATCGATGGCGCGGACATGGGCGAAAAGCTCGCTGTGCGCGGCATCTGGGACGATGACGAAGAGGCACGCCTCGCCGCCGAGGACATCGACCGCTTCCGCCGCGAGGGCATTGCGCTGAACGACATCGCGATCCTCGTCCGCGCGAGCTTTCAGATGCGTGCCTTTGAAGACCGCTTCGTGACGATGGGCATGCCGTACCGCGTCATCGGCGGCCCGCGCTTCTACGAGCGGCAGGAAATCAAGGACGCCATCGCCTATCTCGAAGTGCTGCAAAATCCGGCGGCCGATCTCCGCTTCGAGCGCATCGTGAACGTGCCGAAGCGCGGGCTCGGCGAACAGGCCGTGCAAACCATCTTTGGCCATGCGCGCGCCGAGGGGCTGAGCCTGTTCCACGCCGCGCGGCAGATCACCGAGACGGAGGAGTTGAAGCCCGCGGCGCGCCGGTCGCTGCGCGCGCTAACCGATTGCTTCGAGCGCTGGCGCAGCCTCATGGGCGCGATGCCCCACACGGAGCTTGCCGAACTGATCCTCGACGAGTCCGGCTACACCGAGATGTGGCAGAAGGACAAGTCTCCGCAGGCGCAGACTCGGCTCGAAAACCTGAAGGAACTCATTCGCTTCATGGATCAGTTCGACAACCTGGCTGCGTTTCTGGAGCACGTTTCCCTCGTGATGGACGCCGATCAGGCCGCCGATGGCGACCGCGTCAGCCTCATGACGCTGCACGGGGCGAAGGGCCTCGAATTCGGCGTGGTGTTCCTGCCCGGCTGGGAGGAGGGGCTGTTCCCGCATCAGCGCGCGCTCGACGAGAACGGGCAGGAGGGGCTGGAGGAGGAGCGCCGCCTCGCCTATGTCGGCATCACGCGTGCGAAGCGGCGGCTTACCATCAGCTTCGCGCAGAACCGGCGCGTGCACGGCTCATGGCAGTCGGCGCTGCCGTCGCGCTTCCTCGATGAACTTGCGGTCGAGCATGCCGAACTCAAGATTGAGAGCGGCGGCTATGGTTACGGGCGGTTTGGTGCGGCGAATGGGGGCTACGGCGCGAGCCGGTTCGACGAGCCCGAGGTTTCGCCATTCGATTACGAGGAGCGCGGCACGCCCGGCTGGAAGCGCGCGCAGACGAACTGGCGGAGCGAGGGCGCGGCGAAAAATCGTCAGCGGCCCGTCCCGCGCGAGATCGACGGCGAGCTCGTGGCGAAGAGCGTCGCCGAGGTGTGCGCGTTCTCGGTCGGCCAGCGCATTTTCCACCAGAAGTTCGGCTATGGCCGCGTGGCCGAGATCGAGGGCAACAAACTCACCGTGGATTTCGAGAAGGCCGGACAGAAGAAGGTTGTCGCCAGTTTCGTGGAGGCGGTTTAGCAAGCGAGGCCTCTCGCAAGGCCCCGCTTTCTCTCGTAACGTCGCGCATCTTCTGAGGAACGCAAGGAAAGCCGTTCGGGCAGGATCAATCTGCCGGATTTCGCTCTCTTAATTCGCGCGCCGCCGCGACCATGTTGGCGATAGCCGGGCGTACCTCCTCCCAGCGGCGCGTTTTCAGCCCGCAGTCCGGGTTGACCCAGAGCTGGCCGTCCGCTAGCCGCTCGCGTGCGAGTTTCAGAAGCGTCGTCATTTCCTCCACGGCAGGCACGCGCGGCGAATGGATGTCGTACACGCCGGGCCCGATCTCGTTCGGATATTTGAAGCTTTTGAACGCATCCAGCAGTTCCATTTTCGAGCGCGACGTTTCGATGGAGATCACGTCGGCATCCATGGCCGCAATGGCGTCGATGATGTCGTTGAACTCCGAGTAGCACATATGCGTGTGGATCTGCGTCTCGTTGGCGACGCCCGACGACGCGAGCCGGAACGCCGTAATCGCCCAGCCGAGATAGGTCTTCCAGTCAGCGCGACGCAGCGGCAGCCCCTCGCGAAGCGCGGCCTCGTCGATCTGGATCATCGGCGCGCCGGCCTTTTCAAGATCCGCCACCTCGTCGCGGATAGCGAGCGCGATCTGGCGGCAGGCGACGCTTCTCGGCACGTCATCACGCACGAACGACCAGTTGAGGATTGTGACCGGCCCTGTCAGCATGCCCTTCATCGGCCGGTCGGTCTGCGACTGCGCGTAGTGCCACCAGCCGACCGTCATCGGTTCGGGGCGCGATACATCGCCGTAGAGAATCGGCGGGCGAACGCAGCGCGAGCCGTAGGAGTGCACCCAGCCGTTCTTCGTGAACGCGAAGCCGGAGAGCTTCTCACCGAAATATTGCACCATGTCGTTGCGCTCGAACTCGCCATGAACGAGCACGTCAAGGCCAACTTCCTCCTGCCAGCGGATCGTGCGCGTGGTTTCCTCGCGGAGGAACGCATCGTATTCGGCATCCGTCAGCGCGCCCTTGGCGTGGGCGGCGCGCGCCTTGCGCACCTCGGCCGTCTGCGGGAATGAGCCGATGGTTGTCGTCGGGAACAGCGGCAGGCCGAAGCGGCGGCGTTGAAGCGCGGCGCGTTCGGGGTACGGCGAACGGCGGAGCGCCATCTCCGGCGTCACGGCTGCGAGCCGCTGGCTGACGGCGGCGTCGTGAACCTTGGGCGATGCGCGCCGCGCGGCGAGCGCTGCGGATGCGGCTTCGAGCGCGGGCGCGACCGACGCGCGCCCCTCGGATAGCGCGCGGCCGAGCGTCGAAAGCTCGCCCATCTTCTGCACACCGAAAGCGAGCCAGCTTTTCACATCGGCGTCGAGATCGCGCTCAAGCTCCAGATCGACCGGCGTATGCAGCAGCGAGCACGACGGCGCGAGTTGGACGTGATCGGTGCCGCGCTTCGCCACCACGGGCTCAAGCCGGTCGAGGATCGCGGCGAGGTTCGCACGCCAGACGTTGCGGCCGTCGATGACACCCAGCGACAGCACGAGGCCGCGCGGCGCTTTCGCCAGCACATCGTCGAGTTGGCCGGACCCGCGCACGAGATCGACATGCAGCCCCGCCACAGGGAGCGAAAGCGCCGTGTCCAGATTGTCGCCGAGCGTGCCGAAATAGGTGGCGAGCATGATCTTGAGGCTCGGCAGCGCGTCGGCGAAGCGGCGGTAGGTCTTCCGAAGGGCATCGCGCGTTGCGTCGTCGAGATCGAGCACGAGGCACGGCTCATCGATCTGCACCCACTCGGCGCCGTTGGCGGCAAAGCGGCGCAGCACGTCGAGATAGACGGGGAGCAGCGCGTCGAGAAGGGTAAGCGGATCGAGCGTTGGATCCTTGCTCTTGCCGAGCTTGAGGAACGTCACTGGCCCGAGCAGCACGGGCCGCGTCTCAAAGCCCAGATGTTGCGCCTCGCGATATTCGTCAACGGCCTTCAGCGAGGCCAGCGTGAAGCGTTGACCCGCTGTGAACTCCGGCACCATGTAGTGATAATTCGTGTCGAACCACTTCGTCATTTCCTGCGCGGGCGCGCCGCCTGCACTGCCCTCGCCATGCGCGCCGCGCGCCATCGCGAAATAGGTGCCGAGGGTAACGCCGCCGGTCTTCCAGCCGTAGACCTCGGGGATTGCGCCGACCATGACGCTTGTGTCGAGCACCTGATCGTAAAAGGAAAAGTCGTTCGACGGGATCACCGTCACACCCGCCGCCTTCTGGCGCGCCCAATTGTCGGCGCGAAGCCGGGCCGCCGTCTCGCGCAGCTCCTTCTCGCCGATCTTGTGCGCCCAGTAGGCTTCGAGCGCGGTTTTCAACTCGCGGCGCGGACCGATGCGCGGCGTGCCGAGCGTTGCGATTTTTATGCTGGAAGACACGTTCTAACCCCATTGCGTTGGGGCAAGGCTGTGATGGGACGCGCGCGAACGCCGCCAGTCGGCGGGCCGCAACCGCTCCATCGGGACACCCCGCCCGAGGACTTCGATTTCGTCGCGGCAGGTCTCCTGGCTTGCGGGTCAGCGCTCCGGCCCGTCTTCCCGAAGCGGATGCTTCAGTGACATGGTTGGGCCGGAACTCGCCGCTTACAGTTGCGGGGGCAGCACCGGACTTGCACCGGCTTCCCTCTTGGCATCGGGCTATGCGCCCGAAGACCGCGACAATGATGAGTGTGATCGAGATCGACGTCGCCGTCAATCTCGATATAACGACATCTTTATATGCCGATGCCGTTCTATGTTTGCGGCAGCACCGTCCGCACGATGGACGCGTCGAGCGCCTCGTAGCGGGCGAGGCCGATGGTGTCGTAAAGCTCGGCGCGCGTCTGCATATCGGGCAGCATCGCCTCCGTGCTGCCGTCACGCGCGAGCGTGGCATAAAGCTTCGCCTGCGCCTTGTTCGCGACACGAAGCGACGAGACGGGCCAGATGACCATGGCGTAGCCCCAGGCCTCGAACTCGGCGGCCGTATAATGCGGCGTACGGCCGAACTCGGTCATGTTGGCCAGCAGCGGCACGCCGGGGAGACGCCGCGCGAACTCCTGGAACATGGCGGCGCTCGTCAGCGCTTCGGGGAAGATCGCATCCGCGCCCGCCTCGACATAAAGCCGGGCCCGCGCCACTGCCGCGTCGATCCCCTCGCTCGCGGCGGCATCCGTGCGGGCCACGATGACGAGATGGCGGCGCGCTTTCGCAGCGGCGGCCACCTTCGCGGCCATGTCGCGCGCATCGGCAAGCTTCTTGTCGTTGAGGTGCCCGCACTTCTTCGGCAGAAGCTGGTCCTCGATATGCACCGCGCCCGCGCCCGCATCCTCGAAGGTGCGGACCATGTGCATGACGTTCAGCGCCTCGCCGTAGCCCGTGTCGCCATCGACGAGCAACGGCAGTCCGCTGGACCGGGCGATTTGCCGGATGAAGAACGCCACCTCATCCACCGTGATGATGCCAAGGTCGGGCAGCCCCATGGAAGCCGTCATCGCCGCGCCCGAGAGATAGAGCGCATCGAAACCCGCCGCCTTTGCCTGAAGCGCCGCCATGCCATTATGCGCGCCGGGAAGCTTCAGAATGCCGCGACGCTCCAGCAGTTCGCGGAAGCGGAAGCCCGCCGTCTGGTCCGGCAGGTCGAAACCGTTGAGATAAGGCATGTCCGCTCCTTACGCCGCACGCGCGGAAGACGATGCAGGCGCGCGCCCGCGATCTTCCAGCGGCACGAACGCCACGTTTTCCGGCCCGACATAGTTCGCGGACGGACGGATGATCTTGTTGTCCTGCCGCTGCTCGATGATATGGGCAGCCCAGCCGCTCGTGCGCGCGATGACGAAGAGCGGCGTGAACATCGCCGTTGGCACGCCCATCTGGTGGTACGAGACGGCGCTGAACCAGTCGAGGTTCGGGAACATGCGCTTCGTCTCGGCCATCACGCTTTCGATGCGCTCGGCGATCTCGAACATCTTCGTCGCGCCGACCTCGCGGGAGAGCCGCCGCGCGACCTCCTTGATGACCTTGTTGCGCGGATCGGCGACCGTGTAGACCGGATGGCCGAAGCCGATCACCACCTCTTTCGCCTCGACGCGGCGGCGGATATCGGCTTCCGCTTCGTCGGCGGAATTGTAGCGCTTCTGAATTTCGAAGGCCGCCTCGTTCGCCCCGCCATGCTTTGGCCCGCGCAGCGCGCCGATCGCGCCCGTGACCGCCGAATACAGATCCGAGCCCGTGCTCGCGATGGAGCGCGCGGTGAAGGTGGACGCGTTGAACTCATGCTCGGCATAAAGGATCAGCGAAGTATGCATCGCGCGGACGTGGCTTTCGCGCGGACGCTCGCCGTGCAGCAAGTGCAGGAAGTGCCCGCCGATGGAATCGTCGTCGGTGTGCACGTCGATGCGGCGGCCGTTATGCGCGAAGTGATGCCAGTAGAGCAGCATCGAGCCGAGCGAAGCCAGGAGCCGGTCGGCCACATCGCGCGCAGCGGGGTGGTTGTGGTCGGCCGGCTCCGGCAGCACGCAGCCGAGCGCCGAGACGCCAGACCGCAGTACGTCCATGGGATGCGATGCGGCGGGCAGCGCTTCGAGCGCGGTGCGAACCGCCGAGGGAAGGCCGCGAAGGGCCTTGAGCTTCGTCTTGTAGGCGTGAAGCTCGGTCGGCGTCGGCAGCGCGCCGTGAATGAGGAGATGCGCGATCTCCTCGAACTCGCAGGTCTCGGCCACGTCGAGAATGTCGTAGCCGCGATAGTGCAGGTCGTTGCCGGTGCGGCCCACGGTGCAAAGCGCGGTATTGCCCGCGATGATGCCGGAAAGCGCGACCGACTTCTTCGGCTTTGGCCCGGCGGCCTTCGTTGCGTCCTGTAGCATGGTGTCCTCCCTAAGCGCCGACGACGGTGCAGCGGCCCGTCTCGCGCGATGTGCCGTTCCATTCGAAAAGGCCGGTCGTCCGCCCGGCGCCGAGCGCGGCGGGATCGACGGTGAAGTTGAGGCCGAGAAGTTCGTCGCCGCGCAGCCGTTCGAGCCGGTCCACGGTTTCGAGGAAGCGCTGCTGCTCGGCGGGCGAGACGATGCCTGCGGAAAGCGTGAGGAACTTCTCGATATATTGCGGGCGGGCGAAGGGGCGCGCGCCGAGCGGGTTAGCGTCGGCGATGGCAAGCTCGTCATCGATCACGCGACCATCGCGCAGGGTGACGACGACGCGGCCGCCGAACGCCTTTTCCTTCGGGTCGCGGCTGTGATAGCGACGCGTCCATTCCGCGTCTTCGACGGTGGAAATCTTGTGCCAGAGCGCGACCGTCTCCGGCCGCTGCGCGCGCTCCGGCGCATAGGAATTAACGTGGTGCCAGCCGCCGTCTTCCAGCGCGACGGCGAAGATGTACATGATCGAATGGTCGAGCGTTTCGCGGCTCGCATTCGGGTCCATCTTCTGCGGGTCGTTCGCGCCCGTGCCGATCACGTAATGAGTGTGATGGCTCGTGTGGATCACGACGCTTTCGATGGCCGCGAGATCGCCGATCTTGTCGCGCATGCGCCGCGCGAGGTCGATCAGCGCCTGGCTCTGATATTCGGCCGAATATTCCTTGGTGTAGGTGTCGAGAATGGCGCGCTTCGGCTCGCCCTTTTCCGGCAACGGCACGGTGTATTCCGCCTTGGGGCCGGAGAGCAGCCACGCGATGAAACCGTCCTCGCCTTCCCATGCGGGCGACGGCGCACCTTCACCGCGCATCGCGCGATCCACGGCCTCGACCGCCATCTTGCCCGCGAACGCTGGCGCGTAAGCCTTCCAGCTCGAAATCTCGCCCTTGCGAGACTGGCGAGTCGTCGTCGTCACGTGCAGCGCCTGTTGGACGGCCTGCCAGATCGTCTCGGTCGGAAGACCAAGCGCCGCGCCGATGCCCGCCGCAGCCGACGGCCCGAGATGGGCGATATGGTCGATCTTGTGCTCGTGCAAGCAGATGCCCTTCACGAGATTGACCTGAATTTCGTAGCCCGCCGCGAGGCCGCGCACGAGCGCTTCGCCCGAAAGCCCGCAATGCTGCGCGACAGCGAGGATCGGCGGGATGTTGTCGCCCGGATGCGAATAGTCGGCGGCAAGGAACGTGTCGTGGAAATCGAGTTCCCGCACGGCGACACCGTTGGCCCATGCGGCCCATTCCGGCGAAAAGCGGCGATGTGAGGCGATGCCGAACACGCCGGCGCCGGGCTTGAAGGGATGGGCGAGCGCCTGATTGCGGGCATTGGCCACCGGGCGGCGCGCGAGCGAAGCGGCAGCGACGGCGGCGTTATCGATGATGCGGTTGCCGATCATCTCGACCACGGTTGGCTCAACCGCAACCTGGTCGGCGGCGACTTCGGCGATTTTCCACGCGAGCTGTTCGGCGCGGGGCAGAGGCTCGGCGGATTTGTATGTGCGGACGGTATGCGACTTCACGGGGCAGGTTCCTCTCTTGGCGGCGGCTGGAAGTTGGATCTGGAAATCAGGGGCGGAACGCCGTGGGGCGCCCGGCTTCGTCGACAGCGACCATCTCGAACGAGCCACGCACGGCGAGGCGGCGCTCGCCCGAAAGCAGCTTCTCGGCGACCATGTCGACGTTGACGGTCATGGATGCGCGGCCGACACGCACGACGCGGGCGGAGAGCTCGACGAGTTCGCCGACCTTCACGGGCACGTGGAATTCCACCTTGTCGGATGTGGCCATCACCACGGCGCGGCGCGCGCGCCTTGTGGCAGCGACGAAGGCCGCCTTGCCCATAAGGTTCAGCGCATTGCCGCCGAACAGCGTGCCGTAGTGGTTCGCCTGCTCGGGGAAGACCATCTCCACAAAGGTGGTCGTCGCCTCGGTGGCGGCTTCATCGATAAGGGTTTGCATTCGAGCGCCCGGGGTTCGTTTCGGCTTCACAATATCCGCAACGATGAACGTGTCGTAAGGGCTGAAAATGTGGATGTTTGCGAAGGCTTCGCCGCAAATCTGCGAGCTTTGCGAATTTGCGGTTTTCGCAAACGGCGGGGGTCGCAAGCGGCAATGTTGCCCATTCCCCGCTGTTCACACGTTTGAATGAATTTTGTAGCTCCGCTCGTGACTCGACAAAGCGAATCACACCCTAAATGTGGGGGTCACGGTGCCCCGATAGCGCAAGATTCGGGAGCCAAGAGGGAAGCCGGTGCAACTCCGGCGCTGCCCCCGCAACTGTAAGCGGCGAGCCGCCGTCGATAGCGTCACTGGTGCGAAAGCGCCGGGAAGGCCAGACGGAAGCATTGACCCGCGAGCCAGGAGACCTGCCGCGACGCCGAATTAAACGTCCTCGGGCGGGGTGTCCGCAGGCCGAGCCGTAACCGGTGAGCCGGTTGCGTTCGCGTGCCTGTCGCTCCCGCCCCCATGATCCAACGGGGGTTTACTTGTCTTCCAGTCCTGACTCCACGGCGGTCGTATCCGCCGCCCGCCTGCCGCTCAGCATCGTGAAACGCTCGGGCGCGCTTGCGCCGTTCGACGCGGCGAAGATCCGCTCCGCCGTCGAGCGCGCGGGCCGCGCCACCGGCGATTTCGACGCCACCGAGGCGCATCTCCTCGCCATTCAGGCCGTGAAGGTCATTGCGCATCGCTTCGCGAGCCGGTCGCCCCACATCGAGGAAATTCAGGACATCGTCGAGCAGGTGCTCATCTCCGCGAACCACTTCGCGACCGCGCGCGCCTACATCGTCTACCGCGAGCAGCGCGCGCGCCTTCGCGCCGACCGCCACGCGGCCATCGACGTCGAAAGCTCGATGAACGAATACCTTGAGCGGGCGGACTGGCGCGTGAACGCGAACGCCAATCAGGGTTATTCGCTGGGCGGCCTGATCCTGAACGTCTCCGGCAAGGTGGTCGCGAATTACTGGCTCAGCCACGTCTACCCGCCGGAAGTCGGCCGCGCGCACCGCGATGGCGACATCCACATTCACGACCTCGACATGTTGGCGGGCTACTGCGCGGGCTGGTCGCTGCGCACGCTTTTGCAGGAAGGGCTGAACGGCGTGCCCGGCAAGGTCGAGGCCGCGCCGCCGAAGCATCTGTCGAGCGCTGTCGGGCAGATCGTGAACTTCCTCGGCACGCTTCAGAACGAGTGGGCGGGCGCGCAGGCGTTTTCCTCGTTCGATACCTACATGGCGGCGTTCATCCGCAGGGACCAACTGCCCTATCATGAGGTGCGCCAGTGCATTCAGGAGCTGATCTATAACCTCAACGTGCCGTCGCGCTGGGGCACGCAGACACCGTTCACGAACCTGACTTTCGACTGGACCTGCCCGGAAGATCTTCGCGATCAGGTGCCGGTCATCGGCGGCGTCGAGATGGATTTCACCTACGGCGATCTTCAGGCCGAGATGGATATGATCAACCGCGCCTATATGGAGGTCATGATTGCGGGCGATGCGAAGGGCCGCGTTTTCACCTTCCCCATACCGACCTACAATATCACCCCTGATTTCCCGTGGGAGAGCGAGAACGCGACACGCCTCTTCGAGATGACGGCGAAATACGGCCTCCCCTACTTCCAGAACTTCGTGAATTCGGAGCTGAAGCCGAACATGGTGCGGTCCATGTGCTGCCGCCTCCAGCTCGACCTGACGGAGCTTCTGAAGCGCGGCAACGGGCTGTTCGGCTCGGCGGAGCAGACGGGCTCGGTCGGCGTCGTGACCATGAACTGCGCGCGGCTCGGCTTCCTGCACAAGGGCGACGAAGCGGCGCTGTTCGCGCGGCTCGACGATCTGCTCGACATCGGCCGCACGAGCCTCGAAATCAAGCGCAAGGTCATCCAGCGCCACATGGATGCGGGGCTGTTCCCCTACACGAAGCGCTACCTCGGCACGCTGCGCAATCACTTCTCGACGCTCGGCGTGAACGGCCTCAACGAGATGATCCGCAACTTCACCGACGACGCGGAGGACATCTCGACGCCGTGGGGCCACGCCTTCGCGCTCCGCTTCCTCGACCATGTGCGCGCGAAGATGGTGGCGTTCCAGGAGGAAACCGGCCACCTCTATAACCTCGAAGCGACGCCCGCCGAGGGCACGACATACCGCTTTGCGCGTGAGGACCGGAAGCGCTTCGACGGCATCCTTCAGGCGGGCACGGACGAGACGCCGTATTACACCAACTCCAGCCAGTTGCCTGTCGGCTTCACCGACGATCCGTTCGATGCGCTGACCCGGCAGGAGCCACTACAGGCGAAGTATACCGGCGGTACGGTGCTTCATCTCTACATGGGTGAACGCATTTCTTCGGCGGAGGCGTGCAAGAAGCTCGTGCGCCGCGCGCTCGAAAACTTCCGCATCCCCTACATCACCGTGACGCCGACGTTCTCCATCTGCCCGACGCACGGCTACATCGCGGGCGAGCACAAGTTCTGCCCGATCTGCGACGAGGAGCGGCTTGCGGCGAAGCGGGCACGGCTCGGCGCACGCAAGGCGGCGGCGTAACACATCAACAGAGGGAGCAAAGACATGAACGCACATTGGACCCCCACCGCCGACGACGTGACGCTGGCCGACGACGAGCGCCAGCCCTGCGAAGTCTGGACGCGCGTGATGGGCTATCACCGGCCCGTCTCGTCGTTCAATCAGGGCAAGGTCGGCGAATTCAACGAGCGGCTGTATTTCCGCGAATGCAAGGCCGAGCGCGCCGACGCCGACAAGAGCGCGCAATGACGCTCATCGAGATTGGCGGGTTCGCCCGCCTTTCCTCCGTCGACTGGCCGGGGCAGCTTGCGGCGACCGTGTTCTGTCAGGGCTGCCCGTGGGCCTGCCGCTACTGCCACAACGCATCGCTGATGCGGGCGGGCAGCGGCGCGGGGCCGTCATGGGCCGAGGTGCGCTCCTTCCTCGAAACGCGACGCGGACTGCTTGACGCGGTGGTGTTTTCTGGCGGCGAGCCGACCTTGCAGACGCATCTGCCGGAGGCGATGGCCGAAGTGCGCGCGATGGGCTTTCGCGTCGGCCTCCACAGCGCGGGGCCATATCCGGCGCGGCTCGCGGCCGTCCTGCCGCTGGTCGACTGGGTGGGCTTCGACGTGAAAGCGCCGTTCGCTGAGTATGAGAGCATCACGGGCGTTCCGGGCAGCGGCGAGCGCGCGGCGGAAAGTTTGCGGCTGCTGGTGGCGAGCGGCGTGGCGTTCGAGACGCGGACGACGGTTCACCCCGCCCTGCTGGACGACGCGGCGCTCGCGCGCATCGCCGCCGAACTGGCCGCACTCGGCATCGCGAACAACCGAATCCAGCCGTTTCGCTCGCTCGGATGCACAGACGCCGCGCTTGCTGCATGAAACAAGCGCGGCGTCGCCGCATGCCGACGGCCTTGCGCCGCCTGCCCGTGGCTCGACGGCATGCGTTTGGGGTCAGGCGAGGGGAAGCCTGGCGCCCGATGTGAACGGCACCGTGCTATCGGGATGTGCACGTCGCTCCGTCGATTTGACGCGGCGCATCGCCGAGGCTTGCGCTGCGTTCGCGCGGGTCAGGCTCGCACCAGTCCGCGTCGCAGCCGAGGGGACACGCGGAGAGTGCGAACTCGGCGGGACGATCCGGCCAGCGAGGCGGCTCCATCGTGTGCGCGGGCAGTGCTTCCGCCGCCGTCGCCTTGTAAACCAATCGCATCGTCATGAACCCCCTTGTCGCCGAGCCGTGGGTGTTACAATATTCGCCGACGAGACTATTTCGAAGGGCTGAAAATGCAGGGTTTTGCGAATGGGTATCGCTCGTTTTGCGAATTTTGCGAATGGACGATTGAATGAAGAAGGTCTTCGTCGGTGTAAAGCTGAAGCGGCTGCGCGAAGAACGCGGATTGACGCAAATCGCCTTCGCTGAAGCGATCGGGCTGTCGGCGAGCTATCTGAACCAGCTTGAGAAGAACCAGCGGCCGCTCACCGTGCCGGTCCTGCTGCGCATCAACGCGACCTTCGGTGCCGACATGCAGCTTTTGTCGGACGGCGACGAAGCGCGCATGATCGCCGACCTGAAAGAGGTCTTCTCGGACCCGGCGAGCGGCGAAACCGTCAGTCTCGCCGAGATCCGCGAGATCGCCGCCTCGATGCCTGCTGCGGGCCGCGCGATCGTGGCGCTTCACCGAAGGTTGCGCCACGTGACGGAACGCGGGGACGCGATGGCCCATGAATTGGGCCTGGGTGCTGCCGGTCTTGCAACCGTTGCGCCCATGCCGTTCGAGCAGGTGCGCGACTTCTTCTACCGCCACCACAACTACTTCGCCGAACTGGATGAGGCTGCGGAAAAGCTTTTCGCCGAGGCTGAGCTGGTCGAGGGCGAAGTCGTCGAGGGGCTTGCGCGCTATCTGGAGCAGCGGCACGGCGTCCGCATCGGCGTGAGAAAGCCCGAGGGAGAGGCTCCGAGCCGGCAGGCCAACCGCGACTATAATCCGAAGGAGCGCGTGCTTCGCCTCTCCGCGCGCCTCGATCAAGGCCAGCGCGCCTTTCAAATGGCGACGCAACTCGCGTTCCTTGAGATGGGGGAGCCGCTGAACCGGCTCGCGAGGGAAGCGGCGCTGGGCTCGCCCGCGACGCACGCGCTTGCGCGTATCGGCCTTGCCAACTATTTCGCGGCGGCCCTTCTGATGCCCTACCGCGCTTTTCTTGCTGCCGCCGAAGCCGCGCGCTACGACATCGACAGGCTCGCGGAGCAATTCGGCGTCGGCTTCGAGACGATCAGCCACCGACTTAGCTCGCTTCAGCGGCCCTCAGCGGCAGGCGTTCCCTTCTTCCTCATCCGCGTGGACCGCGCGGGAAACATCTCGAAGCGCCAGTCTGCCACCGATTTCCATTTTTCACGCGTGGGCGGCGCATGCCCGCTCTGGAATGTGTACGAGGCTTTCGCGCAGCCGGGTCGCACGTTGACACAGGTGGCGCAGATGACGGACGGACGCACCTACCTATGGATCGCCCGCGCGGTGCGGCATACGGTTGGCGGCTATGGCGAGCCGGACAAGACCTTCGCCATCGGGCTCGGCTGCGATATCCGCCACGCGCCACGGCTCGTCTATTCCAAAGGGCTCGATCTCGACGATCCCGCCGCTGCCACGCCCATTGGCGCAGGATGCAAGGTGTGCGAGCGCCCGTCCTGCCCGCAACGCGCCTTCCCGATGATCGGACGGTCGCTCGCGGTAAATGAAAATCGGAGCACTTTCCTGCCCTACGCTGGCGCGTCTGTATAACCGGACCGAGCCACGACCATGCGTGAGATCCCTCCCGGCTACTGACACTTCTCCGCAACCGTCCTCAAACAGCTTGACAGCTGTCCGTGTTCGGCGGCGTGTTGCAGGTGCGCACGGTGTTTGGATGCGTCGCATCCGAACTGAAACGGGAACGGGGAATGGTGTTGAGCCAGAGCCCCGACCGCCCCCGCGACTGTGAGCGGCGAGTAACTTTCGATGGTGCCACTGGCACGGGCTTCGGCCCAGCCGGGAAGGCGGAAGGTTGCAGCGACCCGCGAGTCAGGAGACCGGCCGAGCGCATGACATCAACCTTTCGCGCCGTCGGGTGAGACGGCAGAGGAAAAATCCATGCATATTGAACCCGGTCTCGTGGACGGCGGGAAAATCTGGCTGAGCTATGCCACGGCAGCAGGCGCTGGCGGCTATGCCCTGAAACTCGCCTATGATTCGGCGCGCGAACGCGGAGTGCTGTCTCTGCTTTCGCGGAGCGCGGCGACAACCGCCCTTGTCTTTTCATTCTTCGAGGTGCTGCCGCATTACCCGGTCGGCGTGTCGGAGGTTCATCTCATCCTCGGCTCGACGCTGTTCCTGATCTTCGGCGCCGCGCCGGCGGCGATAGGGCTCGCGCTCGGGCTCTTGGTACAGGGCCTGTTCTTTGCGCCCTTCGATCTGCCTCAGTACGGCATGAACGTGACCACGTTGCTCGTGCCTCTGTTCGGCATCAAGGCGGTGGCGGGCCGCATTATCGCGCCGCACACGCCTTATGTGGAGCTGAAATATTTGCAGGCACTGGCTCTTTCGACGACCTATCAGGCGGGCATCGTGGCATGGGTGGCCTTCTGGGCCTTCTACGGCCAGGGTTTCGGCATGGAGAATGTGACCGAGATCACCACGTTCGGCGGTGCTTACATGCTGGTCATATTGGTCGAGCCGCTGGTCGACCTCGGCGTGCTCGCCGTGGCCAAGGCCCTACACCACCTGAAAGGCAACGCCCTTCTGGAGCGCCGTCTCTTCGAAGGCGTCTGAGCCGAAAAGGAGGCGCTTTCGAGCGCCTCTTCTCCATCGGGCTTGTCCATCGCTCGCTAAATATCCAGATCCCCGGCCTTCGCGGCGGCGTATCGGTCGCCGACCGCTTTCCAGTTCACCACGTCCCACCACGCTTTCAGGTAATCGGGCCGCCTGTTCTGATATTTCAGATAATAGGCGTGCTCCCAGACATCGTTGCCGAACAGCACGCGCGTTCCCTTCATCAGCGGCGTGTCCTGATTGGGCGCTGCGACGAGAGCCAGCTTGCCGTCCTTATCGACTGTTACGAAGACCCAGCCTGACCCAAAGACCTTGGTTCCGGCCGTGTTCAGCTGCTCCTTCAGCTTGTCGAGTCCGCCGAAATCGCGGTCGATGGCGGCCTTCAAAGCGCCCTGCGGCTCGCCGCCGTCCTTGGCCATCACCTGCCAGAACATCGTGTGATTGGCATGCCCGCCCGCGTTGTTGCGCACGGTCGTGCGGATCGTGTCGGGGATCTCATCGAGTTTCGCGAGGATCTGCGAAAGCGGCCACTCCGCGATCTTCGGGTGATCCTTGAGCGCGGCGTTCAGGTTGTTCACATAGGCGGCATGATGCTTGTCGTGATGGAGTTCCATCGTCTTGGCGTCGATCGTCGGCTCAAGCGCATCGAATGCATAGGGCAATGGAGGGAGCTTGAACGGGCCGGACGCTTGAGCGAAGGACCGATCAATCACTATGAACGTGGAAAATGCCGCTGCTCCTGTGAGGAAGGCCCTGCGATTCACGGCGATCATTCTGGCTCCTTTCGGCGTGACACGGATCAATGCAGCTTTTGCTGACGAGCCGATAACGGCCAAGGCGGCCTGAGGGTCCATCGAGGGGGACGGCTATTGGCGTGATTCAAGCTGTTTCCGGGTTGACACGAAGCGTGCATTCCACAAGGTCTGGATCGGCACCGGTCACAGCCTCAAACCCGAATTTGCCCCCTAGCCTCAGCATCGGCTCGTTGCCCGCGAGCACCTGCGCGCCGATCGCTTCGGTTTGTCGCTTGCGATGGTAGCGAATGATCCTGTCCATCAGGATGCTGCCGAGGCCGGTTCCCTTGAGATCCGATCGCACGAGAATGGCTAGTTCCGCCCTCTTGTTGTCGGGATCGGTGACTGTACGCACGACGCCCAGCGTGGAAGCGTGACCATCCGTTCCCGTGGTTGAGGCGATGAAAGCCATTTCCCGGTCATAGTCGATCTGTGTCATGCGGGCGAGTTGGTGGTGCTGCAATTTCTGCGTGGAGCCGAAAAAGCGATAGCGCAAATCTTGCGGGCTCGTTCGGCCGATGAGATCAGCGTGAGCGGGCTCGTCCTCCGGGCGGATCGGACGCAGCAAAATCTCCGAGCCGTCGTGAAGCGTCGTCGCTTCTTCCAGCCCGGACGGATATGGCAGGATCGAGAACCGACGCCGGTCCGTGTCGTCGGGCGCCACGAGCTGGATGCGAGCGTCCACCGCGACCACTCCCTGATGGTTCGCGAACAACGGATTGATATCGCAGGCTGTGATTTCCGGATTATCGACGAGCAGGGCCGAAAGGCGCACGAGGGCTTGCGCGATGGCGTCCCGATTCGCCTCCGGGCGCAGGCCGTGCGCCTCGAACCGCCTCGAAATGCGCGTGCGGTCGATCATCTGGCGAGCAAGCGGAAGGTTCAACGGCGGCAGCGCAACCGTGTGATCGCGGACGAGTTCGACGGCGCGGCCGCCTTCGCCGAAGACGAGAACCGGGCCGAACAGCGGATCGCAGGAAATGCCCATCATCAACTGGCGCGAATGCGGCCATACCACCATGCGCTGGAGTGCAAAGCCCTCGATCCGCACTTCGGGGGCGACGTCTCGGACGCGCCGCATGATGCCTTCTGCGGCGGAGCGCACGGCATCAGCGTTTTCGAGGTTCAACGCGACCGCGCCCGCATCCCATTTACGAGGCAGGTCGGGAGAAGATAGCGTCAACGCCACGGGGTAGCCGATGCGCTCGGCGACCGCCGCGGCTTCGTCCGCCGTCCCGACGAGAATGCTTTCGAGCGTCGGAATGCCATAGGACGCGAGCAGGCGGCGGCTATCCGGCTCGCTGAGCACGCCGTCGGGCCGCGAAAGACCGTTTTCAACGATGGCCCGCGCCGTGACGCGGTCGGGCGCGAAGTTCGCGAGATCCGCCGGAGGGGTTTCCATCAGCATCGCAAGGTTGCGGCGATGCTGTACGATATGACCGAAGCCGCCTACCGCCGCGCCGATGGAATTATAGCTGCACAGGCCCGCCTCTGCGAAAAGGGCGAGCGCCGCACTCGCCGTCTCGCCACCGAGCCAGCACGCCAGCACGCCGCTTCGGTAGCGTTTCTGCGCCTCGACGACGGCGCGCGCGATTTCGGAGCTGTCCGTCATCGCATTCGGCGCATGGATAATCAGGATGCCATCGACCTCGAGCGCTTCGGAAAGCACCTTCAGCGCGGCCGTATAGTCGTCCGCCGACGCGCCTGCGCCAAGATCGACGGGATTGGCGGGGCGTCGACCGCGCGGCAGCACTTTCGCCAGCTGCGAGAGCGTCTTCTCCGAAAGGTCGGCGATAGAGCCTCGCTCCGCCGTGTTGATCTCGTCGATTGCCATGATCGCCGCGCCGCCGGCGTTCGACAGAATCGCGAGACGCTCTCCGCGCACCTGTTTCGTACGCGACAGCGTTTCCACGGCCGAAAACAACTCGTCGATGGAGTACACCCTCAGTGCCCCGGCGCGCCTGACGGTCGCATCGAAGGCCCCATCCGGCGAGGCGAGCGTCTCGGACAGAAATTGACCGATGGGATGGTTAGTGGAGCGATTGCCGCCCTTCAGGATTAGAACCGGCTTGTTGCGCGCGGCCGCTCTGGCGGCGGAGACAAACCCACGCCGCTCGCGGATTGTCTCGATATGGAGCAGGATCGCTTTCGTCTCTTCGTCCTTCGACAGATAGTCCATCATGTCGGCGAAATCGATCTCGACCGCGTCGCCGAGCGACACAACGCAGGAGAACCCGATGCCGCGCGGCTTCGCCCAATCGAGAGCGGCGGCACACAAGGCGCCCGATTGGGAGACGAAAGCCACCCGGCCGGGGTGCGCCTGCATGTGGGCGAAGTTCGCGTAGAGGTTCGCTTTAGGCACGCACACGCCAAGGCTCGCCCCGCCGAGAAGACGCAGGTCGTATCGACGCGCAGCGGCCAGCAGCGCATCGGGGTCGCTCATGTCGGCCGCTACAATGGCTGCGCGGGTTCCTCTTTTCCCGAGATCCTCGATCACGCCGGGGACTGCCGGGCCGGGTGTGCAAATCACCGCCAGTTCCGGGCAAAGCGGAAGATCCGCAACAGTCTTGTAGGTGAGAACACCGGCCACGGCCTCCCTTCGCGGATTGACCGGAAGTATAGGCCCGGCGAAACGCCCATCCAGAAGGTTGCGCATGACGATATTGCCGACCGAACGAGGACGCTCGCTCGCCCCGATCACCGCGATCGATTTGGGAGCGAAAAAATACTGCAAATTCTGAATGGACATGCAGTCGCCTTTTGGGTTCGCTGCAACCTGGGCTGAAATGTCGAATATCTCTACGAGCTTAGATATAGGATTTCACGACGATCCGGGAAAGGAAGAAGGAGCGGGACACGGCGATCCCGCGCCCCGCTGGAGGGTTCTTTTTCAAAGCCCCAACTGGCTGCGCACAAAGTCGTCATTTGCCGCCAATGCGTGCGTATCGCCCTCGAACACGATCTGGCCCTTCACGAGAATGATATGGCGGCGGCAGAGCTTCACGACGTCGTCGAGGTTCTTGTCGACCACGACGATGGCAACGCCCCGGTCCGCGATAAGTCTCAACGTGCGCCAGATATCGTCACGCACGAGCGGCGCTAGCCCCTCCGTCGCCTCGTCGACCAGCAGCAGCGAGGGATTGCTCATCAGCGCGCGGCCGATTGTCAGCATCTGCTGTTCGCCGCCTGACAATTGATTGCCCCAATTGGTGCGACGCTCCGCGAGCCTCGGAAACAGGTCGATAACCGCTTCGCGTGTCCAGTCACGACGCCCATCCGCGCCTTCGCGCTCGGCGAAAACGAGGTTCTCCTCAACGGTCAGGTTCGGGAAGATGCCGCGTCCCTCCGGCACGAAACCGACGCCGGCGCGTGCAATAGCGCTCGGCCGCCAGCCTCTCATTTCGACACCGGCGAAGCGGATATCGCCGCTCTTCGGCACGACGAGGCCCATGAGCGACCGCATCAGCGTCGTTTTCCCCATACCGTTGCGGCCGAGCAGACTGACCGTCTCACCGCGCCCGACATGGAAATCGACGCTGCGAAGCACGTGGCTCGCGCCGTAGTATGTGTTGAGGCCGCGCGCCTCAAGCAGCGGTGTCTCGCTCATGACTTCGCTCCCTCGGTCTCGATCTCTGGCGCGTGACCGCCGAGATAGGCGGTAATCACCTCTTCGTTGCGTCGAACTTCGTCGGGGGTGCCGTGCGCAATAAGACGTCCCAGCGCCAGTACGGTCAGCGTATCCGCGACAGCGAAGACGGCGTCCATGTCATGCTCGATCAGCACGATGGTGTGGTTCTTCTTGAGGTCGCGTAGCAGGTCGATCACGCGCCGCGTCTCCTCCGGTCCCATGCCTGCGAGCGGTTCGTCGAGAATGAGGATGCTGCCGCCGCTTGCGATCAGCATCGCAATTTCGAGCTGGCGCTGCTCGCCGTTGGACATAGCGCCAGCAATGGTGTCCGCCTTGTCGGCGAGACCTACGACGGTGAGCGCATGGGCGACTTTGGCCTGTTCGGATGCGCTCAGGCGCTCGGTCAGGCGCACCACCGATGGATGTCGGGCTTGTGCCGCGAGCCGACAATTTTCCTCGACCGTGAAGGTTGCGAAGATATTCGTCCGCTGGAACGAGCGTCCGACGCCGCGTCGCGCGATCTTGTATGCCGGAGCCCCTGCCACATTGACGCCATCGACGGTCACTTCGCCCGCGGAAGGCTTCAGCGCGCCGGACAGGAGATTCGTGAACGTCGTTTTCCCGGCTCCATTGGGCCCGATTATCGCGTGGACGAGATCGGGCTCGAAAGAGATCGTGACACCATCGACCGCGCGCAGGCCGCCGAAGGTTTTGGCAAGATCCTTTGTCGCCAGTATCGACGCCCTGCGTGGCTCGGCAGGCGCGTCGCCGGAGGGCTGAAGCAACGCTTTCTTCGCGGGGCGAGCGGCGTTGCGCAAGAACCCGGCGAGCCCATCAGGCGACAGCAGAACGGCGATGACGAGCACAGCGCCGGTGCCCAGGAGCCAATGCGACGAAACGAAGTCGCCGACGAGGCTCGCGGTCTTCAGGGTCTCTTCGAGCGAGACATAGAAAAGAGCGCCGAGGATCGGTCCGAACAAGGTTCCCGCGCCGCCGAGAACGACCATCATGATCGCGAGGCCGGACTGATGCCAGGAGAAGAGATCGGGCGTCACGAAGCCGTCGATGCAGGCGAACAGCGCACCGGCGAGACCGGCGAACGCGCCGGAGACGACAAACGCGGCGAGCTTGAAGCGATAGGCATCAAAGCCAAGCGCCGACAGCCGCGTTTCGTTCGACTTCAATCCCTGCACGACGCGCCCGAACGGCGTTCTGGCGAGCATATACAGGGCAACGACGGTGAACACGAGCAGCGCCAGGCAGACATAGAAGAACACGCGGCGGTCGTCGAAATCGATCAGCGTGTGGCCCAGGATCGTCAGGTCCGGCTTGATGTTGATGTAGGCGCCGTCTGCCCCCTTGGCGATATCGGTGTCGTGAAACAGCGAGAACATCATCTGGCCCGCCGCCAGCGTGACCATGATGAAATAGAAGCCGCGCGTGAGGCAGGCGAAAGCGCCGATAACCAGCGCGCAGACCGCCCCCACCCCGACGCCAGCGCCGAGCGCGACGAAAACGTTGGCCGCGCCTTCGTCCGATGACACGAAATAGACGGCATAGGCGCCCACGCCGAAAAAGGCCGCGTGTCCGAAGGAGATGAGCCCGGCGAGCCCGAGCGCGAAATCGAGGCTTACGACGAAGATCGACAGGATGATGAGCCGCGTGGCGAATTTGATGCCATACGGCCCGACGAAAAACGGCAACGCGGCGAACAGCAGCACCAGAAAGGCGAGCAGCAGCAACGCGCGGAGCGATGGTGTTTTCAACATCTCACGACCTCCCGAACAGGCCAGAAGGCCGCACAACCAGGATCAGCGCCATCACCGCGTAGATCAGCACGCTGGAGAATTCCGGTACGAAGACTTTCCCGAAGGCGTCGGCGAGGCCGATCAGCAGCGCGCCGAGGAATGCGCCTCGGATCGAGCCGATGCCGCCGATGACGACGATGACAAAGGAGATGATCAGAACGCGATCGCCGATCCCCGGATAGGCGCTCTCGACTGGCGCGGCGAGAATGCCAGCGGCCGCCGCCAGCGCCACACCTGCCGCAAAAACCATCCGGTACAGGATGCGGGAATCGTAGCCGAGAGCCTCGACCATTTCCGGATTGGATTCAGCTGCGCGGATCAGGCGGCCGACTCGCGTCCGCTGGATGACGAACATCATTGCGAGTGCCAGAGCGACGCAGATCCCCATCAGCGCGAAGCGATAAACCGGATAGCCCAGATCGGGCGTGAGAGAGATGCTCGACGAGAGGTAGGACGGCGTCGGAATGGAGAGCGGGTGATTGCCCCACAGCGTCTGCTGCACTTCCTTGAACACGAGGATCAGCGCGAAAGTCAGCAGAACCTGCTGGAGATGATCGCGCTTGTAGAGGTGACGGATGAACAGCCATTCGATCGCCGCGCCGAACACGAAGGCGAGCGGAATGCCGACCGCCAGCGCGACGAAAATGTCGCCGAATTGCGCCGTCAGCGTCACCGCCAGATAGGCTCCAAGCATGTAGAACGAGCCGTGGGCGAGATTGATGACGCCAAGAATGCCGAAGACCAACGTCAGGCCGCTGGCCGCGAGGAATAGCAACAGGCCGTATTGCAGCCCGTTCAATATCTGGACGAGGACAAGGCTCATGAACACAATCCGGGGGCTTCGGGAGCGGTCGATATCGACACGCCCCCGCGATGAATGAAAAGTTCGAGACTGTCGTTCAGGTCATCTTGCAGCCGGTGGTGTCGCCGGCGAGCTTTTCGGCCGCGAGCCCCAGAAGCCTGTTTTCGCCACCGCGCAATTCACGCAGGTAGAAATTTTGAATTGGATTGTGCGAGGTTCCGAGTTTGAAAGGTCCACGCGGGCTATCGAACGAGGCGTTGCGCATGGCGGCGAACATTTCCGGCCGCTTCTTCGTGTCACCGCCGACCGCTTCGAGGCCGATGCGCAGCAACTGCATGGCGTCCCATCCCTGTACGGCGTAGACGTCCGGCGCCACATTGTATTCCGCCATGAAATCCTGGGAGAACTTCTTGTTTTCCAGATTATCGAGGCTTTCGACGTAGTGAAGCGCAGTCTTGACGCCGTCGCCCGCAGGTCCAGCCGCCTTCTCGATGCCGTCCGTAAGGAAGCCAGGCCCCCAGAGTTGTATCTTCTCGTTGAGCTTGGCGCCGGCATAGTCCTTGATGAACTTGAGGGCGCCGCCACCAGCGAAGAACGAATAGACCGCGTCCGGCTTGAGTGAGCCGACCTCAGCGAGGATCGATTGAAACTCTACGTCCGGGAAGGGCAGCGTGATGTCCTTGATGATTTCGCCGCCGCCAGCGATGAAGGCTTTCTTGAAGCCAGCGACCATTTCCTCGCCTGCCGCATATTTCCACGTAACGGTGACTGCCCTCTTGATGCCAGCTTTCAGCATCGCTTGCCCGGTTGCATCGCCAACCTGACCGTTACCGAATGAAGTGCGGAAAATGTTCGGTGCGCAGCCGCCGCGTGTCATCGCGTCCACGCCAGCGTTCGGAATGAGCGTCGGCAAGCCGTCTTCACGCGCCATTTTGGCCATTGCCATGGCAACGCCCGAGTGGACGGTGCCCACGAGCACGTCGACTTTTTCGCCGGATATCAGCTTGGTCGTGTTCTCCGTCGCCTTGGCCGGTTCGGACGCGTCATCGACCTTGACGAAGACGATGTCGCGGCCGGCGAGCTTGCCGCCTTGTTGCTTGGCGTAAAGCTCCATCGCTCGGGTGATCGCTCCGCCAAGCGGAGCATAGGTGCCCGAGGACGGGAGGAGCAGGCCGATCTTCAGCGTGTTCGCCTGCGCCCAGGAGGGCCGGATGAACGGCGCTGCGATGGTGGATGCGCCAGCGGCACCTGCGAGTATGAGTAGGCGGCGTCTGTTGATCATGTTTTTCTCTCCCCTTTGAGCTTTCGCTTCATTTTATTGTTCGTCAGGCAGGCTTCGCTGGATCGCGTCTTGCACCCATGCTTCGTTGCTCACCTCGTGTGGCTCGAGCCGAAAGAGACCACCCAGTTCCCCGCCTTTAGGCGGGCAATTTCTCCGACTATTGAGCGTCCCTGCGACAAGTCGCAGGGCAGCGATGGCGCGGCGATCGCTGCTGGACCGCCGAACCCTGCTATCGAAACTTCCTGGCATTGCGGATCACTGCCGAACGAGCCAACATGGCTCGCTCGCCGCCGTCAGAACTTCAGGCGCATGCCTGTCACGACGTAGGTGTCTTCATCCGAGAGGTAGCCGGCAACGAGACCGCCGCTTCCTGCCGTGTAGCCGATGCCCGAATAGACATCGAGATGCTTGTTGACGGCGTAGTCGACCATGAACGACACCTGATCGTAATCGCCGCTGCAATTCGCGCCGGTCGAACATTTGGTGCTGTTGACACCCGTGAGCCAGGAATTCTGGTTGAAGTGATACCAGCCAGCGGCGAAGCTCCAGCCGGACGGCATCTCATATTTCGCGCCAGCAAAGACGAGATTGAGAATGCGGTCGGTCTGGTAAGCCTGATTGTTGATGCTCGCCAGCCTGTAGCCGCCGATGGTCGTGTGAGAACCGCTCAACGGATCGTCGGGGTTTGAAAGCACCGTGTACTGATATCCGCCGTATACCGTCAGCTTGTCGCCGGGCGCGTCCTTCAAACCGCCACCGAGATTGAAGGTGTATTTGCCCATGATGGAGGCCGACGTGTTGTCGGTGATGGTCGCGGCCAACGCATTCTTCTGGTAGGTGGCAAGCCTGCCTGCATTGACAACGCTGTTTTCCTGCGCGAACACGGCATCGACGGAAAGCCCCTGCCATTTGCCACCGACATTGAGGCCGTAGGCGTCAGCGTGGATCGCTGTGTCTTCAGCACCGAAGGCGTACATCGCGCCTGCGTGGAAGGCGCCGAAATTGTAGGTGTAGCGGATGGAGTTATCCCAGCGCGCGGCTTCGGTAGACCCCATGCCTGCCGTGACACCGACCATGCCGATGAACGAGAACGCGTAAGAGGCTCCCATCGGATCGTATGCGATGACGGAGTCGAGATTGAACGCGTTCTGCCTGCCAAAAGTCAGCGTGCCGTAATTCGCGTTGCTGATGCCTGCGAAGGCGGAGCCGTTGATGGCTTGTCCGCAGCGCGAACCATCCACGTTCGCGGTCTGCTGACGCAGCGATGTTCCGCTGTTGTTCGAGAGGCTCGCGCAGGCATCGGAAAGCTCGAGCGAAAGCGGATTGAAACCGGTGTCGAATTTTCCGACGACGGACCACCCTTCCCCCAGCGGCTCCTCGATCTTGACGCCGACGGAGGATTGCGACAGGCCGCTCTGGGCAAAACCCCAATACGCCTTATGGGCGCCGGGTGCTCCGAGAAGACCGTAGATGGTGCCGGGATAGAGATCGTCGTCGAATGGCTGGCCCTTCGACTGCCACGTGTAGTTGACGTCGATAACGCCGTACACGGTGATACCCTTCCAACTGAGTTTCTCCGGCAGCGGATCCTTGATCGTATCGATCCAGAAATCCGCCGCACCGGCGGGCGACAGCATTACCAATGCCGTCGCGGCGCACGCAAACAGCCCGCTCGCGCCGCGAAGGCGCGCTTTTCTCTTCGTCATTTCCCCACCCCTAGGTGCCCTTGAATTACCGGTTCGACAGCCGACTCGAACCGGGTTGCATCTGCCCTGATATCATTCAGAGTAATAAATGCAATTATTTTGCGCTGTATGTGATATTTTGTTTCTCACCAGCGCTATATTCTATGCATCCCTCCGCGATCAGAGAATTGAGATGTGACAGCGTTTCTGCGACGGCGAAAAGGAGATCGTGGCCGCTGAGCGTACGCGGGAAAAGCCTTTCCATGACATCCGCGCCCGATGACGGATCGCCGCAGCAGTCGAGTGTATGCTTCAGCCGGTCGTCGTGATGGGCCTTCAGCGCCTTGCAGCGCTGCCTCAACCCCGTGAATGGTAGCCCGTGAGACGGCAGGACGAGCGCGTCGTCCGAAAGCGTCATCAGCCGGTTCAGCGAGGCGAAGAATCCGCCAAGCGGATTGGCCTCGGGTTCGTTGCTCCAGACCCCGATTGTCGGGCTGATCTTCGGAAGCACCTGATCGCCGGCAATCAGCACGTCGGCTTCCGGACACCAGAGGCAGACATGTTCCGGAGAATGTCCGCTGAAAGTCAGCACGTGCCACTCGCGGCCACCGATCGACAGGCGGTCGCCGTCGCTGATCCGTATGAAATCGAGCGGGATCGGATCGATATATTTGCGGTAGTTGTTGCCCTCGGCTATCGCCAGACGAAGCCGTTCGTCGCGAAGGCCGAAGCGGACAAAATGATCGCTCGCATGAGTGAGGAAGTCCTCGCCGCTTTCAAGCCAGCCTAGCCGCCCGTGAGTCCATTCGCCGATTGTCGTGGTCATCCTCACGCCAAAGCGCGCATGGAACCAGCTCGAAAGCCCCATATGATCCGGGTGGTGATGCGTGCAGATCAGGCGGGTGATCGGCAAACCGCCAAGCTGTTCTGCGAAGATCCGCTCCCAGAGGCCTCGCGTTCTTGCATCGGCCATCCCGGTATCGATCAGGGTGAAGCCCTGACCGTCGCGCAGCAGCCACACATTCACATGATCGAGCGCAAACGGCAGGGGCATGCGCGCCCAGAAGATCCCGTCCGCCACCTCGACGAGCGAACCCTCCGGGGGCTGCTGCGGCTGTACGCCACCGGCGGCCACAAGCGGCAATGGCTCACCGGTCACGCCCGCGCGGGGGCGCGCTTCGATCGGGGATGTCGAGCATGTTGCCATGGCTCAACCGCCGAACGCGTTGAGGCCGGTGATCGCGCGGCCGAGGATCAGCGCGTGAACGTCGTGCGTTCCTTCATAGGTGTTGACGGCCTCAAGGTTCATCGCGTGGCGGATGACGTGAAACTCGTCGGAGATGCCGTTGCCGCCGTGCATATCCCGCGCGATGCGCGCAATGTCGAGCGCCTTGCCGCAGTTGTTGCGCTTCAGCATGGAGATCATCTCGGGAGCCATCTTCTGCTCATCGAAGAGGCGTCCGAGCCGCAGGCACGCGTGGAGCCCGAGCGCAATCTCGGTTTCCATGTTGGCGAGTTTCAGTTGAACGAGCTGGGTGTTGGCTAGCGGCCGACCGAACTGCTTGCGGTCGAGCGTGTATTGCCGCGACGCGTGGAAGCAAAACTCCGCCGCACCCAGCACACCCCAGGCGATGCCATAGCGCGCGCGATTGAGGCAGCCGAACGGGCCTTTCAGCCCTTCCACATTGGGAAGCCTGTTTTCGTCGGGAACGAAAACGCTCTCCATCACGATTTCGCCCGTGATCGAGGCTCGCAGAGAGAACTTGCCCTCGATCTTGGGCGCGGACAGACCCTTCATCCCCTTTTCGAGAATAAAGCCCTTGATGATGCCCGCATCGTCTTTCGCCCAAACCACAAAGACATCGGCAACCGGTGAATTGGTGATCCAGATCTTGGAACCCGAGAGGAGCCATCCGCCATCCGTCTTGCGCGCGCGGGTTTTCATGCTGCCGGGGTCCGAGCCAGCATCCGGCTCTGTCAGGCCGAAACACCCGATCCACTCACCGCGAGCGAGTTTTGGCAGATATTTACGGCGCTGTTCCTCCGTGCCATAGGCGTAAATCGGGTACATCACCAGCGACGACTGCACGCTCATAGCCGAGCGGTAGCCGGAATCCACGCGCTCGACCTCTCGCGCAATGAGACCGTAGCAGACGTAGTTCACGGCTGCGCCGCCGTAAATCTCGGGCAGCGTCGAGCCGAGAAAGCCGAGACTGCCCATCTCCGTCATCACCGCGCAGTCGAAGACTTCATGCCGGTTCGCCTCGCGGATGCGCGGCAGCAACTGGTCCTGACAGTAGGATCGCGCGGAATCGCGAACCATCGTTTCCTCTTCCGTCAGGGCGTCTTCGAGCAGAAGCGGATCATCCCAACGAAACGCGTTCTTGCCGATAGACATGGGCGACCTCCTAAAAATGGTATTATGGTACATGAATACGATTATTAAGGTGCTGTCAAGCTTGAGAGTGAGCGCGTCCGTAATTCAAACGGTCGCGCAGGCGACGCCAATAGCTACGCATTAACGCCGGGCGCAGCCTCCCGCCGGATATTTATGCCTGACGCCTGCAAGCTTCTGTCGCATAATGCCAACGCGTATGAGCACCGGCGCTTCCTACGGGGCGTCGTGATCTTCAGGTTAGTGCCCTCTATTTTGCGCCGACATGCTGCCGAGCACGGCTTGGTCTTGGCCCCTCAGGTGAGGAAGGTCTCACTGGCCCGCCAACCGCCCGGCGAAGTAGACAATCGTTTTGCGATACACCTCGGAGCGATTCCATTCGCGCAGAACCTGAAAGTTCGCGCTGCCCTCGCCGTAGGAGGCACCCGCGCGCCAGCCGTTGACCTTGAGCAGGTTCGCGGTGGAAGCGAGCACGTCCGGCACGCTGTGGCGAAGGTCGACATGGCCGTTTCCGTCGAAATCGACGCCATATTTTATGTACGAAGAGGGCAGAAACTGCGTCTGGCCGATTTCACCCGCATAAGCGCCCTTCAGGTCCGAAAGCGGAAGGTCGCCGCGCTGAACGATCTTGAGCGCCGCAATCAACTCGCGCTGAAACAACTCGGTACGTCGGCAATCCCACGCGAGCGTCGCAAGCGTGCGGATCACGGGCCGATTGCCCATGTCGCCCGAGCCGAAATCGGTTTCGAGGCCCCAGATGGCGACGACGAGCTGCGGCGGCACACCGAACCGCTGCTGGATGCGCGATAGAAGCGCGGCATGACGTTGCAACATCTCCCTGCCGCGCTTGATGCGCGCAGGGTGCACGCGCTTTGCGGCGAAGGCCTCGAAGTTGGGGCTACTGAACGAACTGCGCTGCTTGCGGTCGAAGGCCAGTACCGCCTGATCGAGGCCCGCGCCGCCGAGCCCACTGTCGATGACGGATCGCGAAATGCCGGCCGCCACTGCGTCGCGCGACACCTGCGCAATGAAGCCGGAGAAATCGCCGCCACATTGCGCGGCCTGCGCGACCGGAACCGGAAGTGAAAGAAGAACTGCCGCGACGATGCGCCTGATCATGCCATGCCCCTTCTCTTCGCCGACGCCTTCATCGCACGGGGATGGTTAAGGGGCAATGCGCGTCGTCTGGCCGGGCGGAGCGGGCCGCGTCAGGCAGCTACCGAAGCTTGCGCGCCAGCGGCGGCGCGATTTCAGGCACTTCGACGACGCCTTGTCCCCTGAAACAAGCCTCGCGATTGCGCCCCGCGATAGAAAGCAAAGCGGCGCCGAAGTTCGGGTTCAGCGAGAGACGCGCGTTCTCGAAACGAGGAATCCATAGAAACCAGCCATCGTTGAAGCTGATGTCAGAGGAATGCGGCACCAACAGCCCAACCGAAGCTCGGCAGTTTGGGCAAAAAAATTGCTGGATTTCCATATGTTGACCTTGCAGAGCAAAGAGACACATTCCGCTTGTGGGCGAGGCGCAAAAGGCTCGGGATCCGCCTGCGATCGCGCGCTTGGCAGTCGATCGGCTTCCAACGAACTTTTGAGACACGCTCTGGTGTTGAATGAAACACGCGGGGTTGGAAAACGCAGGAAGGTCGGACGATGACAAACTACAATGGCCCCTTGGCACTTATCGGCGATACGCCAATTGTCGAACTGACACACCTCGACACTGGCCCTTGCCGCCTGTTTGCGAAGCTCGAAAGCCAAAATCCCGGCGGCTCAATCAAGGACCGAATCGCGGTTTCGATGATCGATGCCGCCGAGAAATCCGGCGCGCTGAAACCGGGCGGGCGCATTGTCGAGGCGACGGCGGGAAACACGGGCCTGGCACTGGCGCTCGTCGCCACGCTGCGCGGCTACACCCTGACGCTCGTCATCCCCGACAAGATGAGCCGCGAGAAGATCGCCCATGTCCGCGCGCTGGGGGCGGAGGTCATCCTCACCCGCTCGGACGTGCCGAAAGGCCACCCCGAATATTATCAGGATCTCGCCCAGCGCATCGCGAAGGAAACGGGCGCGTTCTTCGTGGACCAGTTCAACAATCCGAACAATCCCGCCGCGCATGAGCGCAGCACCGGGCCGGAAATCTACAAGCAACTCGACGGCAAGGTGGACGCCATCGTGGCAGGCGTCGGGTCGGGCGGCACCATCACCGGCATCTCGCGTTACTTCGCCCGCGTATCGCCCGCGACGGATATCGTGCTTGCCGATCCGAAAGGCTCGATCCTCGCCGAATACATCAAGTCGGGCGATGTCGGCGAGGCCGGAAGCTGGCTCGTAGAAGGCATCGGCGAGGATTTCGTCCCGCCCGTCAGCGACCTTTCGCGCGTCACCCACGCCTACACGATCACCGATGGCGAGAGCTTCGCGGCGGCGCGCGAACTGCTCCTCAAGGAAGGCATTCTCGCGGGGTCGTCGTCCGGCACGCTGCTTGCCGCCGCGCTTCGATATTGCCGCGAGCAGACCGAGCCGAAGCGCGTCGTCACCCTCATCTGCGACTCCGGCAACAAATACCTGTCCAAGATGTATGACGACCGCTGGCTCACCGATCAGGGCCTGTTGGAGCGGCCGCGCTTCGGCGACCTGCGCGACCTCATCGCCCGCCGTCATGACGAGCACGCGGTGGTGACGGTCGGCCCTGAAGACACGCTGCAAACCGCGTACAGCCGCATGAAGCTCTACGACGTGTCGCAGGTCCCCGTGCTCGATGGTGATCGCTGTGTCGGGCTGCTGGACGAAAGCGACCTTCTCGTCGCGCTTACCTCCGGCACGCTCGACTTCCATCGACCGGTAAAAGCCGCGATGGCCGCCAAGGTCGAGACCGTTCAGGCCAACCGGCCGCCCGAGAGCCTGCTGCCGCTGTTCGACCGCGGCCTTGTCGCTGTCGTCGTCGATGGCGAGCGCTTCCTCGGCCTCATCACCCGCATCGACCTCCTCAACCACCTACGCAGAAAGATGGACTGACGTGGCCAAACATCACCGACACACGAAAACGGCGACAAAAGTTGTGCATGCGGGCGTCGAGCACGATGCCACCGGCGCCGTGATGACGCCGATTTACGCCTCATCGACCTTCGCGCAAAGCTCGCCCGGCAAGCACACCGGCTGGGAATATGCGCGCTCCGGCAACCCGACGCGCGCGGCATTTGAAAAAGCGGTGGCCGACCTCGAAGGCGGCATCGCGGGCTTTGCCTTCGCGTCGGGCATGGCGGCCGAGGCGACGGTGCTGGAACTGCTCGACCATGGCAGCCACATCGTGGCGAGCGACGACCTTTACGGCGGCACGTGGCGGCTTCTCGAACGCGTCCGCAAGCGCACGGCGGGGCATTCGGTGACGTTTGTCGACGTGACCGACCTCGACGCCGTCAAGGCGGCCGTGCAGAAAGGCAAGACGCGCGTCATCTGGGTGGAATCGCCGACGAATCCGCTGCTCAAGGTGCCAGACCTCGCCGCCATCGCCGCCATCGGCAAGAGCGCGGGCGCGCTGACGGTTGCGGACTCGACCTTCGCCTCGCCGGTCATCCAGAAGCCGCTCGATCTCGGCTTCGACATCGTGCTGCATTCGGCGACGAAATATCTGTCCGGCCATTCGGACATCATCGCGGGCGTCGTCGCTGTGAAGGAGCCCGCGCTCGCGGACGCGCTGCGCTTCCTGCAAAACGCGACGGGCGCGGTGCTCGATCCGTTCCCGGCGTTCCTCGCCCTTCGCGGCCTGAAGACGCTGG